>CAJUFC010000151.1 GCA_910585565.1 uncultured Eggerthellaceae bacterium | reverse complement strand
TGCGCTCGTCGATGACCGCATCAAGTGCAGCCTGTAGGATGTCTCCGACGCAGGGGCCAGCATCGACGCCCAATGAGATGACGTCGTTGCCATCGATGGCAAGGTGCCTGACCGTGAGCGCGTCATCAGCAGCAACCACCTCCTCCAAAATCTCTTCGAGGCGGTCGATGCCATTGGTCTGAGAACGATACTCGGGGGCATGCGCGAGCACGTCTGCCCGCTTGAGCGCCAGCTGGGCGCGGAACAGGTCGACGTCGCCGTTGAGGCGTGCGAGCCTTCGCTTGACGGCTCGAGCGGAAGGCGTACATTCGTTGCTGTGCTCGGCCACGAGGTGCGCGACGGCGTCTTTGAATGGGCGCGACATGAGCAGGCGGCTCATGATGCCCCGAGCGATGGCAGCGCTGATCTGCGCATGCCCATAGAAGTGCTCGACGCCATCCTGGTCAAAGAAGGCAGCAGCTGGTTTGCCCATGTCGTGACAGAGCGCTGCCCAGCGGACGAGCCGGTCTTGCGCTGCATACTGAACGGCCCATGCGGTGTGTTCGAGCACGTCGTAGACGTGATATTTGGTGACCTGCTCGAAGCTTTTCATCGAGACGAGCTCGGGCAGCACCACTGCCAGCACGTCAACGGTGCCCATGAGCGCATCGTGGACATGTTCGCCGAGAAGCAGGCGATCGAGCTCATAGGTTATCCGCTCGGTCGAGATGGACGGCAGCAGATGCTTGCTTGCCAGCATGGCATCGTAGGTGCGCTCGTCGATGGCGAACCCCAGCTGAGATGCGAACCGGCATGCGCGCAGGATGCGCAGGGCGTCTTCTCGAAAGCGCTGCTCGGGGCGGCCGAGCGCTCGTATGATCCGCCCTTCGATGTCTGTGCGGCCCCCGAACGGGTCAAGCAGTCCGCGTGTCGGGTGCCACGCAATGGCATTGATGGTGAAATCGCGCCGCTGAAGGTCTTCTTCTATAGAAGAGACGAACGTGACCGAGTCGGGGTGCCGTGCGTCTTTTGAGGTGGGAGAGTCGGCGCGGTATGTCGTGACCTCGAAGCTGGTGACCGCATCTGTTGCGGCATCGCGGTAGACTACGGTAACGGTGCCGTGCCGCGTTCCGGTCTCATGGACGCTCATGCCGGCCTGCTGGCATGCGTGAGCCGTCTCTTCCCACGGAGCCGACGTGGCGATGTCGATGTCGTTGATGATGCGCCCCATGAGCGAGTCGCGCACGCATCCTCCCACGAACCATGCTTCGTGGCCAGCGACTTCCAGCGCTTGCATCACGGCGTGCGATGCTTCCGGAAACGCGAAGGCGGCTTGTTGTGCGTTCGTGCTCATGGGATGGTTGGCCTTTCTCTGTTGTTGCAATCAGTATACAACAAATGTTCGAAAAAATGGTTGAAATATCATACAAATGTTTGTATCATGTAGGCCATTACTCGTATTGACAATTTCAACGTGGTTCATATCGATTATTCTATGCAATTGGTTCGTTTTGCTTAAGACGGATAAGGGGGTTTCATGAAAAGGCTCATCGCATCCTTTCTCGCGGCTATGTTGTGCGTGCCTGTCGTGCCGGCGCTCGCCTCTGCTCATGCACCTGCGTTGTCGGGTGTCTCTGTCGTAGAGGAAGCTACGTTTGGCGTCGATGACGCCAAGGCGCTCGCGCAAGAGGTCGAACAGGCTTCGTCGGAGCAGATGGCTCCCGACTCGCTCATCGTCACGCTGAAAGATGAGGATGCCGGCGAGCTTTCCGCCCTGTCTGCATCGGATGAGGCTGTTCCTGCTGACGCAGAGATAATCAGCGCCGACGAGGAGGGCGCGCCTGTCGTCAGCATGCCGCTTCCGGATGGTGCCAGCGTGTCGGATACGCTTGACGCGCTTGCACAGAGCGGTGACGTGAAGAGCGTGCAGCCTAACTATATATATCAGCTCGTGGACGAGGTGCCAGGTAATGCGGCTTCGCCTCAAGAGGGCTTTCTTGATGCGTTCGGAGCAGCCGGGCTTGAGGTGAACGACCCCTATGCACGCAATCGGACGTATTCGACGAATGGCGTTGCGAACGAATGGTATCTCGATAGCATCAATGCCACGTCGGGGTGGACGGTGTCGAAGTGCGAGGGCAGCGTCACCGTTGCGGTAATGGACACCGGCGTCAACTTCGAGCACAACGACCTCAGGGGCGTGCTGGACAAGTCCAATGCTCGCCAGTTCTACTATTCGGACTATTCTCGCCGCAGCATCGTCTCGGCTCCCTATACGATAAGCGAGACAAGCAAAGAGTACGCGCATGGCACGCATGTGGCCGGCATCGTCTCGGCTCAGGCCGGCAATGGCTATCAGTTTGCGGGCGTTTCCTACAACGCGAAGGTGCTGCCCATCAAGATATTCTTCGACTACGTCGTGGATGGGAAGCGCAAGGTCGTCACGAATGACGCGCTGCTCATCAAGGCGTACGAGTACATCTTCAGCCTCGTTGACGCTGGCCGGTCTGACATCAAGGTCATCAATCTCAGCTTGGGCGGGGATACGGTTGACGATGCTCTCGAGCAGGTGATCAATCGGGCGAAGAATCAGTACAACATCCTCACGGTGTGCGCGTCGGGAAACAGCAACACCTCAAAGGCGACGTATCCGAGCGACTTTGCGGCGTGCACGTCGGTTACCTCGGTCACCAACGGCGATGTCAAAGCACCGTTCAGCAACTATGGAGCGGCGAAAGACATAGCGGCTCCGGGCACCTATATATGGAGCACCTACACCGGGTCGAGCGATGCCGTCTATGCCCAGTCGGGCACCTCGATGTCGTCTCCCATGGTGTCAGCGTGTGCGGCGCTGTTGTGGGCCTATGACCCATCACTCAAGGTGGACGAGGTGCAAGACCTCATGTATACGACGGCCTCACCCGTTTCCAGCGCAACAGCCTATCTGGGTC
>CAJUFC010000150.1 GCA_910585565.1 uncultured Eggerthellaceae bacterium | reverse complement strand
GCCGGCCTCGAAGCATCTTACCGCCTCGACCCTGACGTCTGTTCCGTGCCTCAAGCTATCACCCCTCAAAACAAGTGGGACCGGAAACTTTTGTTTCCAGTCCCACTATCGGGGTTCAGTTCACAAGGCCGTCCTTTTCGTTTCCAGGCATGTATGCCCAAGCGTTGCTACTTGTCTTCGCCCGGATACGGGTCCTCGCCCACGATGTTGTGAATCTCAGGATCGTAGACCAAGCCGCCGTGCTCCTTGCGGAAGAACATGAGCTTGGTGGGAGACGTGCCCTCCACGTTCGCCAGATAGATGTGGATGAACATGAAGATGATGAAGACGAACATGCCGTAGTAGTGGATGATGCGCATCGACATGGCGCCGCCCACCAGGATGGTCGTGCCAGCCGTCAGCGGCCAGTTCGCCGTCGGCACCCACAGGCACAGGCCCGTCCAGAACATGAGGATGATCAAAATCGGGATGAGCAGGTAGCTGATCTTCTGCGGAACGCCCAGCTTTGCGGACAGCGGATGGTCCTTCTTGAGGAACAGATAGTACTTGATCCACTCGATGCCCTGATGGCGGTTGTCCTTCTGGGGCAGCCACGTCTTGTAGTCGGCGACCACCTTGCGCGTGCCGCCCGACGGGGACGTCTTGACGAAGAACGCCGCAATCACGCGGAACACGCAGTTGAGGAACAGCACGAAGCCGCAGAACACATGCACGCCGCGAGCGACGCCCATCCAGCCCGCGATGAACGGGAAATGGATCATGAAGCCAGTGATGATGAGCAGGATCATGCTCACGAGGTTGATCCAGTGGGTCACCACGAAGACCATCGGGTGAGCCTCTTTGTAGTGTGCGAGATGCGCCATCTTACTTCACCCCCCAAGGGCTGGTGACGGTCTTGAACGTCTTGCCAGTCTTCGGCTCGGTGATGTGCACAGCGCAAGCGGTGCAGGGGTCGAAGCTGTGGACCGTGCGAAGCGCGTTGATCGGCATGTCGAGGTCGCCGACGGGCACGCCGATGAGCGCCTGCTCCATCGGGCCGTGGACGCCCTCGGCGTTCTTCGGGGCCAGGTTCCACGTAGACGGGATGATGATCTGGTAGCCGTCGACATTGTTGTTGGTGATCTTCTCGGAGTGGTACAGCGCGCCGCGCGGTGCCTCCCAGAAGCCCGTGCCCTCGCCCGTGGTGTGGGCAGGCTCGCGGAAGTACTCGGAGTCGCCGCCAGCAAGGGCCTCCATGAGCTCTTGCGTCCACATGACCATAAGCTCGGAGATGTAGAGCGTCTCGACCTGGCGGGCAGCGGTGCGGCCGAGCGTGTTGAGCAGCACGTCCACCTGGCCGGGCTGAGCGCCCAGCGCAACCAGCAGGTCGTCCACGTGCGTCTTGATGAACTCGTTGCCGCGGACATAGGCTGCCAGCACGCGCGAGAGGCCGCCGGCCTCCATGGGCTTGCCGTCGTAGGCGGGGCACTTGACCCACGTATAGCGGTCCTCGACGTTGTACTCGGTGAAGTCGGGGTCGGTGACGAAGTACGGAGAGGTGTAGGTGTCCTCGCCCTTGTACCAGGAATGTCCCATGTACTCGGTGATGAGGCTCTCGTCGACGTCAGACACCTTGAGGTTCTCGTCAAGGACGCCCATCGGCAGATAGCGATTGATCATCTGCTCGATGTAGTTGTCGTTGTAGGGCCACTCGGGTCCCTCGAAGACGCCCCAGGCGATGTAGCGGCCGCAGCCCTTGCCGAAGTCATAGGCCTCGGGATAGTTCTGCGCGATGACGATCGTGTCCTGGATCATGGTGTTCTTGACCCACTGGTTGATCTCCTTGGCCATGGCCAGGAGGTCGTCGAGCTTGGCCTCGGTGGGATAGAACGCCGTGCCGCCCGGGACCACCGTCATGACGTGCGGCATCTTGCCGCCGATGAGGGCCGCAATCTCGGATGCGCGCGCCTGCATCTTCAGGGCCTCGAGGTAGTGGGCCGTGCAAACCAGATCGAGCTCGGGGCTCAGCTTGTAGGCCGTGCCGTTGTCGGTGTTGAACCAGTTGCCCGAGAAGATGGACAGCTGGCCGTTCTCGGCAAAGCGGGTCAGGTGCTCTTTGAGCGCGACGAAGTCGGTGTTGGTGGAGGTGATAGCCTCGCCCTCGTTCGTGCGATAGTACTGGGCCGCCATGTCGTAGATGTTCGCCACGTCAGCGTCAAGCGCATTGAGCGGGTTGACGTAGTCGAGCGCGCACAGGTTGTAGAACCACAGGATGTGGGAATGCAGGAACTGAGCGCCTTCGATCAGGTTGCGAATGATGCGCGCGCTGTTCGAAATGGTGATGCCATAGGCCTTTTCGGCCGCGATGGCAGATGCATGCGTGTGAGAGACCGGGCAGACGCCGCAGATGCGCTGGACGATCTGGCAGGCATCCTGGGGGGTGCGGTTCTGCACGACGAGCTCCATGCCGCGGAAGCAGCCGCCAGAGACCCAAGCGTCGGACACAACGCCGTCTTCGACCTCCATCTCGACGCGAAGGTGGCCTTCGATGCGAGTGATCGGATCAATTACCGAACGTGCCATTCAATCCCCACCTCCTATTCTTGCTCGTAGTCTTCGACGACCTCGTCGGCCGCCTTAACGGGATGATGCGTGTTCTCCTCCGCCAGCTCAGCGGAGATGACCGGGCCGCCCTTCTTGGGGTCGGCATACGTGCCGATGGCGCGGTCGGGGTGCTTCTCGTCCCAAGCGCGGATCTTCTCGAACGGGGCGCCGCCGTCCATGCGACCGGTCTTCTTCATGCCGAAGCCATGAATGACGAGCGCAAGCGCGACGATGCCGGTGAGCGCCCAGGCGATCGGCTCGGGCTGGAACTTCCAGTCGCCGATGTTGAGGTCGCGGAAGCGCTGGTAGAACGGGGTGTTCACCTGCACCCAGTTGTCGCCCGGGTTGTTCGGGTTGGCCTCGCAGCAGCCGATGCAAGGGCTGCCGGCCTGAACGCACCAGGAGCGACGGTTGTTCCACAGCGTGACGCCGCAGATCGCCTTGGTCTGAGGACCGCGGCAGCCCAGCGGGTACAGGCAATAGCCCAGCTTCTCCTCTTCGGAGCCGAACTTGTAGACGAACTCGCCGTTCTCGAAGTGGCCGCGACGCTCGCAGTTGTC
>CAJUFC010000149.1 GCA_910585565.1 uncultured Eggerthellaceae bacterium | reverse complement strand
GGCCGCACCGGGTGCGCTGGTCAGCAGCCACACCGGGTGCGCCAGCCAGCGGCTACGCGCCGGCCGACAGCCACGTGCCACCCAGCAGCCGCACACCGCCCAGTAGCCGTGCGCCAATCCCCCACTAGCCAGCGATGGAAATGGTGGTCTCAGCCGGAATGCCGTCGTTGCCGTTCAGGTCAACGGTCTCGCCCAGACGCGCCGAGTAGTAGGAGATGCCTTCGTTCCTGGCAGCCGCAAAGGTGAACTTCACCTTCAAAAGCGGCTGATCGAACGCCGAGTTGTAGCCCAGCTTCTCGCTGTTCTCGATGATGTTCTGCAGTCCAGCCAGGTCAAACGAGCAGCGGCGCATATCCAGCCCGTAGTAGAAGCGATACAGGTCAGCCCCGCCCGCAGTTTCGCCCAGATAGGCCAACCCGCGCTCGTCGTCGTCCAGCCCATGCGTCAGCACGTTGCCTGCATCGTCGCGCGCACGCAGGACGAAGTCGCCCAGCTTGTACTCGGTCGTGCTTGTCGTGTTGTCGAGGGTGTCCTTGATGGTGTTGTCCTGGATGCTGGTGCCCACTGCAAGCGGCACCTCAACGCCGTCCACCATGAGCTTGTCGCCGCCAACCGTGGTGGAGCCGTCAACGCCCTTCATGTCGTCAGCATCAAGCGTATAGCCATAGCCGAAATAGCGCCGCTTGTTCACGTCTGGAACCAGCTCGCGCTCCTCCGCAGCTGTCAACGTGCCCACGGCGTCCGCACCGCCGGCACTCGCCGCCGTCTCGGAACCGCCATAGATGACGCCCGCCTGGTCGGCCGTGGCCGTCGGCACCGGGCTCACCCAGAACATGCGGCTGCCCTCGTTCGGCTCCGCAGCGCTGCCGTAGTGATAGTTATCGTTGACGAAGTTGTTGTTCACGCGCTTGTACTTGGGTTCGATGATCTGGCGGCAGAAGCCATCCGCGGCCGTGAAGCCCGTATCGTTCACCGTCGTGACCTTGTCGATCATGTTGCCCGTCTCGGCGCCCGTGTCGTCCGTCTCGGGCACCTTCGTCACGTCCACGACATCCTCGGCCTCAAGGCCCACGATCTGCAGGTCATGCGAGTTCATCGCCACCTGGAACTCGGCGCGTGACTCAAGCTGCGTGCGCGTGTCGTTGCCCACGACATAGGGGTCCACCGCCACGCCATACGAGTTCGCCTGGCACAGGTAGATGCCGATGGGCGAGCTGACGTTGATGCGAATGGGGCTCACCCACAGCCACAGCTCCCTTTTGCTCATTGTTCCGGCATCGACGCCCGTCAGGAAGAAGTCGTCAGGGATGTGCAAGCCCTTGTCCACCTCGCTTGCACCGTTCACGAGCAGGTTTGCCTTATGGGGCCGCAGCCCTTCGAACGTGGCAATCTTGACGATGCTGGGGTCGGCCTCCAGCGCCTTGTCGGTGGAAACGGCGCTCGACGGCTTGATGGCGTCGAACCACCCGTCATAGGAATAGTACCCGTCACGCGGCTTGAACGCAGGCATCTCGAGCACGTCCCCATACTTCCAGGTGCGCTTGGCGATATACCATCCGGAAGTCGCGCCCCCCTCGGTCTCGCCCGATGTGCCCTCGCGCCATGCATAGTCATCGTAGAAGTAGTTGGTGTTGACGGAATCGCTCGTGTCGTGGCCGGGCTTGGTGCTGGCGCCCGTCACATCCACGTCCTGCACGGCCGGCGACGGGATGCGCAGCGACACCTCAATCTCGCGAATCTGCCAGACGGACTTCCACGTCGTCGGCGCATCGGCCTTGAGCGCGCAGCTGCCGTCATCGCCATGCTCGACGAGCGCCGCCGCGGCCTTGGTGAGGGTGAAGCCCTCCTTGTTCTTGGTGCGACCGGCGTTCTCATCGTAGGAAATGTACAGCGTGCCGTCATCGGTGCCCCAGCCCATGAACTGGAACCCGTAGCGCACCGGCGCAAGCAGGCCCATCGTCGTGTCGATGGCCGTATCCGCCTCGGTGCTGCCCGTGCGCACCGGCGTGCTTGGCTGAGCCGTCTCGGTATAAGCGGGATCTGCCCCATCAGCGAGTAGCTGTCCGATGTAGCCATGATCGTTCCAGAAGCGAATGGACTGCGTGCCCGGCTCGGCGTCTCCGCGGCCATCGGCATCGACGACATTGGCTCCCGCGTTGTTGGTGAAGCTGGGTTGGTTCGCCTCCAGCGTGATAGTCGTCATGTCGGTATTTGCCCACACACAATAGAGCGTACGCTGAGGCAGAGGGTCGGGCTTCTCGTTCGAAGACTGCCAATTGGCTCCGAAGATGGCCTCCATGTTCGACTCGCCGATGGCGAGCGACCCGTCGTGGTCGACAAGCGTGTAGACGTTCGTGTAAACCCCGCCGCTTGCTGGGTCGGTCTCTCCCGGCAGCAGCGTATCGGCCGTGCACCAGCCCTGGTACTTGTAGCCAACCAGTGGCTGCTCTGCCAGCGTGAAGTCCGTCAGCGTGGTGGCGCTGAGGCCCGACAGGTCAATGTAATCGGTATTGGTAAAGCTGTATGCATCCGGAGCGCTGCCGCTCACGACGTCCGAACCTGTATAGCGCGTACCATCAGGCCAGGTAAAGCCCGTCTTGGCTCGCAAGCTCATGGCAGCCCGCGGATGGATGAACACCCCATCGGGAATGTCCGCAATGAGTCCCTTGTCCACGTTGTAGTCAACAATGTAGGTCATGGGAATCCATACGGCCTTGAACGCCACGTCGCCGTAATCGCTCGCCACTATCTCGGAGGCGAGACTGCGCCCGTCCTGCTTT
>CAJUFC010000148.1 GCA_910585565.1 uncultured Eggerthellaceae bacterium | reverse complement strand
TGGGCGCCCGGACGAGGCGCGCCAAGAGCCTTTCGCCCCGCAATCGAACGAATCATCACTCCCACGCCCTTAGGCGAACGCGTAGTTCATCTTGACGAGTGAGGCGACGTAGCTCCCGTCGGCGTAGGACACGGGGATGCTGGCCTCGTCTATGGCAGAGGTGGGAACGCTCACGCCCACGTAGACGCCGTAGCTATTGTCGCCCAGCTTGGCGAGCTCGCACTCCCAGCCGGAGGGGGTGGCCCCTCCCCACGAGAGCTCGGTGCCGGACGAGAGGGCGTCCTCGGATGCGCCGACGAACAGCCTTACGCCAGAGGTCTCCTTGAGCAGCCCCGTCCTGTCGTCTCCCTCGAAGGAGACGCTCGCGAGCGTCCCCGGCGAGCCCGCGAGGCGCACCTTGATGACGTGGGTCTGGGTCGCGGAAGCGTCGTCATGCCTGAGCGGAGAGTCGCTCGTGAAGAAGTGCTTGGCCTCCGGCGTCTCGGGTTCAGCTTCTCCCCATTTCGCGGTCAGCGCGACCGCGCCCCCGCCCGAGAACGCAGAACCCGGGTCCTTGGTCGGCGTCTCCTGCCCGCTCCACGTCCACCCTAGGAACTCGTGCCCCTCGCGCCTCGGCTCGGGCACCTTCGGGAGCTTGGCGGCGTCGCTCACGTAGAACGTCGGCAGCGCGCCCGCGTAGTCGGCCTCGTCCAGCCCCTCGTAGGAGATCGTGTTGAACTTGGCCTTGTCGTAGAAGTTGTCGAGCTCGGACACGGCCTTGGTGATGTAGTTGTCGTCGACCCACTTCTGAATGTCGGTCGTCTTAGCGTAGGGGGTAAGATCGTAAGTAGTATCCTTGTCGACTCCGACGCTCAAATATAAAGTCGGAAGCCCCTCAGTGGGAAGTATGGCAATTTGACGAATCGCGCCACCCATTCCGACAACTTCGATTCCCTGAGTTGCCCTCAGCTGAAAGTCGCTGAGTCGATAACCAGCCTTCAGAGAGAAGTCAACCTCGAAGGAAACGGCAAGATCCGTGTTGGAAATCTGGACGAAGGAATGGAATTGCACCGTGTTGCGGGACGACATGACTTCCACGCCCCCCTCCGTATATATGCCGATAATACGCCACGACGATGACAAATCAAAGTGGTGAGAATGCTGCTGTGCTTCTTCACCAGTCAGACTGATAAGATCAGGTCGAATTATCCTCAACGAGACCGACTCTACTCCGAGCGTTTTCTCAACGACCAATTTGAATGGGTAGGCTGTTGAGTATGGCGCAACCGTCGAATCCCCCTCCACTTCATCAGCGACTGAGCTAGAATCAGACCGGCCCGAAGCCAAAAGATCCGCCCCGTCGCCCTTCTCAGAAGACACCGCTGGCGCCATAGTGGACAGCACATCAGATCTCGCTCTCAGCGTGGAGGGCACCGCAGGCTCAGTAAGGTTGTGACAGTCCTTGAAGGCGTCTTGGCCGATGGTGGCGACGCCCTCGGGGATGGTGACGCTCGTGAGGAAGGCGGCGCCCTCGAAGGCGCCTGCGGCTATCTCCGTCACCGGGTAGGTGACGCCGTCGATGGCGACCGATGCGGGGATGTCGACGTGCGCGGGAGTGGCGGTCTTGTCGCCCTGCCAGGCGACAGCAACGGTCATGTCGGACTTGACGGTGAAGGCGAGGCCGCTCTCCGCCTGCTCGACTATGCCCTCGGCGTTCGGCTTCTTTATGTCCATGGCGTTCTCGTGGGCGCCGGGGTAGGAGACGAGCTGGAGCTCGTCGCGCTCGATCGTGCCCTCGGCAGCGACGGCCATGGTCTCGGTGAGGGAGCCGTAGGGCTTGCCCATGACGATGTCGTCGGTGCGCCAGCCGGCCTCGTGCCAGGCGCTCCTGCGCTCCTT
>CAJUFC010000147.1 GCA_910585565.1 uncultured Eggerthellaceae bacterium | reverse complement strand
GGGAGCAAACAGCACCATGCGCATGAACATGATGGACACGTTCTGGATGAGCTGGATGTCGTTGGTGCCTCGCGTGATGAGCGATGCCGCCGAAAACGACACGATCTCGCGCTCCGAGAACGCCACGACGCGCGCGAACAGCTGCTCGCGCAGATCGCGCCCGATGCGCGCGCCCGTGCGAGACGCAACGAACCCGACGAGGATGGCGATGAGCATGCCAGCGAGCGCAATCGCCGCCATGATGGCGCCCGTGCGCACGAGATAGGACATCTGCATGCCCGTGAGGTCGTAGCCGGTCTGCTCGTACTCCGCGATCGTCGCCGCGATGGCGCGCTGGCGCAGAAGCGAGTCGCTTGCCGCCTCGTCGAGCCCGGCCAAGAGGCCTTCCCCCTCGCCCATGCCCGCAGCGGCGGCGTCGGCATGGGCCGCGCCCGCTTCGGCATGGATGGCGACGAGCACGGGCGCCAAGAGCGCGTCGAGCTCCCCCATCCGCGCGCGCCCAGCATCGTTCAGCCGCCAGAGCCCCCCTTCTGCATCCTCGTCGTAGGATGCCTCGAACAGCTGCCGTTCGGGCCCCGAAAGCGACGAGGATATCTGCTCGTGCGTCGTGGACGTCATCTCCTCGCACGTGACGTGCTCGACGCCGGACTGCTGTATGCCGATGTCCACGATGTCTGAGGTGTAGCGCGGCAGCGCGAGGTCGCAGGCAGCCTGGGCGACGAGCAGCACAATGACCGCAACCACGGCGAGCTTGTGCCGAAGCAGATGGCGAAAGACGCGCATGCGCGCTAGGCCTCGTAGTCTCCCACGAGCACCGACAGCTCGCGCGGCAGCATGGTGACCTCGAAGTGGGTGCCTGTGACCTTCTCGCCGTCAGCCTGGCAGGCAGGCGCCTCGTCGAACTCGACGACCAGCGAGGGGCATTGGTGGGACTCCATGCAGTCAAAGCCGGTATGATGCCCGCCCTTGGCCAGCAAAAACACGAGCAGCGCCCGCGCAGCCGAGAGCGGCGCATGGGCGATGCACACGTCGAACAGGCCGTCTTGCGGGTCTGCGTCCGGGCATATCTTGAAGTGTCCGCCATAGGTCTTGCCGATCTGGACGGCGAACACATATGACTCGCCCGCAAGGGCAAGCGAGGGCGCCTCCCCATCCGCTCGAGACAGCTCGGCATGGTAGGCGTTGGCGACGCGATGGTTGAGTATCTGGTCGATGCCGCTTTCCATATAGAGAATCGTGCCATGCCGTCCGCTCTTCTTGCGCCGCTCGACAGTGTCAAGGGCGATGGCGGCGTCTATTCCGAACGAAAGCGTCTCGACGAAATACTCGTCGTTGACGCACCCCACATCCATCCGGCGAGCGTCATGGGCGAGAATCTGCTCCAAGGCGCGCTGCGGGTCTTTGGACATGCCCAGCGTGAGCGCGTAGTCGTTTCCCGACCCTACGGGCACCACGGCAAGGTCGGGCCGATACTCTGGCGGGATGCGCATAAGCCCGTTTGCTGCCTCGTGCACAAGCCCGTCGCCGCCGATGGCGATGAGCGTGTCGTAGACGTCATGGGTCGCGCGCGCCATGTCGATGGCGTGTCCGGGATGCTCGGTCAAAAGCAGCCGGCATGCGTCTTGCCCCACCTGCTGGCAGAGCATGTCGGCAAACGATTCTGCGACCGCAGCGCATGCCCCGCTTTGGGCAACGGGGTTCGCGATGATGCCCACGCGTCCCAGATCGCTCATCTTGGCATTCCCTCCTTTTGAAGCCGATGCAAAAACGGATTGTTGACAGCCCGCCATCATTATAGGGCAGCTCGCAGGCGCATATTAGAATGCTATCGACCCGTAACGAAGGAGATGAAAATGGACCTGAAAAAATCCAAGACCTGGAAGAACTTCGAGACCGCGCTCAAGGCCGAGGCACGTGCCTACTGCGAGTACACGTTCTATGGACAGCAGGCAAAAAAGGACGGGTACGTGCAGATCTCCGAGATCTTCGACGAGACGGCGGCAAACGAGCTGCATCACGCTAAGCTCATGTTCAAGAAGCTGCATGACGGCGAGGTGCCGCCCACGCTCGACAACCTCAACGCCGCGCGCGAAGACGAGGAGCACGAGGGCATCGAGCTGTATGCCAACTTCGCCGAAACCGCGCGCAAGGAGGGCTTCGACGAGATCGGCGAATGGTTCGACATGCTCGCCAAGATCGAGCTTGCCCACAAGGAGCGCTTCGAGCAGCTTATCGAGCGCGTCGAGAACGGCGAGGTGTTCAAGCGCGACGAGGTGAAGGTGTGGTACTGCACGGTGTGCGGACACATCCACATTGGCACCGAGGCACCTGAAAAGTGCCCTGTCTGCGACCACCCGCAGGCTCACTTCGAGATACGGGCCACCAACTACTAAGCACCCGCGCCGCAAGGCCAGCCCCGCACCACCGTCCGCCCGCCTTGGAGGAGCACCCTTCCCTCGAGGCGGGCATTCTTTTTCGCGCCCAGGCGCCAACCTTGCTACAATTGCCATCTATGGCACTGATCTACATAGTCGAAGACGATAATGCGATGCGCAGCGAGCTGGCGAAGCTGCTCATGCTGGAGGGGTACGACACGCGCGTGTGCACCGACTTCGAGCAAGCGGCCTCCGACGCCTTGGCGGCACATCCCGACTGCATCTTGCTCGACTTGAATCTGCCGAGCGAAGACGGCAGCGTGAGCGGGCATGCCATCTGCCGCGAGATACGCAAATCGAGCGATACGCCCATCATCGTCCTCACCTCCATGACCGATGAGTTCAACGAGGTGCTGGCCATGAAGCTGGGGGCGCACGACTACATCACGAAGCCCTACCGCCCCGCCGTGCTCATCGCGCGGATAGAGGCCTTGCTCAAGCGCCAGGCAGCCCCGGATGCGCATCGCAGCACCCTCACGCACGCCGGCGTCACGCTGGACCTGCGCTCGTCAAGCGTCTCGTTCGATGGCAAAAGCGTTGTCGTCACCCGCAACGAGCAGCAGATCTTGGCTCTGCTCATGAGCTGCCCGGGCACCGTCGTGTCGCGCTCCGACTTGATGTGCGACCTGTGGGAGTCAGACGCGTTCATCGACGACAACACGCTCACCGTGAACGTCAATCGACTCCGGAGCACGCTTGCCTCCATCGGCGTGCCGCCAGACTTCGTGCAGACGCGACGCGGCCAAGGATATGTCGTCTGACATGGACGACGCATCCTTGCGAATGTCGGCATCATCTGCCGCCGACATTCCCGCCTTCACGCCGCATTCGTACCTCAAAGACCGCTTGGGAACCGTCCTGTGGGCAGCAGCGAGCATCGGATGTGCGGCCTTCTTCCTCTTCATGATGGGGCTGCCGTTCACCTCCATCCTGTTCATCGTCTTGTTTCTGGCCAGCTGCGTGACATGCCCGCTCGCCATACGCTACTGGCGGGCGCGCCGGTTCTGGCGCGAAGCCACCGCGGTCGCCGCCTCGCTCGATCGGATGGAGCTCTTCTGCGACCTTACGCACGAGGCGTCCACGCTTGAGGGCGCCATCGCCCGCGGGATCGCAGAAGCGCTCTCGGCGCAAGGCTCCCTCGAGCTGGGCGAGCTCAAGGAGGAGATGCGCGCCGAGCGCACGTACGCAGAGCTGTGGACCCATGAGGTGAAAACGCCGATCGCCGCGTCGAAGCTGGCGCTGGCGAGCATGCACGGCGAGCCCGCAAGCATTCTCAAAGAGCAGATCGAGCGCATCGAGGCGCTGGTGGAGCAGGCGCTCTACAAGTCACGCATGTCGTCGCTGGCTGCCGACTACCTCATTTCCGAAACGAACGTCTTGGCCTGCGTGCGCAAGGCGTGCAAGGCGAACATGCGAACGCTCGTCGCGCGCAGCGTCGCGCTCGAGTTCGACATCGACGAAGAGCTGACCGTGCTTGCCGACGAGAGCTGGGTGGTCTTCATGGTGTCACAGCTGATACTGAACTCCGCGAAGTACGACGCGACCACCATCCGCTTCTCGGCGCGACAGACCGAGCAAGAAGGCCTCACCGGGAAGACGACCCTTGAGGTGGCCGACGACGGCTGCGGCATACCGGCTGCCGACGTGCCGCGCGTCTTTGACCGCGGATTCACTGGCGCAGTCGGGCGCAAGCATGGCTCGGCCACCGGCATGGGGCTGTACCTGGTCGCTTTCATGGGAATGCGGATGGGTCTCGGCATCACGCTGGCCAGCGAAGAGGGCACCGGCACGCGCGTCATGATGACGTTTCCCCATGACCGACGCACGCTTCGCCTCGCCGCCGCCAAGACGAAGGCGCCGTCAGATCCCATATAAGGCATGCCTCGCCCTGCATGCCCCCGCTCGCAAGGTGACGGTTTCGTAAGCAAGCGTAAGGCAAATCGATGGCACGCAGGATGCCTCAGGCGGCATCATGACACCATGCACCGGACCTATATGGGTCCTTCGCCCTCAACGACCGAAAGGAATGACTCATGGGCAGCATGGCCATACATGTTCTGAAAACGACGCTCAAGACCGTTGGCTGCGCAGTCGTCTTCGTGACGGCAGTCACCGGCATCGGCGCGCTCGTCGTCACGCAAGCTCCCAAGCTCGAAAGGAAGGTACGCAACCATGCCTGAGATATTCGCACACCCTAACCCCTCGATGATGCCGGAAGGCTCCCTCGCGCCCGAGTACCTCGAGAGCAGCTTCGATGCGACTCCCACCACGCCCATCCTCTCGGTCCAAAACGTCGAGAAGGCCTACGGCACGAGAGACTCGGTCACGCACGCGCTCAGCGGCGTGAGCTTTGACGTGGCGCCAGGCGAGTTCGTCGCCATCATGGGACCGTCCGGCTCGGGCAAGACGACGCTTTTGAACTGCATCTCCACCATCGACCGCGCCACCTCGGGACGCATCCTCGTCGACGGCACCGACATCACGACGCTGTCACGCCGAAAGCTCGCGCAGTTCCGCCGCGACGAGCTGGGGTTCGTCTTCCAGGACTCCAACCTTTTGAACACGCTCAACGGATACGAGAATATAGCGCTCGCCCTCACGATCAAGAAGACGCCGCCTGCGCGCATCCCCGGGCTCGTCGACACGGTCGCAGGCACCTTAGGCGTGGCCGACTCGCTGAAGAAGTTCCCCGTCCAGATGTCGGGCGGCCAGCGCCAGCGCATGGCCGCCGCCCGCGCCATCGTGGGCGACCCCAAGCTCATCCTGGCCGACGAGCCCACCGGCGCCCTCGACTCGCGCAACGCCACCATCATGCTGGAAACGCTCACGATGATGAGCCGCGACATGGGGGCGACCATCCTCATGGTGACCCATGACGCCTACGCCGCCTCCTTCACCGGGCGCGTGCTGTTCATCAAAGACGGCCTGCTGTTCAACGAGCTGCGGCGCGGCAGCGCGCCGCGCGAGGAGTTCTTCGCTAGCATCATGGAGGTCATCGCCTTCCTTGGTGGGGAGGCCGGCCATGCTATGTAAGCTCGCCGTGCGCAACGTGCGCCGCTCGGTGCGCGATTACGCCATCTACTTCGTGACGCTGCTCTTCGGCGTCGCGATCTTCTACGCGTTCAACTCCATCGGAGCGCAGCGGCTGTTGTTCGAGCTGGAGTCAGAGGCGACCGCAACGCTCTTCGACTCCACCAAGGTATTCATCGCGCTGTTCTCGGTCGTGGTGGCAGCCGTGCTGGGCTTTCTCGTGCTGTACGCCAACCGCATGCTGATCGGGCGACGCAAGCACGAGTTCGGCGTCTATCTCACGCTGGGCATGAGCCCCGGCGCCATCTCGCGCATCGTGCTGTACGAGACGGTCTTCGTCGGCATCGTCTCGCTGGCGCTGGGACTCGCGCTTGGGTTCTTCCTCTCGCAGCTGCTGTCGTTCTTCACCGCAGCGCTGTTCCAGATCACGCTCAGCGAATACAACTTCGTGTTCTCTGTCGAGGCCTTCGTCATGACGCTCGTGTGCTTCGCGGTCATCTATGCGGTCGTGACGCTGTTCAACGTCATCACGGTCAACCGCTTCAAGCTGATCACGCTCCTGTCCGCCAACGCGCGCAACGAAAAGGTCATCACGCGCAACCCCTGGGTGTGCCTCGTCGTCTTCGTGGCGGCAGTGGCGCTCATCGCTGCCGCCTATTACGAGCTGGCCAAAAACGGCCTCGTCACGATCGACAACGACTTCTGGATCGCAACCGCGCTCATGCTCGTCGGCACGCTTGCGTTCTTCTGGTCGCTGGCCGGGTTCGCCATCGCCGTGCTCACGAGGCTGCGCGGCGTGTACCTGCGCGGGCTCGTGCCGTTCACGGTGCGCCAGATCGCCAGCAAGGTGAACACGGCATTCGTGTCGCTGTGGATGGTGTGCGTGCTGCTCTTCTTTGCCATCACGACGTTTTCCATCGGCATGGGGCTCATCAGCGTGTTCGTTGGCGACATCGATGGCGCCAACCCCTACGACGCGAGCATCAAGGCGCATCCCATGATGGCTCCCTCTCCAGTGGATGCATCCGAGGCAGACGCCAACGACCCCGCCTCCTACCAAGCCATCGGAGAGGCGTGCGCGACCAAGTATCCCGAAGCCTATGCGCGCGGCCAAGAATATGGCTGGGACATGGAGGCATACCTCGCAGACACGGTGCCAGAGTGGGGCAACGTCGTTGCTGCCAGCGGCCAGATCGACGCCTGGGAAGTGCCCGGCCTCACCTATGCCGACCTCCTTGGCGAGCGCGAGGTCTCCTTCGGGAGCGGCGTTTCCACCGATGAGGTCCTTGCGCATGAAATCAACGTGTGCTCGCGGGCACAGTACGACGCACAGCTCGAGCTGCAGGGCGAACAAGGCGCACCCCTCGCCGATGACGAATACCTGCTCGTCAACAACAACCACATAACTGACCCCCTCATCGATGCCTTGATCGAGGCCTCGCCCGAGCTCACCATCCTCGGACACACGCTGCATCTCCACAACGACGCGAAAGACACCCAACTTGAGGATAGCAGCATGCTGTCCACAGTTGCGACCGTCGTCGTACCCGATGCGGTTGTGGAAGCGATGGCAGGCGCCGGCTCGGTGCCCACCACATCGACGCTGAACGTGAGCTATCGCGAGCCAGGTCCCGTTGGCGATGATGCCTTCGGGCGCGCGCTGCATGAGGCGTTCCCACCCGCCACGACGGGCGGCGTGGGTGCCACCAACTACGCATTCAAGTCGATGGATTGGCCGCTGTGGAGCTATATCACGCGCGAGGAGATGGTCGACCAAGCCAAGGGCTTCCGTCTGCTCATCTCGTATCTGGCACTCTATATCGGGTTCGTGTTCCTCATCGCGACGGCGGCCGTGCTCGCCATCCAGCAGGTGTCGCAAGCGACCGACTCCGAGCCGCGCTACCAACTGCTGTCCAAGCTGGGATGCGACTCACGCATGCTAGGACGCTCGGTGCTGATTCAGGTCCTCGTCTACTTCTTGGCCCCGCTCGGGCTGGCGGTCTGCCACTCTGCCTGCGCTATCGGCGTGTTCAACGACAACCTGCTCTCGGCGCTCGGCATCAGTGCGGCCCAGCCCATCGCCGCCTCGGTCGTGCTCGTGGCTGTCATCTACGGCGGGTACATGATCGTCACCTATCTCACGAACCGCCTCATCATACGCACGTCCATCAAGTCATAGCCATGTGAACACAGGGGACGGTTCTATGCGCTATGAAGGCCGCCTGATAAGCCGTATCAGCTTGTCAGGCGGCCTTCTCCTTGGGAAGGAATCGGAGCGGGAAGCTCCGCATGGGAAACTAGGGAAACGCGCGGGGCTACTCCTCGTACGGCTCGAAGTCTTCTTTCTTGGCGCCGCAGACCGGGCACTGCCAGTCGTTCGGAATCTCCTCGAACGGGGTTCCCGGGTCGATGCCGCCATCGGCATCCCCGATCGCCGGGTCATAGATCCAGCCGCAAACCTCGCATATGTACTTCTGCATGACGTCCTCGCTTTCATCACGAGCTCCGTGGCTGGCAGCCGTCGCCTGCCACCGGTCCAATTCGTTGCTGGCATCCAATCTAGCGCGGGCGACATCGCGATGGGGCGCACAAGCACCAGCCGACACCGAGCCGACACGTTCTCGTAAGCCCAAGGACAGGAAACAGCCGCTCAAACGAGGTCGGCCAGCGCGATGACGCGCGTCGCTATGCGCTCGACGAGCGCTGACGAATGGGAGACGAATACGATGCCGATGCCGTCTCGCGCGGCCTCGTCGATGACGGCATGCCACAGCTGCGCCTGCGTGATGGCGTCGAGCATGGTCGATATCTCGTCGCAAATGAGGTAGCGCGGACGTGCCATGAGGGCGCGCACGATGCAAAAGCGCATGAGCTCGCCGCCAGACAGCTCATGCGGAAAGCGCGTCATCCAGGCGTCCCGGACGCCGAAGGCCTCAAGCAGGCGCCCATCAAGGGGGCCTGCCTCTGCGAGAGACGCCCGCATGCGCGCTCGCGGGTCGAACGCGAGCTCTGGATGCTGGAAGACCATCTGCACAGGACTTGCGCCCTGATGCGGCAGCGGGTGCCCCTCCACGACGACCGCGCCGCGCTGCGGGCACACATAGCCGGCCATGATACGGCACAGCGTCGTCTTGCCACAGCCCGACGGCGCCGCCAGCGAGACGCGCTCATGAGGGCCGATCGCCAGCGAGACGTCCTCGAAAAGCGGGCGTTTCTCGTCATAGCCGAACGTGACGTCCTT
>CAJUFC010000146.1 GCA_910585565.1 uncultured Eggerthellaceae bacterium | reverse complement strand
GGACGGCGTCACCTACCAGGTGACCCAGATAGAGCCGAGCGCCTTCGAGGGCGCGGTCTTCCTGTCGAGCGTCGCCATCCCCGAGGGCGTGACCTCGATCGGCGAGTCCGCCTTCGCCGGCTGCACGAACCTCAAGTCCGTGAGCCTGCCCTCCACCTTGAAGACCATCGACTACGCCGCCTTCAAGGGCGCCGCCCTCGAGTTCGTCGACATCCCCGAGAAAGTCCGCTGGATCGGCGGCGAAGCGTTCGACGAGGGAATCTCCATAACGGAATCTCCAATAAGCTCATCGCTGGACGAAGAGCGTGTTGAGAATGCGGACGGGATTGTCTTTTCGAGCGAAAACGGGCCTGTTGATTCGTATGTTGCAGGTCGGCCGCCTGTTGAAATACGGTTAAGGGAGAAGCCGGCGAATTATACAGTGGGGTATGCGCGGATTAGTCAACCAAGTCAATCTTCCGATTCGCCTGCCGGTGTAGAGTTCGGGACGTCTGTGAAGCGGTCACAATTGTTCCCTTTTACCTCCTCAATAACCACGTCCGATTTTGGCTATTTGGGTTCGCATAACTGGAACATGGATCCTTCCCGGTATGGCAGCGCCATCTTTACGGATACTCGACGACATTTGGGAATGACGGCAGATGATGTAAGAAATATGCGATGCATTAGCTACAACATAAGGGCACTTCCACTTGGAGATAACGCGAATGATGTGGCGCTGTCCTCTTACAAAACAAGATTTTATGACGAGCATGGAGGTGACCATACTTGGGGCAGTGGAATATACGCCGAACTTTCTTTTTCCAACAACAACGCCACTTGGGAAGACGCCACTCAGTGCATAGTTGCCATTTCTGATTCGGTTGTTTCGTTTGATTCTGCTGGTGGTTCCGATGTCGAACCGCAGGGTTATCTAAATTCACAGAACCCTACGTATGTCACGCTGCCAACGCCAACGCGTGAAGGGCATAAGTTCATGGGTTGGGCCTATAACGGAAGCGTGGTTACCGCATCGTCAAATCGAGCGTCGAACTCCGATCACACCTTGACCGCATTGTGGGAAAGCGACCTCACCCTCGTGGGAGGCGGCTCTGCCTCTTGGGACGGTTCTGGCGGTGGGGGCAAAACGATTCAATACACCGAAGGGATTCCCACCGACCTCCCCAAAGACGTCAAGCTGCCGGGCTTTTGGCTGGCAGGCTGGGTCTGGGCGAACGGTGGTTCGGGCTTCGAGTCGATGACCACGCCCTCCTTCAAGACGCCGGAGGGGGCATCTGGCAACGCCACCCTCAAGGCGGTGTGGATTCCGCAGAAGTATATTGCCGAGTATGACGTGTCGCAGGCGGGGAAGAAGGGGTCGACCTCTGAGCCGTGGGTGGCGACGCCGGATGCGACGACGCTGGTGTCGTCCGACGCCGTGACGGCGATCGACACGCTGGAGGACGCGGGCGAGCGGCTGTATGCGTGGGGCACCTCGTACGCGGACCAGCGCGCCAAGCGCGACAACATCGCGGGCGCTGCCTGGATTGACACGGCGGAGATAACCGAGGGAGCGGCGCACATGGTCGACCTCGCGGGCAAGCCTGCGGGCAGCCCCGGCGCAAGCTCGCTTGACCTCGATGGCTTCACGTTCAAGGGATGGACGGCCGACTCCACCATGAGCGCGTTCAACCCGGTGACGGTGCCGACCGACACCACCTATACGCTCGACGGCGACAAGATGCATCGCGCGTTCGCGTCGGTGTGGAACAAGACCTACACGGCCGACGAGGCCGACAAGAACAAGGTGACGCTGTACGCCATCTGGCAGAACCGCTCCATCGACAGCGGCGGCGTGACGCTCAGGCTGAACGAGCCGACCAACGTCAACAACGAGGGCACCGCCATCGCGACACTCGACGGCCGGGGCGTCACCGACCAGGCCGGGCGCCAGCCGACCGACGCGGGCTACGTCGCTCCCACCGAGAAGATCTATTACTGGCAGGGCCGCGGCCTGCTGTCCGTTGCCGAGCGCGAGGCCATCGGCACCAACTCGCCGACGCGCAATAAGCCGGGCACTATCGACCCGGCCATGGGTCTCGTTGCGCCGGCGCGCTACGGGTTCGAGTTCCTGGGCTGGGGCAAGCTGGATGTTGCCGACACGAAGAACGAGCGCCCGCAAGACGCGACGTTCTATCTCACCTACAACGAGGCTGACAACTCGTTTGCGCTGACCGAGGAGGGCGTCGCCCTCATGAAGGGCGACGACACGCAGCCGGGCGGCTGGCGGCAGACCATTGCCGAGGCGAACTGGGACGCCATTTGGAAGATTCGCGAGATCGAGGTCGCGCTACGCATCCCGACGCATGCCACGAGCGACGTCGACCGCACGGGCGCCAGCACGGGTGCCGACCGCACCGGCGTCGAGGGCGCGACGAAGGTGGACTACTCGGGCGACAGCGAGGCGTATGCATGGCGCGAGGGCACGTCGAGCGAGACT
>CAJUFC010000145.1 GCA_910585565.1 uncultured Eggerthellaceae bacterium | reverse complement strand
ATGCGGGCGTAGTTCAATGGTAGAACAGGAGCTTCCCAAGCTTCTAACGCGGGTTCGATTCCCGTCGCCCGCTCCATCGAATGCATCGGCCAGGCACATCCGCCTGGCCGTTCTTGTTGCAGGGCGGCTGCCGCGCCCTTAAGCCACGTCTTCCGCCCTAGTTCGATCGATGCTCTCCTGCTCGATGGTCGGGAAGTGACGCAGACAGCTTTACAGCCAGAGGGGTGCTGCCCGTATCAGGTCGATGACGCGTGTCGCTAAAAACGGAACGCATCGGGATAGCGAGAGCTATCTTGCTAGATCGTTGACCCACAGCAAAAAAGGCCAAAGAGGGCAATCTGGATTAAATTGAGGACAACATCGCTTGATACGGTTAGAAAGGAGGTGAAACCAATTGCTGAACGACTTGGGGGCGGCACGGGCCGCCATAGACTACATCGAATCCAACTTGGACCGCAATCTCGATCTGGATACCATAGCCGCACAGGTCAAGTATTCCAAATATCATCTGCACCGAAGCTTTGCGCAAGCCTGCGGAACGACCATGGGCGACTACATAGCCCGCAGGCGCCTCACCGAGGCTGCAAAGATGCTCGTTCTCACCGACTGGCCCGTCCTGGACATCGCGGTATCCGTCGGGTTCGGCGGCCAGCAGTCATTCGCCGCCGCCTTCAAGCGAATGTACAAGAAGACGCCTGTGCAGTTTCGCCGCGATGAGGAGTTCTACGCGCTGCAGCTGCGGATCGCGCTTGCCGACGAGCTCACGGGAAAGCGGCTGAGAAGAGGCGCTTCCGCAGAAACGAGGTTCGCAGCAAAAGAGGATGTCCCGGCCTGGATGGAACTGCTGTCCTTGGTGGTGGACGGGTATCCCCACCTCGATGAATCCGAGTACGCAGAGCACCTGAAGCGATCCATCGAGAGCAGGGAGGCTATCGTGCTCGAGCGCGGGACAAAAATCGTGGGCGCGATAGCATTCCGGCGCGGCCTGGGCACCATCGAGTTTCTGGGCGTGCACCCGCAGATGCGCGGCTCTAGCATCTCCAAGGTGCTCATGCGCGGCGCTCTTCAAGAGCTCGCCCCGGAAGTGGAGACCGTGAGCACGACGACGTTTCGGGCTGAAGACGCGGCCGATACAGGGTATCGCGAAGACCTCCTGGCGCTCGGCTTTGCCGAAGCAGAGATGCTTGAGGAGCTCGGCTACCCCACGCAGAGGCTCCTTGCGGCGAAGAGCGTGTTGAAGGAGGCCTGCGATGCACGATAGCGCCTCAGTCAACCCCCTCGCGCAAAAGCAATCTGCCGGCAGCCTCATAAGGTTCGCGCTGCCATCGGTGGCGACGATGGTGTTCATGGGGCTCTATACCGTAGTGGACGTCGTCTTCGTTGCGAGGTTCGTATCTCCAGACGCCATGGCGTCCATAAACATAGCGACACCCGCGATCAACCTCATCGTCGGCTTCGCCACCATGCTGGCCACGGGCGGAAACGCCATCGTCGCCACGAAGATGGGTACCGGATGCGAGCGAGAGAGCAGGCGCGATTTCACGCTCATCGCGCTGTCCGGGTTCGTCGTGGCCGCCCTCGTCGCAATGTTGGGAAACGCCTTCCTCGACCCTTTGGTCGGATGTCTGGGAGCAACGCCCGCGCTCAAGCCCTACTGCATGGACTACATGGCGATCATCCTCGCCTTCGCCCCTGCGATCGTGTTGCAGGTGCTGTTCCAGAATGCCGTTATCGCCGCCGGGCGTCCCGGCGTGGGAACGGCGATGGCCGTGGTCTGCGGATTGTCCAACATCGCCTTCGACTACCTCTTCCTTGCGGTGATGGGCTTGGGCATCTCTGGGGCCGCTTGGGGCACCGTCACAGGCTATACCGTAGCGGCACTCATGGGGTTCGCCTTCTTCGCCTCCCGCAAGGGTGGATTGCGATTCGCGAAGCCCTCGCGCGACCTCAAGGTCATCGCCAAAAGCTGCGGAAACGGCGCTTCCGAGATGGTGAGCCAAGCAGCGGCGGCCGTGACCACGTTCCTCTTCAACGCTGCTATGCTCTCGTTGGCGGAAGAAGCCGGTGTTGCCGCCGTGACCATCGTGATCTACGCGCAGTTCCTGGTCGCCTCTCTATTCATCGGGTTTTCTATGGGCACTGCCCCTGTCATAAGCTACGACTATGGGAGCGGGGATAAAGCCGCGCTTTCAAATGTCTTCCGATCCTGCCTCAAGTGCATCGCGGTTGTCTCTGTTGCGGCATGCATCCTCGCGTTTTTGCTGGCGCCCGCCCTTTCGGCACTGTTCGCGGAGCCGGGAAGCCCGGTATTCTCCATGGCGAGCGCTGGTCTTGCGATATTCTCGACGAGCTTCCTGTTCTCGGGGCTCAACACCTTCGCCTCGGCAGCCTTCACGGCGCTGTCGAACGGGAGGCTGTCCGCGCTCGTATCCTTTCTGCGCACGTTCGGACTCGTGCCGCTCTGCATCTTGCTTCTGCCGCGCCTGCTCGGGATCGACGGCGTATGGATGGCAGTGCCCATTGCCGAGGCAGTGACCTTTGCGCTGGCTGCAACGCTGCTCTTCTGCAACGGGAACCGTTATGGCTACCGAAGCCATGAGGTTGTCGGTGCGGCAGATAAAGCGGCTCATGGGAGTTAGAGGGAGCGTCATCCGGAAATGTCTGCCACCCACTGATCGTTGATGTTGATGGCATCATCCCCGTCCTGTGTCATCCTGTGTCATCCTTGGCGCAAATCGGAACGCGGAACCGACTCCTGTTCCCTGTTCTAGTGGCCGCGGTGCTTCTGCTTGCGCTTCTCCGT
>CAJUFC010000144.1 GCA_910585565.1 uncultured Eggerthellaceae bacterium | reverse complement strand
GCTCGCCAGTATCGGGCTGCGAGACCAACACCTCATCTATGTCCACGCCGATGCGGGCAGCATAGATAGGGTCGAGCGCATGCTCTGCGTCGATGAAGGCGACAACGCCTCCGAGGGCCTGGGCCTCCGCAAGAATCTGCAAGGCAAGCGTCGTCTTGCCGCTGGACTCAGGGCCGTATATCTCGATGATGCGCCCACGCGGCACGCCGCCGATCCCGAGCGCTATGTCGAGCGGAAGCGCCCCGGTCGGAATCGCAGCGATGCTGAGATCAGCGTCAGCCTCGCCCAGCTTCATGATGGCGCCTTTGCCAAACTTCTTGTGAATCTGGTCGGTCGTACTCTTAAGCAGCTCTTCTTTCGTTTGTGCCATGGTTTCTCCTCGTCGGGCGCATACTTCTTGATGACATTATACGAACATTTGTTTGCGAGTCAAGAGATTCTCGCTCGTTGTCGCGAAATCCGGACGAAAGAGAAGATAGCACGGCCATCTAACAGATATATGACAGCATGGGCGGCCCGCTGCATACGCGAACCGCACGCATGTCAGACGCATTTCTCACAATGCCGCGACGGTGCCCCGACGCCATTTCGATAAAGCTCTAACACGCCTCTATCGCGTCTTGCATGGCTCGCAACGCGCAAGCTACCGTCTTCTGTCGCACCTCGGCGCGGTCGCCGTCAAGGTCAAGGCGCTCGAAGGACGCTACGCCGCGCACGCACTGGCCCATGAATACCGTGCCGACGGGCTTTCCGGGCTCGGCACCGCCAGGCCCGGCGATGCCTGTCACCGATACGGCGACATCAGCATCGAGGCGCGCTGCCGTCCCGCACGCCATTTCCACGGCAACCTCGGCATCCACAGCCCCCCGCTCGGCCAGCAACAGCTCGCTGACGCCCAGAAGCGCATGCTTTGCTTCGTTGACGTAGGTGACGCATCCGCCGTTCATCACCGAAGAGCTGCCAGGAACAGAGGTCAGGGCGGCAGCGATTAGGCCGCCCGTGAGGCTCTCGGCCGTCGCGACCTTGATGCCTTTCTCTTGCGCCTGCTCAACGACCGCACGTGCGAGCGCAGGCACGCTTTCATCGTCGCGCGAATCGTCGTTGAAAACAGCGTGCATATCGTCACCGACGGCGTCCGCTGCCGGTGCATTCGAGACGGTGCCATCAGATGCGACGCTGCCTTTGGGAAAGAGCAAGGGACGCGCCTTGGCTATGTAGTCGAGCATGGAGATGACGGTCATGGCGAGCGCCGCCATCATGACGACCCATGACGCAATATACAGCGGATTCTCGATGGCATGTGCGGGGTTAGGCACGACAAACGAGTCTTTCACGATGAACATGACGATGGCTACGATCTGCAGCACTGTTTTGGCCTTGCCATACCAGCTGGCTGCGATCACGACGCCCTTGCTGGCCGCCACCATGCGGATGCCAGACACGATGAACTCGCGCGTCAGGATGATGAGCACAGGCCACGACGGAATGACGCCGAGCTCCACCAAGGCGATCAGTGCAGCGGCAACGAGGATCTTGTCCGCCAAAGGGTCGATGAACTTCCCGAAGTCGGTGACCTCTCCCCTGCTGCGCGCCAGGTAGCCATCAAGCCAATCGGTGCACGAAATGACGACGAACACGGCTGCGGCGATGAGCGCCTTGATGTGGTTGTTGACGATGTCGTGGATGCTGAGCCATTCGGGCCATGGGCTCACGAGCACCACGACGAACAGGGGCACCAGGCAGATGCGCACGAGCGTCACGATGTTGGCAGGCGTCCAGATGCCGCGATAGGGCCGGGAGTCCTTCGTCATGCGCGCGTTCCCTCCATGTCGTACATGAGCGTGTCCTCGATGGCGGCGACAAAGACGTCGCCCGGCTCGCCGGCATCGACATACGTCACGCCATCGACCTCGGGCGCCTGCACGACCGTGCGCCCGTAAGCCTGCCCATCCTCTTCGCAACCCTCGACGAGCACGGGATACGACGCGCCGACGCGCGCGGCTATGACGCCCGTGCTGACGGCATCGGCCACCGTGCGCAGCCGCTCGGCGCGATACGCCTTCTCGGACTCGTCAAGCTGATCGGGCAGGTCGTAGGCGCGCGTGCCTTCCTCCCGGGAATACGGAAAGACGCCAACGTAGTCGAAGGCTGCCTCTTCGACGAAGTCGATAAGGTCATCGAACATCGACTCCGTCTCGCCAGGAAATCCCGCAATGAGCGT
>CAJUFC010000143.1 GCA_910585565.1 uncultured Eggerthellaceae bacterium | reverse complement strand
CCCCGCCCCGATCGAGGACATAGCTGCCGCAGCCGCGGCGCTGATGGCGGAGGTGTCGGGCGGCACGGTGCGTCCGGGCATCGTGGATGTGTATCCGCATCCTGTCGAGCCGGTCTGCCTGCCGTATCGCATGAGCCGCTTCAACGCCATGATGGGCGCCGACATCCCGCGCGACTTCATCGTCGATGAGCTGACGCGCCTGGGCTGCACGGTCACGGATGGTGCGACCCCCGACGAGCTCGCGGTCGTCGCGCCTACGTTCCGTCCCGACCTCGAGCGCGAGATCGACCTCTACGAAGAGGTGGTGCGCCTGTGGGGCATGGACCGCATCGCGTCCACGCTGCCCTCGTCTGGCCAGCGCGTCGGCATTCGGGAAGATGCCGAGCGCGTGCGCGGGCTGATTGATGCGACCCTGCGTGCCAGCGGCCTCAACGAGACGATGACCTATTCGTTCGCAGAGCCGGCTGACGTCGAGCGCATGCGCCTGTCTGGCGACGAGATGGGTGACGCCGTCGAGCTCATGAACCCCATCAACGTCGACCAGTCCGTCATGCGCCAGACGATGATGCCGGGACTTTTGAGGGCCGTGGCGTACAACCAGCACCATGGCACCAAGAACATCCAGCTGTACGAGATCGGCAACGTGTTCTCTACGGCCGATGGGCGCAAGAAGCCAAAGGAGCGCAAGAAGGTTGCAGGCGTTCTCGCGGGCGCCATGGGGGATGCGGCGTGGAATGCGCGCCCTGCTGCGTTCGACTTCTTCGACGGCAAAGGCGTGCTCGAAAGCCTCGCGCGCGAGCTGGCGCTGCCCAAGGTGCGCTTCAAGGCGCTCACGGCCGACGAGGCCCCGCACCTGCAGCCCGGACGCGCGGCCGAGATGTACTCGGGCGGCGCCAAGATAGGCTGGGTGGGCGAGGTGCACCCGCTCGTCGTGCGCGACTTCGACGCCGAAGGCCCTGTTGTCGCCTTCGAGCTGGACGTGGCGACGCTCGTCAAGGCGGCGCGTCCGGCTCGCGACTACGTCGACGTGCCGACGTTCCCTGCCGTCGTGGTCGATCAGGCGTTCATCGTGGGCGACGACGTCACGGCCGAGCGGATGACGCAGGTCATGACGTCTGCGGGCGCCAAGCTGCTCGAGAGCGTGCGCCTGTTCGATGTGTTCTATGACGAGGAGCGCATCGGCACGGGCAAGAAGTCCATGGCGTTCACTCTGACCTATCGCGCGCCCGATCGCACGCTGACGGGTGCCGAGATAGAGAAGGCTCACGAGCGACTGGTCAAGAAGGTCCAGGGCGCAACGGGCGCCGAGGTGCGCGCCTAGGTCTCAAGTCGGCACGGCTGTCCCTCCTGCTGGCGTGCGAGGGGCAGCAGCGTCGCATCGGCGGGCTGTCGGCCGCCCTGCAGGCGCTGCTCTGCGCTATATCGCGAAGGTCAGCCCGTCCATGGCGGGCTCTACCCGGCCATCGTACTGCGCAAGGTAGGCGACGAGCTCGGCATAGGTGATCGGCTCGTCGTAGTGCATGCACATATGCGTGAGATAGAGCTTCTTGGCGCCCAGCGCGAGCCCTTCTGCGATGCATTCCTGGATGGAATGGTGGTCGCGCGGGTTCCAGTTCTTCTTCCAGAACGTCGCATCCATGGCGAGGACGTCGACGCCGCGGATGCGTTCGGCGGTCTCGGGCGGCAGGTCGGCAGTGTCTGATGCGTAGAACAGCCGCGTGTCTGCCGTCTCGATGAGGTAGCCGACCGTGCCGGGCGCATGCGTCACCGCAAGCGGCGTGTAGCGCACGCCGTCGAACTCGTGCGTCTCGCCGGGCTGAAGAATGTTCCAGTCGATCACGTAGTCGAGGTATCCGAACTCGCGGCGCAGTCCGCAGATGGTCTCCTCCGTCCCGAAGACGGGCAGCTTCACGCCGCCGCGCTTGAGCGCCACCAGGTACTCGTATTCGCCCAAGCCGCCGATGTGGTCGAAGTGGCAGTGCGTGAACAGGATCTCATCCACCCACCGCACGCCCTCGCGCAAGAGCTGATGCCGGGCGTCGGGGGGCGTGTCGATCATGAGCGTCGGCACGTTGGCGTCGCGCTCGCTCAGCGGCTGGCTGCCGCCAGGTGCGGCCGCCCCCGCGCGGCGAATCATCACGCCGCAGTCGCCACGCGCGAGGCGCGGGTTCGCGCGGGCCTCCTCGCAGGCAGGGCAGTCGCAGAAAAAGGACGGAACCCCGCAGCCAGCGGCGGTTCCCATGAAGGTGAAATCGTGCTCCATCGTGCCTCTTTCGTCGCATCGCCGCGTCGTCGTGTCGGCGGCGGCCTCCATTCGGGACGGCAACTTTCGCCGCAGACAGTAATTTAACTCTTTGCGTACTATAATTTGCATGGGTGCTGGTTATAATCAGCTTTAATTAGGCGACGTGCGCCATCATGCTCATGCCACAAGGTTCGGCTGGTATGGGCATGGTGTCTCATGAGCCGGGCGTTCCTGGGAGGGGCGCTACAGAATCGAGAAGAAGAGGGGAAGGTAGATGGCCGAAATCGATATTCATGCCCCCGGAGTCGAAATGGTGAAGTCGCTTTGCTACTTCTGCCATGCCAACTGCGGTGTCCTTGCCTACGTCAAGGACGGCGACGTGATCAAGATCGAGGGCGATCCGAATTATTCGACCCAGGGTGGTCTGTGCTGCCGCGGCAACAGCGCGCTTTTGCACGTGAACCATCCGGCCCGCGTCAATCACGTTCTCAAGCGTGCTGGCGAGAAGGGCGAAGGCAAATGGGAGAAGATGGATTACGACACCGCCATTCAGGAGGTCGCAGATCGTCTCAACCAGATCAAAGAGGAGTCCGGCGCTGAGGCCGTGGCTTCTGCCGGCGGCACCACGCGCACCGATGACTGGGCGCGCAGGCGCTTCCTGAACCAGTTCGGCACGCCGAATGGCTTCCACAACGCACTGCTGTGCTGGATCCCGACGTTCATGGCCGAGACGTGCGTCTCGGGCTGGTCTCCCTTCGAGACCGACCTCGGCGCTGCTCGCTGCCTCATCCTGTGGGGCATGAACCCGGGCGCGTCCACTCTGCCGGGCATGCATGGCTACACCGACCTGCAGATGGGCGGCATGAAGATCATCGTCGTCGACCCGCGCTACTCCGAGACCGCGTGCAAGGCCGATCTGTGGCTGCCGCTGCGTCCGGGCTCTGACGCGGCGCTCGCGCTGGCGATGCTGCATACGATCCTCTATGGCGGCATGGCCGACTACGACTACATCGACAAGTGGTGCTCGGGCTACGACGAGCTCATGGCTCACGTGGCCGAGTACACGCCCGAGTGGGCCAGTGAGATCACCTGGCTCGAGCCTGACCTCATCCGCCAGGCAGCGACGATGTACGCGACGAATCGCCCGGGCTGCATCCAGTGGGGCTGCACGTGGGACCAGATCGGTCGCGCATCCACCACCGGCTCGCACGCCATCGCGCTTCTGCGTGCCGTTACGGGCAACATCGAGGTTCCCGGCGGCGACGGCATGCCGGGCCCGGCTCTCAACTTCCTCACCGACGAGGAGCTGGAGCTCAACGAGTGCCTGCCTGAGGAGCAGAAGCCCAAGCAGATCAGCCGCTTCAAGCTCACCTCGTGGCCGGGATACCAGCTCATCTCCGACAACGCCCGCCGTCAGTGGGGCAAGACGCTGCCGACCGAGTGGTTCTGCGAGGCGCACGGCCCGTCTGTGTTCAAGGCCATCATCACCGGTGACCCCTACCAGATCCGCGCGCTCATCTGCAACGCCACCAACCCGGTCAACTCCTATGGCGATGCCAAGATGGTGCTCGAGGCCATCAAGAAGGTCGAGTTCCTGGTCGTCGTCGACTACTGGATCACGCCGACGGCGCTTTTCGCCGACTACGTGTTCCCGGCCGCTGGCGCTCTCGAGCGTCCGACCATCGTGACGCACTACGGCGCCACCGACTCGCTCATGGCTGGCGCTCGCGCCATCCAGCCGAAGTACGACCGCCACGACGACTACCAGTTCTGGAAGAAGCTCGGCCTGGCATGCGGTCAGGACCCGGCGAACTGGCCGTGGGAGACCGTCGAGGACGCCTACTTCCACGTCATCGAGGGCCTGGGGCTGCCGATCGAGAAGTATGAGGACTTCGTCAACCACGTCCGCATGTACTTCCCGCCGCTGCACCAGAGCAAGTTCATCGATCACGGTGGCTTCTGGACGCCGTCCAAGAAGATCGAGCTGGACTCCTCCATCATGCGCGAGCTTGGGTTCCCGGGCATGCCCACCTACATCGGCACCATCGAGAACCCCATCGACACGCCCGAGCTTCTGGACGAGTATCCGCTCGTGCTCACGACCGGCGGCGGCTTCATGCCGTTCCACCACTCCGAGCACTTCAACATGCCGAACCTGCGCTACATCTATCCGACGCCGTTCTTCTCCATCCATCCGGACACGGCCGCCCCGCTTCACATCGAGTACGGCGACTGGTGCTGGATCGAGACGAGGCGCGGCCGCATCAAGATGCGCGCCAACGTCGAGCCCGAGATCGCACCGGGCACCATCTTCTGCCCGCGCGGCTGGTGGTTCCCCGAGCGCGACGGCTCTGCCGACCTGAACAACCCGTTCGGCTGCCTCGAGTCCAACGTCAACACGCTGACGTCGGTCGACGCCGAGGACTGCGACCCGATGGGCGGCTCGTGGGCCAACCGCGGCCTTCTGTGCAAGGTGTATCCCTGCACCGAGCTCGACCATGAGTTCACCGCCAAGGACGCCGAGTGGTCCATCCCGGGCAACGCCAAGACGCCGGGCGTGTCGGTCATGCCGTCCGACCAGCCGCTTGCGCGCGAGCCCATTCCGTTCGAGAAGCCTGCGTGCGACCGCGAGGTTCCCGAGGGCTACTACTGGGTGTGGCAGGATGGCCTCGTCTACAACAAGGACAGCCACTTCCGCCTGGACGAGTCTGGCTGGCTCGTCGATCCGAAGAGCAACGCCTACATCGACGCCTACACCGGCTGGCGCTATGACGCGAACAACGACTGCCTCGTTGACGACGCGACGGGCGACAAGTACACGATGGACCGCGAGCCGCTGACCTACGTGGCAGGGGTCCGCACCTACCCGGGCAAGGATGCGCCGTACGAGGTGCCGTCCAACCTCACCTGGGACAAGGAGCTGGGCTACGCTCGCCTGAACGACCTCATGTACATCTATGACCCCAACTCGGGCTGGATGATCGACCCTGAGACGAACGTCTACCATGATGCCAACTATGGCTATGCGTACGACCCCAACGAGCAGAACCTGATCGACATGAAGACCGGCAAGCGCTATTCGATGTCCTATGAGGAGATCACTGATGCGCAGGGCGCCACGGCGGAGCCGTCGGCTGAGGCCCAGGTCGAGGCAGCTGAGGCTGCTGCAGCCGAAGAAGAAGCAGAATAGGAGGAGCTGAATAATGACACGTTATTGCATGGTCATCGATCAGCGTCGCTGCATCGGCTGCCATTCGTGCACCGTCGCGTGCCGCACCTGGAACGAGCTTCCGAACGACATCATCTACAATGCCGTCATGTCCGAGGGCGTTGAGGGTAGCTGGCCCAACGTGCATCGCAACTGGCTGCCGACGCTGTGCATGCACTGCGAGAAGCCGGCATGCGTGCCGTGCTGCCCGACCGGCGCATCCCAGCAGGATGACGACGGCGTCGTATGGATCGAGTACAACAAGTGCATGGCTTGCCTGGCTTGCGTGAATGCGTGCCCCTATGGCATGCGCGACAAGTCCAACCTGCGCCCGCGCCTCCATCGTTTCGTGCAGAAGTGCACCTTCTGCCGCGACCATCGCGCGATGGAGCCTGACAAAGAGCCCTACTGCGTGGCAACGTGCCACCAGAAGGCGCGCATCTTTGGCGATCTGGACGATCCCGAGTCCGAGGTGTCCAAGCTCGTCGGATCGGTCGAGACGGTTCGCCTTCTCGAGGATCTCGGTACCGGCCCGCAGATCTACTACATTCCGAATCTGGGAGGTACGAGATAATGACTAAGAATCCTGCAAAGATGAACCCCTCGAAGGCTGCGTTCGGCGAGATCCGCCACCACTATTGGGAGTGGATCATCGCGACGTACCTGTTCTTGGGTGGTCTTGGTGGTGGCATCTTCGGCATCACCGCGATCGTCAACTTCTTCGTATACCCTGACTTCGCGGCTGTCATCCAGCCGATTATGGCATGGCCGTGCTTCTTGGCCATCATGTGCCTGGGTCTGGGATGTGTGTTCCTCGTTCTCGACCTCGGCCAGCCGCTCGTGTTCTATCGCACGTTCATCAAGTCGACGTCGGTCATCTGCTGGGGCGCTCGCGTGCTGTCGGTATGCTTGATCTTCGGCTTCGTCTGGTTCTTGAGCTTCATACCGTGGGACTGGTTTGCGCCTGTCGCCAACTTCTTGGCTCCGGCGCGTGACGTCTGCCTCGCCCTTGCTGGCGTGGCTGGCCTGTGCGTCGTGCTGTACACCGGCATCTTCCTGTCCTCGCTCAAGGCACACGCCTTCTGGGCGACGCCGGCGCTGCCGGTGCTGTTCACCATCTCGGCTCTGTCGACGGCTTGTGCCGCCATTGCGCTGTCCATCGGCTGGTGGCCGGTCGACCAGGCATTCATGGATGAGTCGTACGTCATGGATCTCGTCTATGCAGGCGACCCGATGGCTCAGACGGCATACCTCACCTATGCGGCGGTGACCGAGGTGAAGCATCTGCTGCACACCGTGGACGTCATTCTCGTCGTCTGCGAGATCGTCGTGCTGCTCGTCATGGTGCTCTCCTTCCTGGGTGCTGGCAACAAGACGGCCAACCAGGCGGCTCATCGCTGGGTGCATGGCTCCTATGCGCTCGTCTTCTGGGTGGGCATGATAGCCATCGGTCTGGTCATTCCCGAGCTCATGTACGTCTTCGCTGCGGAGTCGATCCTGTCTACTGTTGTGGCGCCCATCATGGTGCTCATCGGTGGCTGCATCCTGCGCTTCCTTGTCGTCTATTCCGACGACCGCGCGCCGTTGCCGGGCGAAAAGCTGTATTATGGTCGCCTCGTGGGCGACGACGCCGAGTTCCTGCACAAGTGGAAGTACGGCGAGAACCTGTTCTAGACAAGAGTTCGCTTTGGAAGGGCCCGGCTTTTGTCGGGCCCTTCTTGCGTATGGGAGGCCAACATGGAGACGTTCCAGTTCGTCGATGCCTTGACGGGCGACGTGGTCACGCAGGATTATGCGACAGGCGAGGTGTTTGTCGAGGCGTCGGGAGACGCGCCCCGACAGGCTCGCTCGGTGTTCTTTCCTGGATGCTCGCTGATCAACTATGCGATGCCGCTGGTGGATGCGGTCTATCAGACGCTGCAGCAGCACGAAGTGGTCGATGGCATCTCGGTTCTGTGCTGCGGGAAGATACTCAGCTACGAGCCAGGCGGCGACGGCATCCGTGCGTCGTTTGAGGAGCAGCTGCGCGAGCATGTTGCGGCATGCGGCATCGAGCGCTTTGTGTGTGCGTGCCCCAATTGCGTGAAGGCGCTGCGCGATGCCTTTGCAGATGACCCGCGCACCTCGGATGTCGAGATCGCGGTGCTGCCGGCGGTGCTAGCTGATCTGGGCTATCGTATCGATGCCGCTACGGCGGCAGACCTCGTCGTGGGGGATGCTGGCAAGCAGGTGATGCTGTGCCCGCATGACTCGTGTCCCGATCGCGAATATGGCGAATTTGCAGATGGGCTGCGCGCTCTTTTGCCGGAAGGGTGCTGGGTCGATCCCGAGCACTGCCGGAGGCATTCTGTCTGTTGCGGGTCGCTGCCGCGGGCGGCAGGCAAGACGGCTGCTGCCGATAAGTGCGCCGAGCTTTGCGGGCGCGAGTCGCACGAGGTCCAGGCCGATGCAATCGTGACGGCATGCATGAGCTGCGCCTTCCAGCTCAATTTGGCACAAAAGCACCTGCCGGCCGTCCATTTCCTCGAGCTGCTCTATGCGTGGCGGCTCAATTGGGCGAGCGCGGGCATGTGGATGCGCCTGCGCTTCCTGTTCGACGAGACGCTGGGCGTGACGCGGCGCGCGGGCTCGACGCGCACGTTCGCTGGGCTTGGGGGATGCTCGGGCGCGGGTGATGCGGACCAAAGGACGGCTGCGGACCCGTCAATCTCAGATGACGATGTTGCCGACATCGGCCTCTGAGGCGTTTGGGGTGCATATGAAGAAACACGTAGCAAGGACCAATTGCCACTTTTGCGGGTATCTCTGCGGGCTGGTGGCGACCGTCGAGGACGGTCGCGTCATCGCGCTTGAGCCTGACCCGACGCGCTACCCATACGATCCGCAGATTTTGGCCGGGTGCCAGCGCTGGCGCATGAACCTAGACGTGCTCGACAGCCCGCGACGTGTGAACCATCCGCTCAAGCGCGTGGGAGAGCGCGGGTCGGGCGCATGGGAGCGCGTCAGCTGGGATGCGGCACTCGATGACATCGCTGTGCGCCTTGAGGCGCTGAAGGACCAGCATGGGCCGGGTACGCTGGCGTCCATGATTGGGGGGCCGCACACGTCATTTTGGCCGCTCCATCGCTTTATGTCGCTGTTCGGCTCTCCCAACAACGTCGGCATCGGCCAGATCTGCTGGAATCCGCGCATCTGGATGGATGCGCTGACGTTTGGTTGGACTATCGAGATCGACCTGACCGATGAGACGAACACGCTGCTCATCTGGGGCACCAATCCTGCCGAGTCCGACAATTCGGTATTTTGGCGTCATATTCTCAAGATGGCGAAAGGGGATGCGACAGATATCGTCGTCATCGACCCGCGCTATACGAAGGCGGCACGCTTGGCTGACGTGTGGCTGCCCATACGGCCAGGGACTGACTGCACGTTGGCGCTGGCGCTCATCCATGTCGTGATTGCCGAAGACCTCATCGATCATGAGTTCGTGCGTGAGTGGTGTCACGGTTTCGACGAGCTGTGCGAGCATGTGCGCCCCTTTACGCCCGAGCATGCAGAGGCAGTGTGCGGTGTGCCTGCGGATGATGTCAGGAAGGTGGCGCGCCTGTTCGCCCGGCGCCCCTCGGCGCTCATCTCGGGGCGCGGCATCGACCAGATTGGCAGAAACGTCGCCCCCACTCATCGTGCTCGCTGCATCCTGCTCGCGATTACGGGCAACCTCGATCGTCCGGGTGCGAACTGCCTGGCCGAACCGAGCGAATTCGTGCAGGAGCTCGATTTGGAGTGCACGCTTGAGAACGAGGACGTGCTGCGCGAGCATTGCCTGAACACGGCGCATACGCCGCTGCAGTGCTATGACGGCTATGACCGCATTCGGTCGGTCATGGAGCCGTATGGCAAGCGTCTGCCGGCGCGGTATCTCACCTCGGCCCATCCTGATCTTGTGCTGCATGCCATGGAGAGCGGTCAGCCATATCGCATCGCGGCGCTCATCGTGGAGGCCACCAACCCGCTTTTGACCTACGCTGACACGCATCGCGTCTACAAGGCGCTCATGGGGCTTGATCTGCTCGTCGTCATCGACTACTACCTGACGCCGACAGCCCAGATAGCCGACTATGTCCTGCCGAGCGCGGGGGCCATCGAGCGAGCCACGTTCCAGGCGCATGGGGGCGTTGCCAACTTCGCCTATGGCGGCCCGGCTGCCTGTGCCCCATATTACGAGCGCAAGACGGACTATGACATATTCCGTGCGCTGGCTTGCCGGCTTGGACAGGCGTCTCGCTGGCCGCATGAGACGTTCGAAGATGCCTGTGCTGCGACGTTGGAGCCGACCGGCATGGACTGGGAGACGTATTGCGAGATTGGGATGTGCTACCAGCCGCCGACGTACGAGAAGCACCTGCTGCCGCGTGATGGTGCCGATCCCATGAGCGCGCCGCGCGGATTCGCCACCACGACCGGCAAGGTCGAGCTCGCCAGCGAGGCGCTTGATTGCCTCGGCGGCGAGCGGCTGCCCACACCGGGGGAGAACCGCCGTCTGTGCAGCGCTGACTTCGTCGAGGAGCGCGCACGTGACGGTTGGCACCATGTCGAGCTCATCACGGGTGCGCGCAAGCAGCCCTACAACGCCTCGATGTATCTGGATAACCCGCGCTTTCGCGAGCGCTATCCTGCGCCCTTGGCCGAGATGAGCGAGGAGACCGCAGCGGACATCGGCGTTGCGGCAGGCGATACGCTGGCGATTGCGACCGATAAGGGCGAGGCATATTTCAAAGTGGCCCTCATAGATATAAGATATGGTCTTATACATGTTGACTACGGATGGTGGCATCCCGAATGGGATGCGGCCGACGGAAGGCTGGGGGGCATGTGGGAGAGCAACGTCAACGTGCTTACGTCATGCTCGCTCGACCAATCGGAGCCGATGATAGGCACGTGGTCCTACAACGCCCTTGATTGCATGGCGAAAAAGAGCGATCACGAGCTTTCATGGGAATGACGAGAGGGGATTGTATGGGAAAGCGCAAGCAAGCGCTGTTGGTATTCAGCAAGCCGCCCATTCCGGGCATGGTGAAGACGCGCCTTACCGAGGCGAATGGCGGCTTCTTGACGCCCGAACAGGCGGCGGACTTCTTCAAGCTGTGCCTCTATGACGTCTGCGAGGCATCGATGCTGGCGCTGCAAGGGCTGCAAGCAGAAAAGGACGCCGCGCATGAGGCTGACCCGGAGGCACCGGAGTTCGAGTACGACTTCTTCATCTCGACGACGCCGGCTGACAACCTGGAGCTCATGCGCGAGACGTTCGAGCGCATCGGGCCGTGGCCGATGGAGATTCACTATCTCACCGATGCGGGCGCGACGTTCGACGACCACTTCGATGACGCCTTCAAGCAGATATTCGATCAGGGGTATGAGTCTATCGTGTCTGTTGGCGGGGACATTCCGACGATGCCGCAGTCGCACATCACGCAGGCATTCCAATGGCTTGAGTACTTCCAGGACAGCGGCACGCCTGGCATCGTGCTGGCACCGTGTCAGGAGTGCGGTACCTCTTTGGTCGGCTTTTCGCACAACACGCCCGTCAACCATCAAGGTGTCTACTATAACCTCGATGGCACGCCGGCGCTGGATGCCTACCTCGCCAAGATCAAGGAACACGACATCCCGGTGTCGTACTTCTCGCCGGTCGCAGACATCGACGAGAAGACCGACTTGGCCCATGCGATATCGTGCATGAACGCCATTGCCGAGGCTGCCAAGTACCAGCCAGGCATGTTCGTGCCTCGGCGCGTGATGGCATGGGTGGGCCTCATGGGCATTTCGGTGTCGACGCCGCCGAATGCGGAGCATGACCCGCGGCAATACATAGATAACTGAGGGCTTTGCTTGCTTGCGGGCCTTCATGAACACGCTGTATTGAGGATGTGATTTTGGAAAAGAAGATTCTGCATACGACGACGGCTTTGTGTCCGGATTGCTTGCGGGAGCTGCCGGCGGAGGTGTATGCCGATGGGGACGGCGTCGTGTGGATGACGCGCACGTGCCCCGACCATGGCGCGCTGGACAACCGCGTCTGGCCAGATGCCGAACACTACCTGTGGCTGCGCTCCGAGGCGTTTCCCAAGACGCGCCCGCAAAACACCGAGCCGGTGACAGGGCCGTGCCCGTTCGGCTGCGGCACGTGCGGCCGACATGAGCGGCGCGGCACGCTGCTCGAGATCGAGGTCACGCGCAACTGCAACCTGCACTGCCCGGTCTGCTTTGCCTCAGCCGAGAACGGCGAGGATGACCCGTCGCTCGACGAGATTCGCGCGATGTACCAGGTTATCGCCGACGCCGTCGGCACCGATGGCGCAGTGCAGCTAACCGGTGGCGAGCCGACGACGCGCAAGGACCTGGTCGACATCATCTATATGGGCCGCATGATGGGCTTTTGGGGCATCGAGGTGAACACCAACGGGTTGGTGATTGCGTCAGTGCCGGGGTATCTGGAAGACCTGGTCGCTCATGGGCTTACCGGCGTCTACCTGTCCTTCGATGGGGTGACCGGGGACGTCTACGAGGCCACTTGCGGGCGTGACATCCTCGACGTGAAGCTGCGCGCCATCGAGCGGTGCCGCGAGGCGGGCATCCAGGTGGTGCTGTCGGTCGCTGTCGTTGCTGGGCTGAACGATGGCCAGCTGGGCGACCTTCTGCGCTTTGCTCTCGACAATTCCGATGTGGTGTGCGGCCTTGCGCTGCAGCCGGCTTTCACGTCCGGCCGCTTCGATGCTGACCGAGCTTGGCAATACACCGCAGGCGATGTCATCAACGACTTGGTGAGCCAGTCTGACGGGCTGCTGGAGCTGAGCGACGTGTGGCCGCTTGGCTGCTCGCATCCGCTTTGCGACACCGGCGTCTTTCTCGTGAAGGACCCAGAAGGCCCCAAGAGCGCCGGACATGCGAGCGGCTTTTATCCGGCAACGCGACGCATGACCATGGAGGAGTATGCCGAAGGCTATAGCCCGGATTCGCCTCAGGGCTCGGTGTTCCTCGACATCCTCTACAAGAAGGGCGTCGAGGTGAAGACAGGCTTGTCGGTCATCGTGATGAACTATATGGACGCGGTCAGCATGGACGTAGAGCGCCTGCGCGACTGCTCGATGATGGTGTGCGTGCCTGATGGCCGCGCCATCCCGTTCTGCTCGTATCATCTGACCGACACTGCGGGCAAGCGAGTGTATCCGCCCTGGTGCAAGTGAGGTTTTGACGTGGCTGACTACTCTCATACGGGCGCGAACGCCTCGTCGCCCGACTACACCGACGACAGCGCGGTGGACTATCGCATCACCAACGATCCTGCCCGGTGCGTCAAGTGCGGGCTGTGCGTGGCATTCTGTCCGTGCGAAGTGCTCGACGTCAACGCCGACGGGCATCCGTACGCAGCTTGTCCGGAGCTTTGCGTGGGATGCACCACGTGCTCGGGCAACTGCCCGACGCGTGCGCTCGCGGTCGAGTCGGTGAGCGATGCTGCGGCGTTCGACCCATGCGCTGGCGAGGAACGTGCCGAGCCGATTGATGCCGAGCAGCAGCGTGCCTATGCCGAGCTGCAGGCATCCATCATGGAGAGCCTGGGTCTGCGCTGGCAGCCGGTGGCCGTCAGCCTGATAGGTGCCGAGGAATCGCTGCCTGACGTCCCGATGCCCGCAGAAAACCTCAGGTTCTGCCAAGCCATGATGGCGGCTCGTCGGGGGGCGTCCATCCTGATGCCGCCGTTCAAGCACGCATGCCCTGACGGCACCTCCATCTTTGGCATGACCGGCGTACCGGAGAAGCTGGCCACCGGTGAGATATACGTGCTGTTCCACAAGGTGGTAAATGCCGAGGCTGCGGCGAAGATGGTGGCCGAGCGCCCGGTCTTGCCGCCGAAGAGCCGTCGTGCGACGTATGTGGCGCCGCTTGCGAAGACCGTGCGTGTGCCCGAGGTCGTCGTGTTCACGGGCACGCCCGAGCAGATGATGTGGCTTTCGATGTCGATGAGCTACTATACGGGTCACCGCCACGACTTCCATGCAAGCGGCTTCAATTCCATGTGCGTGGAGGCCGTGCTGCTGCCGCTCGCGAACGACGAGCCCAACATCACGTTTGGCTGCTATGGCTGTCGCGCCGCGACGGATATCGGCGAGGACATGATGTTCATGGGCGTGCCGACGCACCTTCTGCCCATGATCGCCGAAGGCGCGGCCGAGCTGGCAAAGAAGGCCATTCCCGACTCGCGCAACAAGATATACGTGCCGCCCATCATGTGATGGCGCGGGGTGCGCCGAGGGCGACAGCGGGAAAGGGGATACGCCATGACATCTGATCCTGCGTTCACGTTGCGGCCAGCCCGCGAGGGTGACCTGCCGTTCATCAATGCGTTCAACTATGCGGAGGGCATGGACTCTCTGGCGTCCATCGAGGGCGTGACGGTCGCGGTGGATGGGGAAGACGACCCTGTCGGCTTCATTCGCATCGCAATCGGCTCAAGCGGAAACGCGTTCGTCAACCCGGTCGTTGCGAACCCCGTTTGGCGCGGGCGTGGCGTCGGGCGCACGCTCATGGAAGATGCGCTGCGCAGGCACGGGGAGCTGCGTCTCGTATCGCGAGGCGTGGCTGTTCCCTTCTATCGGGCCTTGGGGTATGAATCGTGCTCGTGGGACGAGATTGACGAAGGCGTGAGCGAAGACTGCGCCCATTGTTCTTGGCGCGACGAGTGCGGGCCGCTGCCTATGCGTTCTCCGCGATGTGGGAGCACTCCGGCGTAGGAGGCAAATCGATGCCCAAGGCGCACGAGGCCTGCCGGCGCAGCTCCTCGATGGTGAGCTCGTAGCAAGCAAGGGCATCAATCCAGCGCCTGAGGCACTTGAGGCCTTTGTCGGTCAGCGAGAACATGCGCTTGGCCGAGCCCTCTGCGGGCGTGGCCCACTCTGACGTGACGAACCCGGCCTCTTCCATGCGCTTGAGCGCCCGGTAGATGCCAGTGGCGTCAGGCTTCTTGCCGCCGAACATTGGCGAGTGGGCGGCCTTCTGCACGATGCTGTACCCATGCAAGGGCTCGCCTGCTTGGGCGAGGAGCGTCAGGATGGTTGGCTGCGACAGGCGGCTCAGCGACTTGCCGAGCTCCGAGCATTCCTTCAAGTCCTCGTCAGATTTGGGGTGACACCCACTCCACATGGCAAACCCTTTTCTCATGCTGTTCCGAATCGGCTGTCATCGTCGTTTCGTGACAGGACAATAGTTGCAAAAGTCAAAATGAGTTTCAAGGTTTTTGCGGCCATTTTCGATGAATATTTCTCTTTTCAGATTATTCTGTCGGCAAACTATTATCAGCGTGCCAATAGGATGTCTACCCGCTGGCGCATCTCGGCCATGAAGCCCAGGCGGAACCTGCTAGAATCTCCTCATTCACGAAACGGAAAACCGAGCGCATCGCAGCATCACAGAGGGGACGCCTATGTGTGGAATCGTCGGATATACGGGCACAGAGCCGGCCGTGCCGGTCTTGCTCGACGGGCTTGCGCGCCTTGAGTATCGCGGCTACGACTCCTCGGGCGTTGCCCTCGAGCGCGGCTCGCGCATTGACGTTGTCTGCGAGACGGGCAAGGTGGCTCGGCTTGCCGAGGCGCTTGGCGTTGGCGGAGGCGCGCATGAGGCCGCTTGCGGCATCGGGCACACGCGCTGGGCCACCCATGGCCGTCCCACCCAAGCCAACGCGCATCCCCATACGTCTTGCGATGGGGCGGTGGCGCTCGTGCACAACGGCATCATCGAAAACTTCGCCGAGCTGAGGCGCGAGCTGGAGGCGGCAGGCCATGCCTTTCGCAGCGACACCGACTCAGAGGTCATCGCTCATCTCGTCGAGGAGAGCTTGGTTTCCCTTGCCTGCGTCGATGCGGCCGACGACGCGTTGGCTGATGCCGAAGGCAGGCGCACTCCGCATGACGGCACCGCAGCGCTTGCTCAGGGGCGACCGAGCATCCTTGCCCGGGCCGTGCATGCGGCTGCCTCGCGGCTCATCGGCTCCTACGCCATTGCTGTCGTCTCGACGGCGGACCCGGGTGTCATCGTGGGTATGCGCAAGGACTCCCCGCTCGTGGCGGGGCTTGCGGCTGACGGCGCATATCTGGCCTCGGATGCCATCGCGCTTATCGACCATACCCGCGACGTCGTGATCGTGGAGGACGGCCAGCTGATTGAGCTGGGGGCAACCACCCTGGCGCTCTTTGACGCATCAGGCTCGTGCCTGGCGCCGCTCGAGCCCAGCCCCGTGCACATCGACTGGGATGCCGAGCTGACCGAAAAGGGCGGATACAGCGACTTCATGCTGAAGGAGATTCACGAGCAGCCACGCGTCATCCGCGACACGCTGGCCGGGCGTCTCGTGGGAGATAGCGTGCATCTCGACGAGCTGGCGCTCACCCGCGAAGAGCTCAACCTGCTCGATCGCGTCTACATCATCGCGTGCGGCACGAGCTATCATGCGGGGCTCATCGCCAAGAACCTCATAGAGACGTGGGCGCAGCTGCCGTGCGAGGTGGAGGTTGCCAGCGAGTTTCGCTACCGCAACCCCATCGTCACGCCGACGACGCTCGTGGTGGCGGTGTCGCAGTCGGGCGAGACGGCCGACACGCTGGCCGCCATGCGAGATGCCCGCATCAAGGGCGCGCGCGTCTTCGGTATCACCAACGTCGTGGGGTCATCGGTCGCCCGTGAGTCTGACGGCGTCATTTACACCAAGGCAAACAAAGAGATCGCCGTCGCTTCGACCAAGAGCTTCCTGGGGCAGGTGGTATCGCTGACGTTGGTGGCGATGATGCTGGCCCAGACGCGTGGCAAGCTGACGGCAGGGCAGGTGCGGCTGCTGTTCAGCGAACTGGCTGACACTGCCGAGAAGGTGGAGGCGGTGCTGGCTGACGCGACGAGCGTGGAGGCTGCTGCTGAGGCATGCAAAGACGCACGGTCGGCCCTGTTCGTCGGGCGCGGCATGGGTTCGGCGGTAGCGTGCGAAGGCGCGCTCAAGCTAAAGGAGATCAGCTATCTGCATGCCGAGGCCTATCCGGCCGGGGAGATGAAGCATGGTCCTATCGCCCTCATCGACGAGGGTTTTCCGGTCATTGCGATTGCCACGATGAGCCCAACCTATGACAAGGTTCTCTCCAATCTGCAGGAATGCAAGGCGCGCGGTGCCAAGGTGATCGCCATCGCCACCGAAGGCGACGACGAGATAGCCAGGCATGCCGACCATGTCATTGCGGTGCCGAGCGTGCGTGACGCGTTCTCGGCCATCGTCGCCAGCGTGCCCTTGCAGCTGTTCGCGCGCGCCATCGCGGTCTTGCGCGGATGCGACGTGGACCAGCCGCGCAACCTGGCGAAGTCTGTGACGGTGGAGTAGCTATGGCCATATCAAAGAAAGCACAAGCAGCGATAGACGGCGCTCTGTCGCTTGATGCCCCGAGCGATCAGGTAGGGTTGGGCGTAGACATCGTCGAGGTTGCGCGCATGAGGCGCATCCTCGAGCGGACGCCGTCGTTTGCCGCGCGCACGTTCTCCGAGGGCGAGCGCGCCTATTGCGACGGCCAGGCCGACCCGGCCAAGCACTATGCTGCCCGCTTCGCTGCGAAAGAGGCCGCGCTCAAGGCGTTGGGGACGGGCTTTGCCGAAGGCATCGGCGTGCGAGACGTCGAGGTGAGCCGCAGCGCGAAGGGGCGTCCGACGCTCGTCTTGCATGGGTGCGCCCGTGAGCTTGCGCGCACGATGGGCGTCACCGACATGCCGCTATCGCTGTCCCATTCGACGAGCGATGCCATCGCGTGCGTCATCGCGATCACCGAGGGGTCGCAGGCTGCTGCCCGCAAGCGGGTTGACCCGACCGAGGAGCTGACGCGCCAGTTCAAAGAGGCGCGCGGGATGCTGGACAGCCTGTAGCGCACGTGCGGGCGCGCACGCGCTGCGCAGGTCAGTCATGCGGGAGGTCGCCGCGCAAGCCAGTCCCCGCCTGCCCGGCATGCAGACGGGGACTGCGGGACGCAAGAGGGCGGAAAGCGAGGATGTGATGGGCGTCATCAACGAGCTTGGGGCCAAGGAGCTAGCACCGCGCTTGCCGTGGCCGGCGCGGGACGCCAACAAGTACACGCGCGGACGGCTCGTGGCGGTCGGAGGCGCATGCTCATATCCCGGGGCGATCTGCATGGCGGCGTGCGCGGCCTTGCGCACGGGTGCCGGATACGTCGAGGTCGTCTGCGCCCCGGAGACGGTCTCGGTGGCTCGTCAGGCAGCGCTCGACCTCGTCGTGCGCTGCTGGGATGGCTGGTCGCCCGCGGCTGCCACGCTCGATGTGCCGCCTGACGCGCACCATCCGCGCGCCTGTCTCGTCGGGTCGGGCATGGACGCGGCCGATGCCGCAACAGACGGTCTCGTCTACGCAATCTTGGAATGCTGCGCGTGTCCGGTCATCGTCGACGGGGGAGCCATCGCTGCGCTGGCTACCGAGCAGGGGCGTGCGCTGGCTCGCCAGCGGCACGAGCGTGGGCGGGTTACCATCGTGACGCCTCATGCGGGCGAGGCAGCGCGCATGGCCGATTCGCTCTGTGCAGGAGCGCCTTGCGACGGTGGCGATGCCGAGATGGCTGACTTTGCGCTCAGGCTGGCCGATGCCTACGCAGCGACGGTCGCCCTCAAGGGCCCTGACACCTTTGTGGCTGACCCGGGCTCTGGCGAGGTCGCTTTGATGGGCTTCGGCACGGCGGCGCTCGCCAAGGCGGGCACGGGGGATGTGCTGGCGGGCATGATGGGCGCTCTTGCGGCGCAGGGCCTCAGTGCGCACGATGCCGCTACCCTTGCCGTTGCCTTGCATGCCACGGCCGCTCGCTGCGCTGCAGAAGACCTTACCGAGATCGGCGTGCGTGCCCCTGACGTCATCGCGTGCATTCCTCGGGCCATCAGGCAATGGGGAGCCGCTTAGGCCTATCGTCGCACATTATATGTATTGTCGGTTTGCCAACAGTTGCCAGCGAAGGCACATGTGTATAATTATGAGTTTGATAGACTTTGGGCAAGCAATATGCTGAAGCAGGCGCATATCCAGACAGCGACACGATTCGAGTTGGCGATAGATTACATATGGCATCCGATAACAAGAAAAAGACACCATATATCTACATCGACATCGACAGCAGCGATCAGCCCCCCATAGTCGCTCGCCGCAGGAGCCAATATCCTCAGCAAAAAGCGAGCGTTTCGGGACAGCCCGGCGTGGTGATGCTGGGCGATGCGGCTGACGAGGCGGACGATGACGAGGCGCAAGCCATCATGCCGCTTGTCGTGCCGATCTTTCGCAACGCGATAGACCCTGACTTCGATGCCATCTCCTCGTCGGTGCCTGAGCCGTCGGTCAACATGCCGCCGCGGTTCCGAGGCATGCCGCGCCGCCAAGCCCAGTCGCCTAAGGTGCCGCTCGACGAGCGGAGCTCGGTCGAGGCTTACCTGCAAAAGCAGGCTGGAACGGACCGTGGCGACGCGCGCAAGCGCGGGCTGCACGAGAGCGGCGCGCCGGGGCGCCCGAACGTCCCGAAGGCGTCTTCGGCTGGCACAGGCGCAGCGGCTGCTGCGGCCTATGGCGCGGCAGGGTATGACGTTTCAGGCGCTGGTGCTGGCGCCGCTGCGAACGCTGGCGCCGCCAACAGCGCGCCGGTAGGCTCGCAGGACTACGACAGCCCCTATTCTGCAGCCTCGCAGCGCTTCGGTGCCCAGAATCCTGCATGGGACGCAACCTCTCATGAGGGCGCATCGTCATCGCAGCAGATGGCCATCCAGCCGTATAACGCTGCGTATGCGCAGTGGTACCAGCAGGCTGGCTATGCCATGCCGTATCCGAGCGGGTATGCCGGTGGCTGGGGCGCTCGCGGGGCGGCAGGGGAGCAAGGCTTCGGATACCCGTATGCAGCCCCGCAAGGCTACGGCTATGCCTCGGGCGATCCGTACGGAATGCAGGGCGCGGTCGCGCCGGACTATGCTGCTGCGTATGGGGCTCCCGAAGGAGGCTATCCCGGCCAATCTGGGCCGACCCAGGCTCCAGGAGGCATGCCGGGCGCATATGGAGCATCGATGCCTTCGATGGGCTCATCGTACCCGGGCCAGGGCGCCTCTGACGCCTATGATTATGCGCGCGCTGGCTATCCGGGCGCGTATGGCTCGTACGGCCAGCATGCGGCCTCCCCCTACGGGTCGGCCCGCGGGGCTGCCTCGTATCCCTCCGCAGGGGCGGCAGCCTCGTATGTCGCGCCCGAATATGCGGCGTCCGAGCCAGCCTCAGAGGGCGACGACGAGATCGGGCAGCCATTGCTCGACGAGCGCGCCATCGCTGAGAGCTCCATCTTCGACGAGCCGTCGGTGTCGCTGGAAGAGGGCATGCGCGACCTGGAAGGCGCTCGCCGCAAGCGCAAGCGGCTCATTATCATTATGCTTATCGTGCTTGCGGTGGTTGCCGTGGCACTCGTGGTCTTGCTGGGATTCGTGTTCAGTGGCGACGCTGACAAGGGCGGCGCGGACACGCAGCAGGCCCAAACCCAGTCATCCTCCTCGTCTGCGTCATCCTCCTCGTCGTCGAAGCGATCACAGGCGGTGCAGAACTTCTACAATTCGTCCTCGTCCTCATCGTCGTCGGCGGCAAGCGGAAACCAGTCGGGCTACATGTCGTTCCAATACACGGGCACAACCACGAGCGGGGTCAGCTATACTTGTATGGAGACGGTTACGTTCAAGTCGGATGGCGATTGCGAATTCACGACGATGGACATGGAGTTTCCGAACGCGGAGGCTGCCAGCGCCTTTGTCGAAGCGCTTGCCAACGACTACGGTTCCAACTTTACGCTCGATTCTCAGAACGGCGCCGAGGCGAAGGTCACGATCAACAACAGTGGGCTTCACTTGAACCGGAAAGAGTATGAGCAGGCGCTGCGTGCCAGCGTGGAGGACGTGGTCATCTTGGAGAAAAAGTAAAGGTGGACAATGGCGGTGCCTGAAAAAGACAACGTATCAGAGATAGACCTCTTCTCGGCATTGGGCTTGGGCTCAAGCAATGCCGGTGCGTCCAAGAATAGTGGCGCAGACGGCCTTGATGATGAGCTGTCCAACCTCTTCGGTGCCCAAAAGCCGCGCTCGTCCGCCTCGAAGGGCAAAGGCGGCACCGACGACGAGGACCTGCTTGACATCTTCACCCCGACCGGGCCATCAAAGCGTTCGTCGTCTTCGAAGGGGAAGTCAGGCCGTCGGAGCACGGATGCGAAGGTGGCTCAAGAGCGCGAGGCCCAGCTCAAGGAGAAGGCCATCCGCTCTCGCCAGTGGAAAGAGGAGCTCGAGCGAAAGAAGCGCGAGCAGCAGAAGGCTGCAGAAGAAGCCAGCAGGCGCGAGAGCGAAAGCGACGAGAAGGACGAGGAGCCAGTTCGTCCTCGCAAGGCCGATGCTCCACGCAAGGCTGATGCTGCCCCGGCGTCTTCGACGTCGCAGGCATCCAGCGCTGCGACGTCGAAGGATGCCAAGGAGATCATCACCGTCAAGGCGAACCCGGTTTTGCTGGACGACAAGCCCACGCTTGCCGCTCGCGACGGCTGGGATGCGCGCGATGGCGTCTCGTATTCCGGGAGGTATGGAAGAAGCAGCGCAAGTGGCCAGGCGAGCGCTTCTGTGCCCGGGGCGGCTGCGGGCAGCGGCCCTGTGCCGGGTGGTGTCTCAGGCGGCGCCCAGCCGATGGGCGCTCGCGAAGCCCGCGAGGTCATGGATGCGCGGCAGCCGCGGCGCGACCAGCACATCCGCGATGCGCGCCAGACGCAGCCGCTGCCCAACCAAGGCGAGATGCCGGGCACATATGTGTCGGCGACCTCTCAGCAGGCTCAGGGGAGAAAGCCCCTGTCTGGGCACCCGGCCCAGACATCCGTCCAAAAGCCGTATGGCGGCGCGTCTCCCGTACAGCAACATCCGGCTGGCATGGGTGCCCGTGCTCCGCATCCACAGGATGCGCGCATGCGTGCAGGAGAGCGTCCCTATCAGCAGCCTCAGCCGCGCGCTGCCCAGCCGATGCAGGGCATGCCTCCCGAGGGGCGCCCGCGCGGCTATCAAGAGCCGTATCAGCCTTCGCCCTCGCAGGATTTGCGCCAGGGCCTCCAGCCTGACGTGCAGCCTGACGAGCCTCAGGTGCCGGCGACGCGCGGCAAGGGTCGCGCGAAGGACGATCCGCTGGGCATCGTGCTCATCGTGCTTGCGGTGCTCTGCGTGCTGGTGGCCGCATCCCTGCTCACGGGGCTCTGGGACATCAGCAATCTCTAAGCGCCGGCGGATTCGCGAAAGCCTCAAGCGGCTGCGTCGCATCCCTCATAGCGAGACAACAAAAAAGGCCCGCGCAAGCGGGCCTTTTCGATGCAAGGTGATGCCGTGCTATCGACTAGTCGATATTGGCAGCCGTGCCGCGAGATGCAGCGTACTTCTCAACCGTGCTGACGAAGGTGTTGTACAGGTCAGGCGAGATGATGACGGTGGAAACGGTGCCATCGGTGATCATGACCTTGACCTTCTGCTCCTTGACGACGTCGATGAGCTCTTTCTCGGTCATGGCGTCGATGTCAGACTTCGTAACGATCCAGTCGTTGAGGCTTTGAAGACGAGGGAGGTTCAGCCCTTCATTCATGGAATTGCTCCTTTTCAACGTTTGCAAACATACAGCTATTCGTTCTAGAACTTGGACTATTATAAACAATTATCACTGCTTGGAAAGGCTCAATATGCTGGATGTGGAGAAGCGCGTACAAGCGCTTCGTGACGAGATAGAGCACCATACGTATCAGTATTACGCGCTCGATGCGCCCGAGATATCCGACTCGGCATTCGACTCGCTCATGCGCGAGCTGCGCCAGCTGGAGTCAGAACACCCCGAGCTCATCACGTCGACGAGCCCCACTCAGCGCGTTGGCGGCTACGTGGGCGAGCAGTTCAGCGCCGTCACGCATGCCGAGCGCATGTTCTCGCTCGATAACGCAATGGACCTAGACGAGCTGGACAAATGGATCGCGGGTGTCGAGAAGGAGCTTGGGCGCTTGCCGGAGCTTTGCTGCGAGCTCAAGATCGACGGGTCGTCGATTGCGCTTACCTATGCAGGCGGCGAGCTTGTGCGTGCCGCGACGCGCGGTGACGGCACGACGGGCGAGGACGTGACGGCAAACATTCGCACCATCAAGGACGTGCCGCTGCGCCTGCGCGACCGCATTGGCGCCGGCGCAGGGGATGCTGATGCGGATGGTGATGGCGCGAACGCTCAGCCGAGCGCGTCGGCATCGATCGAGCTTCGGGGAGAAGTGTACATGTCCAAGGCGAGCTTCGAGGCGCTCAACCTTGCCGCCGAGGCCGAAGGGAAGGCCCCCTTTGCCAACCCACGCAATGCCGCTGCGGGTTCCATCCGGCAGAAGGACCCAAAGATAACGGCCATGCGGGAGCTGTCGACGTTCATGTACGCGGCCGCCGACCCGGCGTCGCTGGGCGTGCCGGGTCAGTGGGAGCTGCTGGAGTGGCTGCGCTCCTCGGGGCTGCACGTGAACCCGGATGTGGCGCTTTGCCGCACGAGAGGCGAGGTGTTCGCGTTTTGCGAGGACTCGCTCGAGCGCCGCGGGGACTTGCCCTACGAGATAGACGGCGTCGTGGTGAAGGTGAACTCGTTCGCGCTGCAGGGCGAGCTGGGCTTTACGTCTCGGGCACCGCGGTGGGCCATTGCGTTCAAGTTTCCGCCAGAGGAGAAGACGACGGTCATGCGCGATATCACCGTGCAGGTTGGGCGCACCGGCGTGCTGACGCCAGTCGCCGAGCTGGAGCCGGTCTCGGTCGCTGGCTCGACCGTGGCACGCGCGACGCTGCACAACGAGGACGAGGTGCACCGCAAAGACGTGCGCATCGGCGACACTGTCATCGTGCGCAAGGCAGGTGATGTCATTCCCGAGGTGCTGGGGCCGGTGTTGAGCCTGCGTCCCGAAGACGCGATTCCCTGGGAGGCTCCGACGGTGTGCCCCAGCTGTGGGATGCCGGTCGTGCGCGAGGAGGACAACGCGGCCCTTCGCTGCATCTCCATTGACTGCCCAGCTCAAGCGCACGAGCGGTTGACCTACTGGGCCAGCCGGGGCGCCATGGACATCGACGGCATGGGGGACGAGATCGTGCGTCGGCTCGTGGAGGTGGGCCGGCTGTCTGACGTTGCTGACTACTACTCGCTGACCGAAGACGAGCTGGCCGCGCTCGACATGGGGCGCCTCAGCAAAGACGGGCATCCCATACGGCTCGGTCATGTCATGGCGAAGAAGCTGATGGCGGCCATCGAGGCATCCAAGGCGCGCCCGTTTACGCGCGTGCTGGGCGGCTTGGGCATACGTCATGTCGGCAAGAGCACCGCCAAAGAGATCGTCGAGGTGTATCCCTCGATGGAGGCCTTGCGTGCAGCCTCGCAAGAGGAGCTTGAGGGCATCTATGGCGTGGGCGAGGCCGTGGCACGGAGCATTTACGAGTTTTTGCGCACGCCCGACAACGTTGACGTCATCGAGCGCCTGCAGAAGGCTGGCGTGTCCATGACAGAAGCAGGTGCGGGCTCGTCGCATGACGGAAGTGCGAGCGCCGAGGCATCGCCCCTCAAGGGGCTCACGTTCGTGCTGACCGGCTCGCTTGCCGAGCTCAAGCGCGATGACGCGAGCGAGGCGTTGGAGGCCATGGGCGCCAAGGTCGCCTCGAGCGTGTCCCGGAAGACGAGCTTCGTCGTTGCGGGCGAGAAGGCGGGATCGAAGCTGGAAAAGGCTGTCAGCCTTGGAGTTCCTGTGTTGGATGAGGGTGCGCTCAAGCGCATATTGGACACTGGAGAAGTGCCTGTTGTATAATCAAGCACTCCCATATCAGGTGACTTGTTTATATGACACACGGCAAACATGGCAATCCGCGTTCGCGGCGTACCACGGCTTCCTCGCAGCAGAGCGTTCAGTCGCGGGCGCACGCACGCCGCAGCCAATCGGCGACGCGTCACGCCGCTGAGAAGGCTCGCTCGAGCCGTTCGGCTGACTACGAGGACTTGAAGCGCACGTCGTCCGACTTCGACGTGTACTCGCAGATATCCGGCAGCTCGTACCTCGACTCCGACTCCATCCGGGCGGTGCGCAAGAAGCGCAAGCGCCGCAAGATACTGACAGGCGTGTGCGTCTCGCTGCTCGTCGTTTTGCTGGTGGGCGCGGGCGCCGCCTTCGCATATGTCAGCAAGATCGGCTCCAACATCACAAGCGGCCTGGACTCGGCGCTTTTGAGCGCCCTGTCGCCGACGGACACTCCGGAAGACCCGTTCTACATGTTGCTCATGGGCGTCGACAGCTCGTCGGACCGCGAGGCATCCAACGAGCTGGACGGCACGTATCGCTCTGACTCGATGATGCTCGCGCGGATCGACCCCAAGCAGAAAAAGGCGACGCTTCTATCCATCCCGCGCGACTCCAAGGTGGAGATTGGCTCTCACGGGACGAACAAGATAAACGCGGCGCATGCGTTCGGCGGCCCGGCCCTGGCGGTCGAGACGGTGTCAAAGCTGTGCGGCGTGCCCATCGCGCATTATGCCGAGATCAACTTCGACGGGTTCATCAAGGTCATCAACGCGCTTGGCGGCATCGAGGTGGACGTGCCTATCGAGATCGACGACTGGCGGGCCGGCGGCTACGTGCCGGCAGGGCGCCAGGTGCTTGATGGTGACCAAGCGCTCATCTTCGCTCGCTCGCGTCATTCCTATGACGACTATGGCGACGGCGACATCTATCGCTCGGCCAACCAGCGCGTCGTGCTGTCGGCGGTCGCGCAAAAGCTGCTGGCTAGCGACGCGCTGACCATCGCCGGCACGCTGCAGGCCATATCCGAGTGCGTGATGACCGACATGAGCCTTGACCAGATCATCGGGCTTGCGCAGTCCATGCAGGGGATGAACGCTGCCACTGACATATACACCGGCACCATTCCCACCGAATCCGAGTACAGGAACAACATCTGGTATGAGGTCGTGGATGAATCCGAGCTCAAAAAGATCATGAAGCGCGTGGATGCGGGGCTGCCTCCCGCGGAGGAAGACGAGATTGACGACGCTACGGGCACGGTGATCTCGTCCACCGGGTCAGGAGAGCTGGGCGGCGAATACAGCGTCGACCGCACGGCCACCATTCGCATCCGCAACGGCAACGGCCGCGACGGCGTGTGCGCCGAGGCCGAGGCCATCCTCGAGGGCATGGGGTACCGCAAGTTCGACACGGGCAACGCCAACAACTTTGACTATCCGACGACCGAGGTCGTCTACAAGGATGACAAGAACGCCGAGTTCGCCAAGCAGATGGTGTCTGCGCTGGGCGTCGGCGAGGCCAAGAAGGACGACGGGGACTACCTGTTCGAATCTGACTTTCTTGTCATCATCGGCGACGACTGGCAGAGCTAGGGCGCGCCTGTGGATCGCCTCGCGATAGTTGTCGTCACCTACAAGCGCCAGCATCTGTTGGAGGGGCTGTTGCGCTCGCTGCTGCTTTTGGACGAGGCGCCGTGGCGCGTGTTCGTCGTCGACAACGAGGATGCATCTGAGACGCGCGAGCTCATCGAGATATATGCGCGCATCGTGGACGAAGGGTTGACGGCAGCTCCGTGGACATCGGGCAAAGATACGCTCGTCTACGTGCCGATGGAGACGAATACGGGCGGTGCGGGCGGCTTTTCCGAGGGCGTGCGCCGCGCCTATCAGGCAGGGGCTCAGTGGTTCTGGCTCATGGACGACGACGTTGCGGTCATGCCGGACGCGATCGCGAAGCTCGGCCGATGGGCCGCAGACTTCGATATCGTCCAGGGTGCCCGACTCGACTGGGACGGTGGCCGTTTCTTCTGGCAGCATCACTTCATCGAGTCGATGGGGATGTACGATCCGCTATCGGCATCGAAGCCCACCAAGGCAGGATATCGTCCCATGAATGCCGTCTGCTTCGAGGGCGGGCTGTTCAATCGGGCGATAGCAGAGCAGATCGGGCCGCCGGACGCGCGGTTCTTCATCTATTGGGACGACTGCGTGTACGGGTACTGCGCGAGCAAGCACGGACGCGCGGCCGTTGTCGATGACGTCGTGCTGCAGCGCACGCGCGAGGTGCCGAACTGGGAGGTCACCGGGGTCAGGCAGCTGAACGCAAGCTCGGACATGACGCGCTATCACGTCATGCGCAACCGCGGCCACATGGCGCACTACCTCAAGGAATATGGGGACTATAACCCGGTCCTGTTCGGTGCCGGTACGCTGGCGTGCCTTGCCAAAGAGCTCATTCGCCTGGTGGTTGTCGAGCGTCAGGGCGTGACGGCAGGCGTGCGCACGCTCGTGCGCGGGTGGCGCGATGCCCGTGCGATCATGGCCGACGAGACATGGCGGCCGATGGGGCCGGCCGACCTTACGGATGACGTCGCCGTCGATGCCTCGAGGGCGTAGGAGGCTCGCGGGCGACATGCCTTCTGTGGGTGCGGCCTTGTGCAGATGTTGTATGTGGCCTAGCACGATGGCGCTCGCTTGCTATAATTGCACCTATGCGTAATATCAACGATATCAATCAGCGGACGCTTGGCGCTCATGCGCATCCTGCGTCTGCCGCACGCCCTGTTCGCCAAGCTGTCCCTGTCGCCAGCCATGCTGTTGGGGCGAGAGGCGATGCGCGGGGCAGCCAGAGCAAAGCCGACTACACGCGCGATGCCAGCGCCTATCACGCGATGGCGAAGAAGAAGTCCGGCGGCAAGCGCACCGTGCTCGTCATCGTCACGGCCATCTTGCTGGTCATGCTCGTGTGCGGGACGGCGTTCGGCCTGTTCGTCTCCGGCGTCACCAGCCAGCTCAACAAGGGCACCAAAAGCGACGCCGAGCTGCTTGCCATCGAGGATGCGCTGGGTGGCTACTCCTCCAACTTCGACGAGCCGTTCTACATGCTCCTTCTGGGGTCTGACGCACGTTCGGAAGGAGAGCAGTCTCGCAGCGACACGAACATCGTCGTGCGCGTGGACCCGGTGGACGACATGGTCACGATGGTCTCCATTCCGCGTGACACCAAAATCGAGATACCAGGCCATGGGACGCAGAAGTTCAACGCGGCCTATGCGTTTGGGCAGGTGCCTGGCGTCATCGAGGCGGCAGAAGAGCTGCTCGACATCGAGATATCCCACTATGCCGAGGTCAATTTCCTCGATCTGAAGGGGCTGGTCGATGCCGTTGGCGGCGTGACGGTCGAGGTGGATGCCAAGATTGACGACTATCACTGCGACGACGGCGACGGCAATCACTACGTCATCGAGAAAGGCACTCAGACGCTCAGCGGCGGCGAGGCGTTGACGTTCGCGCGCAGCCGTCACTACGCCAACGGTGATTTCACGCGTACCTCCAACCAGCGCAAGCTGGTCGAGGCCATCGTCCATAAGGTGCTGAGCACGCCTATCACCAGCATCCCGGGTGTGGTGAGCGCTGCTGCAGAGTGCGTGACCACCGACCTCAAGCTCATGGACATCATCGGGCTGGCGCAGCAGTTCGCCGACAACAAGGACATCGTCTTCTACAACGCGATGCTGCCCTCCTACACACAAAACATCAACGGCATCTCCTTCGTCATCAACGACGAGGAGAAGACGAAAGAGATGATGAAGCTGTTCGTTGCGGGCGAAGACCCAAGCGGCATCGTCTCAACGATGACCGCATCTGACATTCGCTCCAATGCGGTCGATACCTCTAAGGTGCTCTTGTTCGACGATGACGACGAGGTGGCTTCGGGCAACGTGCCGGCCAACCCCAACCCAGCGCCGTCAGGCGGCACGAGCAGCAGCTCGTCCACGACAGCGGGCGGCTCGGGAACGACCGGCGGCTCAGGCTCGGGCGGTGGTTCGGGAAGCACGGGTGGCGACACGAGTACTGGTGGCGGCTCAGGCACGAGTGGCGGCTCGACGCCGCCGCCGACAACACCCGATACGCCTTCGGTGCCGGATACGCCCAGTGGCGGCGGCGGGTCAGGCGGTTCGGGTGGCGGCAGCGGCGAAGGCGGAGGCTCGTCCTCTGGCGACGGTGGCTCTGCAGATGCGCCGTCGGGCGACGCCGGCGCAGAAGACTAGCCGCGCGGCTCGCTGAGGGGGCTGCGGGTGTCAGGGCGTCTCGGCGCTCATCGGATTCATCCCAGGCATTCTTGTCACGTGTGGGGCCGCTAGCGTGGCCCCACACGTGCATACAGAGCGAGCGAAGATACGCTTAGCGAATGGTCTTGTATCCGTCTGGGTTGTGCGACTGCCAGCGCCAGATGTCCTCGCAGGCTCTGTCTAGATCATACTCGGCAGTCCAGCCGAACTCGCGTGCGGCCTTGTCGCTTGAGGCATAGTTCTCGGCGATATCGCCTGCGCGGCGCGGCTTGAACTCGTAGGGAATCTCATGCCCGCATGCCCTCTCGAAGGCATGCACGACCTCGAGCACGCTTGACCCCTTGCCGGTGCCGAGGTTGAAGACGCCGACTCCGGTGCGCGTGCCGTCGGGAAGCGGCGTGCCGACGGTCGAGCCGGGGTCGTCTGCCTGCGTGGTGCCAGTGCGCCCGGCCATCCAGTCGAGCGCGGCCACATGGCCGCGAGCCAGATCGACGACATGGATGTAGTCGCGCACCCCGGTGCCGTCAGGCGTGTCGTAGTCGTTGCCGAAGACGCCGACCGAAGGCAGCTTGCCGACTGCCACCTTGGCGACAAAGGGAGTGAGGTTGTTCGGGATGCCCTTCGGGTCTTCTCCGATGAGGCCGCTTTCGTGGGCGCCGATGGGATTGAAGTACCTGAGCAGCACCACGTTCCACTCATGATCGCCCACGTATAGGTCAGACAGTATCTCTTCGAGCATGCTCTTCGTCTTGCCGTAGGGGTTGGTGGCCGGGTGCTTGGGGGCCATTTCGGTGATGGGCACCTCGTCAGGCTCGCCGTAGACGGTGGCGCTCGACGAGAACACGATGTTCTTGACGCCGTGGCTGCGCGCGACGTCGGCCAAGACGAGCGTGCCTGCGAGGTTGTTCCAGTAGTATTCGAGCGGCTTTTCCACCGACTCTCCGACTGCCTTGTAGCCAGCGAAATGGATGATGGCATCGATGTCGTGAGCATCGAAGACCTGCTCCACCACGTCGCGATGGAGCAGGTCTGCGGCATAGAAGGTGAGACGAGCGTCGTCAGAGGTCAGCCCCGTGATGCGACGGATGCGGTCGATGGCGACGATGTCGGAGTTGTAGAGGTTGTCGACGACGACGACGTTGTAGCCAGCATCCAAAAGCTCGACGACGGTATGGCTGCCGATGAAGCCTGCGCCGCCGCTGACGAGTACGGTCGTCTGCTCGGCGGGTTTGGCAAGCCCTTTGTTAGACATAGGTAAAGACCCCTTGCTCGATGTGAACTGGTGCCGCTGCGGAGAAGCTCGCTTGCCCGAATGGGGCTACAGCTCGCCGTTCTGCCATTTGGTGAGGCCTGCCAGCACTTGCTCGTGGGCTTCCTTCAGCTCGGGCATGAGCGTGGCGGCTGCCTGCGGCTCGCCCTGATAGAGCGCGTCGGACGCAGCGGCTGCCACCTTGAACAGGCGCGCGAACGACAGGTTGCCGGATACGCCCTTGAGCGAATGGGCTGCCTTGTATGCGGCGTCGTAGTCCTCGGCCTCCATGGCGGCGACGAGGTTGACGTAGTTGCTGTCATCGAGATACCGCAAGGCAAGCTTCTCGTAGAAGTCCGCGCTGCCGCCGAAGCGGTCGATCGCGTCTGTGTAGTCGATGCCGTAAGCCTCGAGCTCGGTGGTCAGGTCCGCCATGTTGGTTCCTTCCGTTGATGATGAGCAAAGTGTAACATGGAGCGATGCGTCATGTCTGGGTACCATATTGGTGGTTGGCGCCGAACTTTCAGCGATGGTGTTGTTTTCGTTTACGAAACGTTTCGGGCACTTCCCAATTACCATTTTGTCTTGTAGACTGCGCAAGAATCATGGCCGGGGGCGTTTCCCGTGCCAAGACGGGCGTTTATACTGAACTGCTATTCGCCGATGCGCCGGGCGCGTGCCGCGGCGCCACAGAAACGGAAGTGTGATATGCAAGTCGAGCTGCTATACCATACGCCTGACCCTGAGCGAGCCATAGCCACGGCGGCGCGGCTATGCTACGCGCCAGTGGGCGCGACCGAGCTCATGGAGACGATGCCGCCTGAGCGCGTGCAATCGGTGCTGCGAACCATCATGTCGAGCGGGCATTTCTCGACGCTTGAGCATGCGAGCTATACGTTCGCGATCGATGGGGTGTCACGCGCCCTCACGCACCAGCTGGTGCGCCATCGTTTGGCTAGCTTCAACCAGCAGTCGCAGCGATACGTCAAGTTCGCCGATGGCATCGAGGTCATCGTGCCGCCGTCGATTGCAGCCGACGAGGAAGCGAAGCGGACGTTCGATGCGGCGATGGAGGCCGCAGAGCAGGCCTACCGAGCGCTGCTTGATGCCGACATCCCGGCGGAGGATGCGCGCTTCGTGCTGCCCAATGCGTGCGAGACGAAGATCGTGGTCACGATGAACGTGCGCGAGCTGCTGCATTTCTTCGAGCTGCGTTGCTGCAATCGCGCCCAGTGGGAGATTCGCGAGCTGGCGCACGAGATGCTCGAACTGGCGCGCCCCACCGCTCCGTTCATCTTCATGGATGCAGGCGCGTCGTGCGTGCGCGGGCATTGTCCCGAGGGCAAGATGACGTGCGGCAACCCGCATGAGAAGGTGGAGCGTCCATAGCCCGCAAGCTTGCTGACAGCTGCGCGGCTTAAATCCGGGCGGCGTGTCCAGGCGTTTGGCGGCCTGAGGTGCATCCCGCCCTAACCAGAACACGGCAGAAAGACAGCTATGACACAGAACAAGACGAAAAGCGACCTTTCGCGCGCGTTCGCCGAGGACGGCGAGCGCAAGACGCACGTCGGCGGCCAAGCGCTGCTCGAGGGCATCATGATGCGTGGGAAGTATAACTGGGCCGTCGCTGTGCGCGAGCCTGATGGCAACATATATATAGAGGAGCATGACCTAGCGTCGGGCAAGAAAAAGAACAAGTGGCTCTCGTGGCCGTTCATCCGCGGGTGCACGGCGCTCGTGGAGTCGCTGGGGCTGGGGTTCAAGGCCCTTGAGATCGCGGCGGAGCACGCATTCGGCGACGAGGAGGGCGAGGGCAAGGCAAAATCCGAGGCGGCAGCCATGGTGGACGCGATGGAGTCGCAGTTCGAGCCAGAGCCCGAGCGTGCCTCCGAGGCCGAGGAGGCATCCGGCCTCGGCAAGGGCTTCATGGCGCTTTCGATGGTGCTCGGCGTCATCTTGGGCGTCGTCGTGTTCTTGGTGGTGCCAGCGCTGCTCACCAACCTCATCGTGGGGGAATATGACTCTAACGTGGTTTTGTGGAACGTCGTCGACGGCATCCTGCGCGTTGCCGTCTTCGTCTTCTATATCTGGCTCATCGGGCGCATGGAGGACATCCGGCGGATGTTCGGATATCACGGCGCCGAGCACAAGACGATTCACTGCTACGAGCATCGGCTGCCGCTGACGCCCGAGAACGCGCGCAGCTTCCCGCGCCTGCACGTGCGGTGCGGCACGGCGTTTCTCATCATGGTGCTCGTCATCGCGATCATTGTGTACACCATCGTGCCGGTCAACCTCCTCATCGAGGCATGGGGCATCCCGGACGGCGCACCCAAGCTCTTGCTCGTCATAGCCGTGCGCATCGTGTTTCTGCCGCTCATTGCCGGCATCTCGTACGAGATCACGGTCAAGTGGGCTGGCTCTCATCCGGACAACCCGCTGGTCAAGGTGATTCTGTGGCCGGGCATGCAGATGCAGTATCTCACCACCAACGAGCCGACCGATGACCAGATCGAATGCGCCATCGCCGCCATGCGGCGCATCCTCGAGCGCGAGGAGCGAGAAGCCGCTGGGGAGGGCGTGACGGTGCCGGAGGCGCCTGTGCAGCCAGCGTCCGCGCAGCCAGCGTCCGCGCAGCAAGCGCCAGCCATATCCTGACGCAACGAGTGCGAATCGTGTATGCTAACGAACCAAAGCCCTGAACCGATTCGGTAAGGAACGACCGTGAAGCTAGTAGTAACCGAGAAGAATGACGCTGCCAAGCAAATCGCGAACCTGCTTGCCGCCAAGAAGCCCAAGCAGGACAAGGTGTACAACACGCCGGTGTACCGGTTTGAGGTGGGCGGCGAGGAGTGGGTGACCATCGGACTTCGCGGCCACATCCTCGAGCCTGACTTCACCCACGAGCTCATCTACAAGAAGCGCGACGGCTGGCTGGGAGTCACCGAGGACGGCGAGCTGGTGCCGGCAGGCGTGCCCGACACGCTGCCACGGCCGCCCTTCAAGAAGAAAAAGCCGTTCACGCCGGATGGCGTCGAGCTGAAGGCGTGGAAGATGGAGGCGCTGCCGTATCTGGCGTACGCGCCCATCCAGAAGCTGCCCAAGGAAAAGGACATCATCCGTTCGCTCAAGAACCTGGCGAAGAAGGCCGACTCCATCGTGATCGCCACCGACTTCGACCGAGAGGGCGAGCTGATCGGATCGGATGCCCTGTCATGCTGCCGCGAGGTGAACGAGCACGCCGCGGTGAGCCGCGCGCGCTACTCGTCGTTCACCAAGCCCGAGATCGAGCATGCGTTTGCGAACCTCGTCGACATGGATGTGGACTTGGCCTCTGCCGGCGAGACGCGCCAGGACATCGACCTCATCTGGGGCGCTGCCCTCACGCGCTTTTTGACGCTCGTGCGATTCGGCGGCTTTGGCAACGTGCGCTCGTCAGGCCGTGTGCAGACGCCGACGCTGGGCATGATCGTCGCTCGCGAGCGCGAGCGCATGGCCTTTGTGCCGGAGGACTATTGGACGATCAAGGGCGTCTTCGATGCCTCGGCCGAGGTAGGCCCCACGTCTGGGGTTCCGGGCGAGAGCGACAGCGTGTTCGAGGCGGGGCACGCCACCGCTCGCTTTAAGACCGAAGAAGAAGCAAACGAGGTCATGAGGGCCGTGGCCGGTGCCCAGGCAGGGCGCGTCGTCGCCATCGAGAAGAAGAAGCGCACCCAGGCGGCTCCTGCGCCGTTCAACACGACGTCGCTCATGGCGGCGGCATCGGCCGAGGGCATCACGCCGGGCCGGTGCATGCGCATGGCCGAGAGCCTGTACATGGATGGCTACATCTCGTACCCGCGCGTCGACAACACGGTGTACCCCTCGACGCTCGACCTGAGCGAGGTGGTGGGGGCCCTCAAGGGCAATCCTGCCTATCGACCCTATTGCGAGCGCTTGCTGGCCGGAGGGCCGCTTCAGGCCACGCGCGGCAAGAAGGAGACGACCGACCACCCGCCGATCTATCCTACGGCAGGTGCCACGCCCGATGACCTGGGGCCGTCGGAGTACAAGCTGTACAACCTGATTGCGCGGCGGTTCTTGGCGACGCTGTCGGGGCCAGCGACCATCGAAGGCACCAAGGTGACGCTCGATGTCGCAGGCGAGGGCTTCGTGGCCAAAGGCGACGTGCTCGTCGACAAGGGCTTTCGCGAGATCTATCCCTATGGGCTCAAGAAGGACGAGCAGCTGCCGCAGCTGTCCGACGGGCAGACGGTGGCGTTCAACGGAGCCGCGTGCAAGCACGACCAGACCAAGCCGCCAGCGCGCTACAGCCAAGGCAAGCTCATCCAGGAGATGGAGAAGCTGGGGCTGGGCACCAAGTCGACGCGCCATGCGATTATCGACCGTCTCTATACGGTGAAGTACGTGCAGAACGACCCCATCGAGCCGTCGAAGCTGGGCATCGCCGTCATCGATGCGCTCGACCGGTTCGCGCCGCACATCACGCATCCCGAGATGACGGCCGAGCTGGAAGCCGGCATGGACCAGATCGCCGAGGGCAAGACGACCAAGGCCGATGTGGTGGGCGGCTCGCGCAACCTGCTCGCCCAGGAGCTGGCCGAGCTCATCCCGCATGCCGAAGAGGTGGGAGAGGAGCTGGGGGATGCCGTTGCGGCTGACGCATACGTGGGTCCGTGCCCGAAGTGCGGCAAAGACCTGCAGATGCGCGCCTCGCATAAGACGAAGTCGATGTTCATCGGGTGCGCAGGCTGGCCTGACTGCGACGTGACGTACCCCTTGCCCAAGGGCAAGATCGAGTCGATGGAAGAGGTGTGCCCCGAATGCGGCATGCCGCAGGTGCGCGTCACCGAGTTCAGGCGCAAGCCACGCGTCATCTGCATCGACCCCAACTGCAAGACCAACCAAGAGCCCGAGGTCATCGTGGGCGTGTGCCCGGTGTGCGCCAAGGCCGGCAAGGAGCACAAGCTCATCGCCAAGCGCAACCCGCGCACGCTCAAGCGGTCCATCACCTGCGAGAACTTCGACGAATGCGAGACGCGGTATCCGCTGCCGCCGAACGGCCAGATCATCGCGACCGACAAGGTGTGCGAGCATTGCGGGGCCCCCATCGTCGACATCGACAGCGACAGTAAGCGCGGCATCTGGGAGATCTGCCCCAATTTCGACTGTCCCGCCAAGGAGGCCGAAAAGGAAGAGAAGGCCAAGAAGGCCGAGGCCAAGGCCGCAAAGAAGCCTGCAGCGAAAAAGAAGGCTCCCGCCAAGAAGGCCGCGGCCAAGAAATAGCATCGTCGTCTGCCAGCGCCAGACGATCGTTGCTCCTTGCGATTGCCCTTCTATGTGGAGGGCAATCATGATGGGGAATTTGTGACGGGGGCGCTGTGCGTTGTTTTGGGTTTGCGAATCTGTTATCGTTTCGCTCGTGACCACAAATTAATAGTTCAGCGCTTTTGGCTATCGAGCGTCTAGTGGAGCTTATTGCTGTTGCAATAAGCGAACTCTCCATGCTCTGCTAGACGTATAGTCTCATGCTGCGCGATTTTAATTTGTGGTCACAGACAAATTATCGGAGAGGCGCTGATTTGCAGGAAGCGCGTCTCTCGTGGGCGCGCTTTCTTTATTTTTGAGGGTGCTCCCGCTGCATAACGATGGTTGAAGGGGGAGACGATGTTGTTGGTTCAACGAATTTTATTCATTAAAAACAAAAATCGCGAAAACACGATTGCTTCGATGGCGGGCGTTGCCGAAGCGGTCTTGAGATAAAAGAGGCGTCCGCCGAAGCGGACGCCAGGGAGAGTGCGCAGCCTCATCCAGCCTACCAAGCATTTCTGAGGTTGCGACACCATGCATCGGCCCTACGTGGGAACCTCTGCGGGAATCATTGTACCTTCCCCCGAGCTGTTCCGCCATGTGGCCGAGAAAGTTCAAGGGAAGGAACAACCATGAGAACGGTCAATCTGGATACGACGTTGCGGCTCCATGCAACTGCATCCCGCGTTGTCTCTGTCGTGCTGGCGGCGCTGCTGGCGGTGACGATGCTGCCTGCGGCAGGCTTGGCGTCGGCGTTCGCTGACGAGGTGGTCGAGCGTCCGGCGACGAGCGGCGGGGACGTGGCGCTTTCGAGCGCGAACGGCGCAGCAACAGATGCGGCGGCTGAGGTGACGCCTCCGGTCGCGCAGCAGCGCGAGGACGGCATGCTGGTGGCAGACGGCCTCGTCTACACCGTTGCTGACGGCGGCCTGGCGCTCGTCGGGTTCGAGGGCGAGGCCCCTGAGGGTAGCCTTGTCGTGCCGGCGAGCGTTGTTGCCGACGGCAAGGAAGCGCCTGTCGTTGCGGTCGCCCTTGCCGAGGGTCACGTTGCCGATGCGGTGTCGTTGCTCTCGCTTCCGCAGACGATTGCCAACATCGATACCGCTAGCCTCGCCGCGGCGCTCCCGAGCCTCGCCTCCGTCGAGATTGCCAGTGCATCGTCATCTGCGTTGCCGGTCGCGGCAGGTGCGGCATCGGTGCGGGCGGCGTATTCCACCTCAGGCGGCATGATCTTCCGTCCGACGAGCGTGGATGTGCAGAACGAGGACGGCTCGGTCGAGACCATCGAGTGCAAGGAGCTTTTGTGGGCGCCGCCTGCTCTCGTCTCCGCCCGCATTCCCGTCGAGTGTCGCGCAATCGCCGAGGGCGCGTTCGCAGACGCCAAGGCGCTCGCCACCGTCGTCACGTTCGGCACGATGGAGCGCATCGCGGAGGGCGCGTTTACCGACGAGCAGTTCGTGACCGTCAAGGTGGTTGTCCCTAACGAGAGCCCGGCCGTCGTCGACGAAGGCACCGAGCGCGTCAGCGCCAGCATGGCGCTCATGAACGACGAGGGCCAGATGGAGCGGCGTCGCCCCTGGCACGAGGCGGGCTTTGCTTCCGAGGACATCGTCATGGGCAAGCCCTACGGCTCGCTCACCGAGACCGTGGCCGTGACCGAGGAAGGCGCGATAGAGTCTGAGGAGGCGCGCCTCGTGTCGTATCCGGGGATGCATCCCGAGGCCATGGACGTCAAGCATCCCGGTGAGGACGGCAAGATCGACATGGCCGACAACGGCCTTGCCTTCACGGTGAAGTCCGACATGACGGCAAGCGTCACCTGGCAGGGCGACAAGATCGCCACGCCCGCGCATCTCGACATCCCCTCGGTCGTCGTCATCGACAACGTCACCTATCCTGTGACCGAGATTGCCCCGCGCGCCTTCGAGGGCGCCGTGTTCCTGACGAGCGTCACCATCCCCGAGGGAGTTGTCGCCATCGGCCAAGACGCCTTCAAGGACTGCCCCAACCTGACCGAGCCTGTACTGCCCTCAACACTGAAGGAAACGGCCAGCACGGCATCTGTTGGAGCTTCGGTGCCTCCATCGCAGCGTGATGAGAGCGCAATAAATTATCCGGCTCAATCCCAAGAGGATGTTGTTTCAATCGATACGGAGGCTGTGACTGCTGACGAATCTATATCGACCTATGCCACAACGTCGATTTCTCATATCGTGATCGATTTCGACCAAAACATAGCAAAGAACTCAACTTTTTCAGAAAACAATAATATTATAATTAACGTTATCAACGACCGGCAAATTACGGCCACTGTGGCCTCGGGTGTTGTTGCTTACTGGGGCATACGTGGGACCTTCAGCAGCTTGGAGATTCGAGGCTACGCGCCTGCTGGTAATAATGTTTGCCATGGTGGATTTTCCTTTCCATCTGGTTGGACTCTCGGTGGAATCAGCAACCTACGTCATGGTGATTTAAGCGGAGGAAGCGACACTGCTGCTACCGACTTCTTCGGTGTTACCGTTCTTCGGTCTGAGGTTAAGGGCTCCTATCCGCTTCTCACCACTAACTCTTTTGAGGGTTCGGGCACCAAGACGACAGCAGCTCGGAGCGATCACAATCATGATGCCACGTACGCCCAGAAGGCCGATCTCAATAATTATGTGACTAACTCGACGCTGACCAGCAAGAACTACATCACCAAGGCTGTGTCTGAGCTGGACAACTTCTATGACAAGGCCAAGTTCAACAAGGTGTCCTACGACGGGCTGGAAGGGGCTACCTTCACGGGTGCGGCGCCGACGTTCTATGTGAATGACGCGGCGAAGCTGCCGAGCGTGCCAGAGCCACAGCGCGACGGCTATGCATTCCTTGGCTGGACGTGGAGCGGGCAGAGCGCGCCCACCAAGGACGCAAGCGCTGCGTTCTCGGGCGGGGGTGCCGTGACGCTGACGGCTAACTGGTCCGAGCCTGAGACGAACCACTTCTTTGGCCCTGACGCCTATGACGCGGCCGCAGACGGCACGCGCAGCCATACCATCAAGGTGAAGATCGCTGACAAGTCGACGAGCTCGACGGCGCCGACGGTGACGGGCGTGTCGCTTGCGCCGAAGGCCGACGCTCCTGTGCGTGCGAGCGCGACCGACAAGATCAGCTTCGGCGTGGGTGCGACGGATGCGGCCGATGCCTTCGCGACGGCGTGGGGCGCGAGCGACAAGTCATCTGACATCACGCTAGCCGATCTCGGGGACGGTTGGGGCCTCTATGTGCGCATCACGGTGCCGGCAGGGGCGCTGGACGAGGGCAGCATCGTCAAGTCGTATACGAACGGCGATTACGTGGCGTCTCTCGTGACGCTCAACTACACGCTGAAGTCCGCCTAAGAGGGCGTGATTGACATGTTTGAAGTGATGAAGACCCGAAGAGGGTTCGGAGGCGTGCGTCGTGGCATACCGCAAACGGCGGCGCGCGAAGGCCTGCGGGCGGCGCGGCGGGTCGGCGTCGTCGGGGTTGTGGTAGCGCTGTTGATGGCGCTGTGCGTGCCGGGGGCGCATGCGAGCGCGGCGGAGGGGTCGATTGACCTGGGCCTCAGCGTTGTCAAAAAGGTGCAGCCTGCCGCGGGTGACGCCGGTGGCAGCGTGGACCTTGGCATCAACGTGGGGCTGAGGCAGCAGTCGCCGGCCGCATCCGCAGGCTCGGTCGATGTGGGCATTGCTCTGGACTACCTCAGGTACCACGAGGTGTCGTTCGTGGGCTACTACTGCGACGCCGAAGGCAACATCGTCTCCTCGAAGGAGAGCGAGACCATACAGACGTCTCGCGTCGCCCAAGGGGAAAGCCCGCTTGCGAGCGCCCCTTCTGCTGACGCGCTCAAGCGCGTGGACGACTGGGACGACAACGACGGCACCGAGTACTGGGCTGATGTGTGGTACACGCAAAACCCCTCTGCCTGCACGCCGGAGGAGCTGGCAAAGCTCAAGCCGGTCAGCCTTGACGCCGTCGAGGTAACGGGAGACACGGTGCTGTGGTGCCTCTGGAAGAAGGGCTACATCGTCAAGCTCGACCCGAACAACGGCGATGACGGCCATGGCAATGCCGTCTTTGACGGTGCCGTCACGCCGGGATACGTGTCGGTTGAGCGCAATGCCGAGTATGACGAGGCGCTGGCGACAGGCGGCACGCTGCCCGGTGATTTGGACGAGCGCTATCGCGTCGACCATGCGGACTTCCCGGTGCCGACGCGCGACGGCTACGTATTCGCGGGGTGGTATGACCCGGCGACGGAAAACGGGAAGCCTCTGGTCGACTGGGACGATCACGGGCGCATCCGATTGGGGGCGGAAGTCGTTGGCGTGCCTGTCGCAGGACAGACCGGGACGATGCGCTACGAGGAGTTCTACGAGCACAAGGACACCGGGCGCACGCTGTATGCCAAATGGGAGCTTGACCGCGGCGTCGAGATCAAGTTGAAGGGCGTGCGCGACGCATCGTCTGCAGAGGTGCCGATGAGCATCTGGCACTGGACGGGCCGCGGATACGTGCTCGAGCGCCCGTATGACGGCATGGAGGTCGACCCTGCGGCGACCATCATCGATGCTGCTGGTGCGGCTGGCTTGAACATCGAGCGCAACCCGATTCCTGACTACCCGACGCAGTACTTCATCGGGTGGGGATACGGCGATGACAGCAGCCATCCGCTCGTCACCTGCGAAAAGGACGAGGCGACCGGTGCGTATGCGTATGCGCTCGCGGAGGCGGCCTTTGCCGAGCCCTACGTCAAGGACGGCGCGTGGGCGGACGTTGCCCATACCACCACCGCTCAGGACGAGGCGACGGGGGAGGAGGTGCGCTGTACCGAGTGGATCGCGCTTTTCGGGACGGCTCCCATCCGCGTGAGCGCTCCGTTCGAGGTGACGTTCGACATCGAGAACCCCGATGATGCAGACAACCCGCTGCCATACCCCCTCGAGCGCTTGGAATACGTGGCCGGCGTGCAGGAGCGCATCTATTCCTCCGCGAAGGACTTCCGCAACTACAGCGACCAGGCCGTCTTCGTTAGCGGCATCGAATGCCTGGACGTGGGGGCAAGCGCGATTCTGCCTGGCGGGGCTGCCGGCGCCAAGATATTCAGCCTGGGCAAGCCCGACCACGTCTTTGGCGATGCCAGCTCGATTCGCTTCGGGTATGCCAGCGCGTCGGGCGCGAACAAGGTGTCGCTGGGCGCCTATGACCCCGATCGGGCCAAGCGTGGCGACTACCTCGTGCTGCCTGCCGCAGCTGACGCGGACCATCCGGGCGTCGCGACGCTGCGATACGGGCTGGATTTGCAGGCGGCTCGCTTCAACAAGGCGGCAATCGCGGTGGGTGATGCAGAGGACTCGAGCTACATCGCCAAGGTCGCCAACGTCAAGTACACCTATTCGGTGGTGCCATAAGTGAGGGGGTGCGATGCCATGAGGGACGATCGTGCGTGCCAGCGCCCCCGCCGCAGCGGCAGAGGCGCGAGCACTGCGTTGACCCGGCGCGGGAGCCGCCTGGCCGCCTCGCTCGCGGCGCTCGCGCTGGCGCTCAGCCTGCTCGTGGGCGTTGGCGTGGCCGGCGCCGTTGCCGGAGGAGACGACGAGGGCCCCTTGCGCTCGTCGGACGCATCCACGCTCGGCATCTTCGTCGAGAACGGGATGACGCCGGAGGAGATGGAGTCGGCAGGCTTGCAGGGCAACGATTCCAACTTGGGAATCTTCGTGACGGCCGCACTTGGGCGCGATTTGACCGTCAAGTTCTATTCGCAGGGTGTTCCTGCCCACCAAGACGTGATGGTGGGCTATGGAGGCGTGGTGCGCTGTCCGACCGATCCGGCATGGAACTGGGACTTGGCTGATGCGAGCATCGATAGGGACGCGCCGGTGTCCTTCGAGGGGTGGTGCGTCGAAGATGCGCCAGGAAGCCTCGAGCCTGGCGCTGCCTACGACTTCGCCACGCCGGTGACGAAGGACTTGGTGCTCGTGGCTGCCTGGGGCGTAGGCGAGGCTGTTGATGTCGTGCTGCATGCGCGCGGAGGCGAGCTGGAAGGTGCTGACGATGTTGGCACGCTGGTCATCCAGCGGTATCCGGGTTCTCCCTATCGCACGTTGCCGACGCCGACGATGGCGGGTCACGCCTTCGCGGGCTGGTCGACGGAGGAGCGCGACCCTGACCTGTCGCATGTCGTGGACGCGACGAGCGTCGTGCCGGCAGAGGGCGACGAGCTGTTTGCTCAGTGGGAGGCAAACACGTTTTGGGTGCGCTATGTGAGCAACCCGGACATGGCTGGCGGCGGCGCCCAGCTGGAAGACAAGCCTGTCGCATATGGCTCGGGGGCGCAGGCGCTGGCGTGGGATGCGGCTGCGGCAGAAGACGGCGGCTTCTATGTCCCGGCGGGCAAGGTGTTCGACGGCTGGGACGTGCGCGTCGACGGCTCTGACGGCAGCGGCAAGCGCTTCTGGCCGGGAGACGACGTGTCGCGCCTGACTGATGCGGTGGAGCACGTGCCGCTGTATGCCCAATGGATCGATGACGAGTCGCTGAAGGGGCCGTTCGAGGTGACGTTCGACTTCGGGCATGACGGCAAGGTGGTGACACAGGTCGTGGAGAACCGCGGCGACAAGGTGGACGACCCCGATGGCGAGCTGCGCGCGCCCAAGCGGGCGGGATATCAGTTCGCAGGATGGTTCACCGACGAGGGCAGCGCCTGGTCGCTCGACTTTCCGGTGCTGACGTCGCTCACGCTGCATGCGCGCTGGGACTTGCGGCTGGATGTGACGGTGCCGGTTGCCGTCGGATTCGCGGTGGATGCGGGAACGAAGGCCGTGACGGTGCCAGAGGCTGGCGCGTATGCGTTCAAGTCGCGCACGGTCGTGCCGGTCGAGGTGGAGCGCTTCGAGCTGGTGAGCGAGCAGGCGGAGCTTGAGGGCTTCTTCGAGCTGGCTGCGGGCGCCGATGGCTGGGAGGCGGCACTGGCGGACACGACGCTCTCGCTCAGAAGCGAGCATGCTGCCAAGGCGATCGAGTTGCCCCTGGCAGGAGCGGGAGATGCGGGGGCCGCCTGGTCGGGCGCGCATGAGCTGACGAACGACGAGAGGGCGGTCTGGCGGCTGGGTGCGTTCAGCTATGCGGGGACCGCGTTCGACGAGTCGTGGGAGGGGGCTGACCCGAGCGAGCGCATGGGCATCGAGCTGGGGATGGCGATATCCGAACAGCTGAGCGTGAGGAACAATATCGCTGGTGCGGTACCCATCACGCACCTGAAGGTGACGGTAGTGGCACGAGGGTAGGCCCGTAGGGCGTTTTGGCCGTCCGAATTGACGCTCGCGGAGATTGCGAAGGACCCTGAAAGGGGCGCTTGCTGGCAGGCGAGGAGCCCCTTTCGACTTCGCGGTCGCAGAAGCGAGAAGCGACCAGCCGCAAAGGCGGGTGCTCTGCCTCTTGTTCGTCAGCGGCGAGCTGTGCGGACAAGACGTTACACGTTTGCGGCGCGGTGGGTGCCAAACTCCATTTAAACCACACCCTGTGGGAGCGCAACTCGGGGGCACGTGGCGTACATGGAACGATTTGTCTGTGACCACAAGAGGGGGCTGCGACGTCGCGTCGTGGCCCCCTCGCTATCGGTAGAGCCGATTGCCTTGGGTGTCGATCTCGACGTAGGCGGGGAAGCCTTCGACCTCGATGCGCCGCAGCGCCTCGGTGCCGAGGTCTTCCCAGGCGACCAGCTCGCTCGTCTTTACGCGCTCGGCGAGCAGCGCCGCGATGCCGCCGACCGCTGCGAAGTAGACGCCGCCCACCTCAACGCAGGCGTCGCGCACCTCATCCGCGCGCTTGCCCTTGCCGATGGTGGCGACGATGCCCGCGCGCATGAGCTCGGGCGTGGCGAAGTCCATGCGCGAGGCGGTGGTGGGGCCGATGGAGCCGAAAGGCTGCGTGGGCGTGGGCGGCGTGGGGCCGGCATAGAAGAGGGTCTGGCCTGCGAGGCCGAACGGTAGCTCGCCATGCTCGCGCAGATATTCCAGGCAGCGGGCATGTCCGGCGTCACGCATCGTGTACAGCGTGCCGGTGAGGCGCACCTCGTCTCCGCTGCGCAGGGTGGCGAGGTCGTCTTTTGCCAGGGGCAGCGTCAGGGCTATGGGCTTTGGCATGGGCGTTCCTTATGGGTTGGAGGGTCGTCGGGGGGTGTCGTTGCGGGGAGCGCTATTGGTGGATGTGCTGCCATGTCTGGGCGGCGGGGTCGTGCAGCACGTCTCCATTCGCGTCGATGAGCTCGATGGTGACAGAGCGCATCGCGCAGCATCCCATGTTGATGGCAAGTGGAAGCGCGGCGATGTGGCACGGCGCGGTCTCGAGGTGCACGGCAAGAGCCGTGACGGCGCCGCCGAGGGCGCCCGGCCCGATGCCGGTGGCGTTCGCTGCGTCCAAGAGCTCGCGTTCGAACGCGGCGTGGGCCTCGTCATGCGCCGGGCTGCCGACGGGGCGCAAGAGCGCGCGCTTGGCGAGTCCTGCCACCTTGTCGAACGTGGCGCCCACCCCCACGCCGATGAGCAAGGGCGGACAGGCGTTGGCGGCCTTCTCGCGCACGCAGGCGACCAGTTCGCGCTTGATGCCTTCTGCGCCGGCGCTCGGCGGCAGCATCACGAGCCGGGAGGCATTGTCCGAGCCGCCTCCCTTGAGCATCACATGCAGCCGGCATTCGCGCCCTGGCACGATGCGCACCTCGGTGAACGCAGGCGTGTTCGCGTTCGTGTTCGCGCGGTCGAACAGCGCGTCTTTGACGATGCTCATGCGCATGCGTCCGTCGACATAGGCAGCCGCAACGGCCTGGTCGACCTCTGCGAACACGTTTGCCGGCAATGCGTTTTGCTCGCCGAGCTCGAGGCACACCCAGACGCTGCCCGTGTCCTGGCAGATGGGCAGATGCTCGTTTCTCCCGATTTCGGCGTTGTGCACGATGTCCCGCAAGACGCTGGCCTCGCGCGAGCCGGGGTCAGCCGCCAGCGCCGCGTCGTATGCTCGCTGCGTCGCGTCGAGGCAGTCCGAGCGCAGCGTGCAGCCGCATTCTCGCACGGCAGAGTAGACGGCGCGGCCGACGAGCGACGGCGTGAGCGCGTTGGTGTGGGGTTCCATGCAAGTCCTTTCACGATGTCTGGATCAACCTGAAACGCAATGTGCAGCATGTAAACGTTACAATACCTGTTGATATGATATGCCACGAAGCCCGTTTCTGTGCGGGCGCAATCATCGATAAGGACTTTGCTTATGACTATCGCGCACGAGGCGCTTGAGGCACACCGCCGGTGGAACGGCAAGCTGGACACGACTCCCAAGATGGACATCCGCACGCGGCATGACCTGGCGGTGGCCTACACCCCCGGCGTCGCCGAGCCATGCAAGGTGATCGCGGAGAACCCGGATGCGGCCTACGAGTACACGCTCAAGGCGAACACCGTTGCTGTCGTGACGGACGGCAGCGCCGTTTTGGGGCTGGGCAACATCGGCCCTCTGGCCGCCATGCCCGTCATGGAGGGCAAATGCGACCTGTTCAAGACGTTCGCGAACGTGAACGCGTTTCCCATCTGCCTCGACACCCAAGACACCGACGAGATCGTGAAGGCGTGCATCCAGCTGGCGCCGACGTTCGGCGGCATCAACCTCGAGGACATATCCGCGCCGCGCTGCTTCGAGATCGAGAAGCGGCTCAACGACGCGCTGGACATCCCGGTGTTCCATGACGACCAGCACGGCACGGCCATCGTGGTGCTGTCGGCCCTCATCAACTCGCTCAAGCTGGTGGGCAAGGATGCCGCCAGCGTCCGCGTCGTCATGAGCGGCGCCGGGGCTGCCGGCATCGCCATCGCCAAGCTCTTGCTCTCCTATGGGTTCGAGAACATCGTCATGTGCGGCTCGCGCGGCATCATCTCGTCCAAGCTCGAGGGCATCAACGAGGCGCAGCGAGCGATGCTCGAGGTCACGAACCTCGATGACAAGGCGGGCACGCTGGCAGATGCGATGGTGGGCGCAGACATATTCGTAGGCGTGTCGGCGCCGGGCGTCGTCACGCGGGCGATGGTCGAGACGATGGCCGAGAACCCCATCGTGTTCGCCATGGCCAACCCCGTGCCTGAGATCTATCCCGAAGACGCGATTGCCGCTGGGGCTGCCGTGGTGGGTACGGGGCGGTCGGACTTTCCCAACCAAGTGAACAACGTCATCGCCTTCCCGGGGATCTTTAAAGGCGCGCTTGAGGCGCGAGCCGAGCGCATCACCGAGCCGATGAAGCTGGCGGCAGCCGAGGCGCTTGCCTCGCTCGTGTCGCCTGAGGAGCTGTCACGCGACTTCGTCATGCCGGATCCTTTCGACCCGCGGGTTGCTGATGCGGTGGCGGAAGCTGTGCGCATGTGCGCAAGGGCGTAAAGGAGGCAGGTATGCAGTCTGGACGCGACATCAAAGCGGGAGCGAACGCTCCTGGCGTGCTCGTGACGTTCGAGGGAGGGGACGGGTGCGGCAAGACGACGCACATCGCCATCCTCGCCAAGATGCTCACAGCTCTTGGTTGCGACGTCGTGTGCGTGCGCGAGCCCGGTGGCACTGCCATCGGGGAAGAGCTGCGCTCGATCGTGCTCGACAAGGACAACGACGGCCTCTCTGCCCGGGCAGAGCTTCTGATCTACGAGGCGGCTCGCGCTCAGCTGGTCGACGAGGTGATGGTGCCGGCGCTCAAGCGGGGCGCCGTCGTCCTGTGCGACCGCTTCACCGATTCCACCATGGCATACCAAGGGTATGCGCGCTTCTTGGACGCTGACTTCGTCGAGCGCTGCAGCGCGTTTGCGGCCAATGGCCTTGAGCCGGATGCGACCATCTTGCTCGAATGCACAGACCCGGCCGTGCGCGAGGAGCGCATCCTGCAGCGGGGGGATAGTGACCGGCTGGAGGGAGAAGGCGCGCTGTTCCACCGCATGGTGGACGCTGCGTTCCGGAAGATCGCGAGCAGCGCCCCTGGCCGCGTGCGGGTCGTTCCGACGTCGGGCAGCAAGGCTGCAACGGCTGCATGCGTGTTCGTGTCCCTCATGGACGTGCTGCCGTGCCTGACGGACGTGACGCTGGACGACCTTGACTTCGCTGACGAGATCTTTGCCGACGAGGCGAGCGCGGATGCGAGCGCTGCGAGCAAGGAGGCGGCGTCGGTCGGCTCGCCTGAGGCTTCCGCAGGCGATGACGGCCAAGATGGCTGACGCGTTCAACAACATACTGGGCCAGCCGCAGGTGCGCGACTTCCTGCGCGGGTCGGTCATCGCCGACCGCGTGACGCACGCGTACCTGTTTGCGGGGCCTGCCGGCTCGAACAAGACGCAGGCGGCGTTTGCGCTGGCGCAGGCGCTCATCTGCCCGAAGGGGGCAAGCGGGCCGCGGGGCGGCATGTGTGGCGCCTGCGAGAACTGCACGCGCGCCAAGCGGCGCACGCATCCCGACATCCATTACTATCAGCCGGGCGGCGCCAACGGCTATCTGGTCGAGCAGATACGCGACATCGTGGCCGACGTGGCGCTGGCGCCCATCCAGGCGCACCGCAAGGTGTACATCATCGATCGCGTGGACATGCTGAACCGGGCGGCGGCGAATGCGTTTCTCAAGACGCTGGAAGAGCCGCCTGACGATGTCGTGCTCATCTTGCTGGGCCGGACGCGCGAGAGCGTTTTGCCCACGATCGTCTCGCGCTGCCAGATCGTGCCGTTTCGGCACATCCCGCCGACCGAGGCTGCTGGCATCATCAGCCAGAACACGGGGGCCTCGCCTGAGCAGGCTCGCCAAGCCATGGAGGCATGCTCGGGCTCCATCTCGAAGGCCATCGCGTTTCTGCGTGCCCCTGGCAACGAGCGCACGTTTTTCCGGGGCGAGCTCATCAAGATGCTGTCTGGCATCGACGCGATGGACGACTGGCAGATTCTCGTCGCGGCCCGCAAGATTGTCGAGGACTCCAAGGCGCCGCTCGACACGCTGCGCGCCCAGCAGGAGGAAGAGCTGGCCAAAAACCAGGACTTCCTGGCGAAGTCGGCCATCCGCCAGATCGAGGAGAACAACAAGCGCCGCCTGTCTGCGGGGGCGTCGGAATACATGAAGCAGTCGCTTTCGGTCATCTCGTCGGTGCTGCGAGACGTCGAGATGATGTGCGCCGGCACGCCCGAGCTCGTCGTGAACACCGACGCTGCGGCCGCCATAGGCGCCTTGGCGGCGATTGCGGACGAGGCGTCTTTGTCGTGCGCGTTGCGTGCAGTCGAGGACGCGAAAAAGTCGCTTGACTATAATGTCTCACCAGAAACATGCATGGACGTTGTCCTGTTCAAAGTCAGAAAGGTGTTCGATGCACAAAGTCGCACCCGTTAACCTACCCTACAACATAAAGACGCTGTGGTTCGATCCCGGAGAGATAGATGCCCATGCGCGCGACAAGGTGGTCGTGCAGACGACGCGCGGGCTGGAACTCGGCGTCATGGCAAACGACATCATCGAGGTGGCAGACGAGGAGATAGAAAAGCTCAAGTCTCCGCTGATGCCGGTCGAGCGCATCGCGACCGAAGAAGACGTGCGCAAGTCCGAGGAGATGGAGCGGCTGGCTGCTGAGGCCATGCCGGTCTTTCGCCGGCTCGCGCGCGAGACGAACGAGGAGATGCATCCCGTGTCGGTCGAGTACATGCTCGACGGCGACAAGGCGATCTTCTACTTCGAGGCCGAAGATCGCATCGACTTTCGCGACCTCGTGCGCAAGCTGGCATCAGAGTTCCACGTGCGCATCGACATGCGCCAGATCGGCGTGCGCGACGAGGCGCGCATCGTCGGCGGCATCGCGCACTGCGGGCAGATCGTCTGCTGCAAGAGGCTGGGCGGCGAGTTCAAGCCGGTGTCGATTCGCATGGCCAAAGACCAGGACCTCTCGCTCAACCCACAAAAGATATCGGGCTTATGCGGGCGCCTCATGTGCTGCTTGCGGTACGAGAACGCAGCCTACAAGGAGTTCAAATCCAAGGCGCCGCGACTGGATGCACGCATCGAGACGCCGGCGGGCGAAGGGCGCGTCGTCGAGCTGGATGTCCCGCGCGAGCTGGTGGGCGTGAAGGTGGGCGACGAGAAGCCGGTGAAGCTGCCGCTCGCGGCATTTTCGTACCCCAAGGACGACCACAAGTTCGCGGTGGTGGACCCCGAGCAATGGGAGGCCGCCGTGCTCGAGGCCGAGCAAGCCATATTCGAGACGGTGAACCTGTTCCAGCTGCCAAAGTTCACAGGCGAAGACAAGCTGGGCTCGGCCAAAGCCGTGCATCACGACTCGGGCGACGGGGACGGCTCGGGCGGCAAGCGCCGCCGGCGCGGCTCGGGCGGCTCGGGCGGCGAGGCGGGCGACAAGCACCGCAACCGCTCGCATGGCTCGGGCGGCACCGACGCGAGCGCCGAGGACGGCAAGCGCAAGTCGCGCAGGCGCTCGACGAAGATCAAGGCAGAAGGCGAGAAGGAGACGACGGTGACGCCCGCGGGCTCCCCTTCGAAGGGCGGCCAGGCAGGCGAGTCGGGCAAGCGCTCGAAGCGCCGGTCTTCCCGCGGCGGCAAAGGCCGGCTCGGCGCCGGCAAGGCGGCTGCTTCTCAGGGCGGGAACGGCCAGAAGGGCTCATCTAGCAAGGGTGGCGCCGACAAGCGCCAGGGCAAGCAAGGCAAGCCCGACGCGCAGGGCAAGCTGCGCCCCGGACACAAGTCGTCGGGCCTGTCTCACGAGGACGCCGCGCGTGGCCCGAAGGCAGACGGCGCGGATGCGTCATCGTCGGGCGGCGGCAAGGGCGGCAACGGCTCGGGACGGCGCAGGAGGCGTCGCCGCAAGTCGTCGGGCGCACAGGGCGCACAGGGCGCGAGCCAAAGCGGCGCCGGACAGCCGCCACGCCCTGACGGAGGCCAGCAATGACGCAGGACTGGGCGCTGTTCACCGACCTCTATCAGCTGACGATGGCTCAGGGCTATTGGAAGCTGTCAGGGGCGTGCAAGCAGGCGACGTTTACGATGCACTTTCGCGACTATCCGTTTCACGGAGGGTATGCGATCGCATGTGGCATGGCGCAGCTGGCCGAGATCGTCGAGCGCTACGAGTTCACCGACGACGATGTCGCCTACCTGGCGTCTTTGGACGCTCCGGGCGGCGGCCGCCTCTTTGACGCGGACTTTCTCGACTACCTGCGCCAGATGCGCCTTGTGGTGGACATCGACGCGGTGCGCGAGGGTACGGTCGTCTTTCCCAACGAGCCCATCGTGCGCGTGCAAGGGCCGATCATGCAGTGCCAGCTCATCGAGACGGCCCTGCTCAATTGCATCAACTTCCAGACGCTCATCGCCACCAAGGCGGCGCGCGTCTGCCAAGCCGCCAAGGGCGCGCCGGTCGCCGAGTTCGGGTTGCGACGCGCCCAGGGGCTCGGCGGCAACTGGGCGTCGCGTGCCGCCATCGTGGGCGGATGCGCGTCCACGTCCAACGTGCTCGCAGGCAAGCTGTTCGACATACCCGTGTCGGGCACGCATGCGCATTCGTGGGTCATGTCGTTCGGGGACGAGCTGGCGGCATTTCGCGAATACGCGCGGCTCTTTCCGACCAACTGCACGCTGCTGGTGGACACCTATGACGTCGAGCAGGGCGTGAAAAACGCCATCACCGTGGGGCTCGAGATGCGCGAGCGCGGGGAGCACCTGGCTGCCATCCGCATCGATTCGGGCGATTTGTCGTGGCTTTCCAAGATGGCGCGGCGCATGCTGGATGCGGCGGGCCTGACCGACACGGGCATCGTGCTGTCGAACGACCTAGACGAGTACACCATCAAGTCGATTTTGGCCGAGGGCTCGCCGGTGACGGCGTGGGGCGTGGGCACCAAGCTGGCTACGGCCTATGACCAGCCAACGCTCGGCGGCGTCTACAAGCTGTCGGCCGTGCGTCCGAACGACGAGGCGCCGTGGTCGAGCACCATCAAGGTGTCCGAGTCGGTGGCAAAGACGACGATTCCGGGCGTCTTGAACGTGCGCCGCTACTTCGGCGAGGACGGCAAGCTGGCCGGAGACATGGTGTATGACGTGAATCTCGGGTGCGACGACGAGGAGGTCATCGTGGACCCGGTCGACGCGCTCAGGCGGAAGTGCCTGAAGGGGCGCCGCCACGAGGATCTGCTCGTGCCGCTCGTGAAGGGCGGCACTCCGCTTGCCAGCGAGCTATCGAGCGCCATGGAGGCGCGCTCGCGCGCGAGGGCGGGGCTTGCCGAGCTGGACGAGACGCAGCTGCGCATGCTCAACCCGCACACGTACCCCGTCGGCTTCGATCGCAATCTCTTCGACGTGCGAAACGAGCTCGTCTCGCACATGAGGCATTACGAATAGAGAGCCACAAAGAAAGCGAACAGAAAGGCGCATCATGCCAAACGACCAGTGTCATCTGATAGTCGATTCGTGCTCCGACGTGCCAACGGAGCTGGTAGACCAGCCGGGCATCACGCTATTGCGGTTCCCCTACATCATCGATAACGGGACGTTCGAAGACGATTTGTTCCAGTCGGTCACGGCCAAGGAGTTCTACGACGGCATGCGCAAGGGCAAAGAGCCCTCGACCGCGCAGCTGTCGATTCCCGTCATCGAGGAGACGTTCCGTTCGGCTGCCGAGGCTGGCACGCCGACGGTGTACCTGTCGTTCACGAGCGGGCTTTCGGGCAGCTATGACGCCGCGATGCTCGTGCGCGACCGCATCGTGGAGGAGTACCCCGGCTTCGAGCTGTACGTCGTGGACACGCTGCTGGCATCCGTGGCCGAGGGCTTTCTCGTCTTCGAGGCGATCAGCCAATGGGAGCGTGGCGCCACCGCAAAGGAGCTGGCCGAGTGGGCCGAAGAGGCGCGCTTCTTCGTCGACTGCGAGTTCATGGTGGAAGACCTCGAGACGCTCAAGCGCGGCGGGCGCATTCCGAGCAGTGTGGCAGCGGCAGGCGCGGCGCTCGACGTGAAGCCGCTGCTGTCGATCGATACGGAGGGCAAGCTGCAGCTTGTGGGGGTGGCGCGCGGGCGCAAGAAAGGCATCAAGCAGCTCATCGACTATTTCGAGAGGCATGCCGACGAGGCGGGTGGCTCGCGCTATGCCTTCCTGGGGAACGCGGATTGCCCTAAGGACATGCAGCGGCTGAAGGAGGGCCTGCAGAAGCTTGACGACGGACTGATCTTCATCGAGTCGTCCATCGGGCCGGTCATCGGGTCTCATGTCGGTCCGGGCATGGTGGCCGTCGCGTTCTGGGGCGCAGACAAGCGCGAGAGCCTGTCGGTGGCAGACCGCATCGCGAAGCGCATCAAGGGAGCGAAGTAGATGGCTACGTATGCATATCGGGGGCACGCCCGCGTCATCGAGGCGATTGAGGGGCGCTTGTCTGAGGCAGGGTTTCGCCGCGAAGGCGAAATCGAGATTGCGGACTTCGTCGTAACGTACTGCACGAGCATGACCGAGCTGGAAGAGCTCTATTTCGGCGATGACGGCCTGGCCCAGCTGCTTGCGCCGGGATGCGTTGCCATTGACCTGAGCGCGTCGACGCCCAATCTCGCCAACGAGATATCGGGAGTGTGCGCCGTCAGCGACATCGCGATGGTGGCCGCTCCGCTCGTCGCCAAGAACAAGATCGCCGCTGACGCCTTTGAGCGCGTGAATCTGGCGACCTTCGTCGGTGGGGACGGGGATGCCGTTGAGCGGGCAATGCCGCTTGTGGAAGCCGTGTTCGGTGACGTCACGACGGTTCCAGACGCTGGCTCGGCCCAGCTCGCCCGTTCGGCCAACACGATACAGACCACAGCCGAGATGGTGGCAAGCGTTGAGGTGCTGTCGCTGCACCAGGCATGTCTCGATTCGGTTTCTTCGCTTGACGTGAAGGGAATGACGCCTGACGCCACGTCTCCAGAGGCGTTCTTCGTGATGGAGGCCGTCAAGGAGGAGCGATACGAAGGGTCCTATACGGTCGAGATGCTGCTTGCTGATTTGTCGGCGGCCATGATGATGGCTGACGACTACGACATGATTCTGCCGCAGACCGAGGCGGCATTTCATCTGTTCGAGCTTTTGGCCGTTGTCGGAGGCGCAGACCTGTCGCCAGCCGCCTTGGCTCTCGTCTTTGCGGGCGAGAGAGAGGGCGAGGATGCCCACGGCCTCAATTGGAGGCGCGCTGAGCAACTGTATGGCGATGGGCATGCCCATGCCCATGACGACCCTGACGCCATCGACCCGGACGAGCTTGGCTTCGACGGCTATGACGACGATGACGAGTTCGGTTCGGGCTTCGGCTATTCGGTGAACTAAGGCGCTCGGGAGCGGCTGTCGCGATGCCGAGTGACGATTCCTTTCGCGCGTGCAGGCTCTGCCCGCATCGGTGCGGCGTCGATCGCACGGCAGGCGCACGCGGCGTGTGCGGGGCGCATGATGCGATGCGCGTCTCGCGCGCGGCGCTTCACTTCTGGGAGGAGCCGCCGATCAGCGGCGAGGCGGGAAGCGGCACGATATTCTTCGCGCATTGCACGCTCGGGTGCGCCTATTGCCAGAATGCGGCGATCTCGCGCCGGGATACCGAGGCAGGGCGCGTGGCGAGCGTCGATGAGGTGGCGCGGATGTGCTCGGAGCTCGAGCGGCAAGGGGCCATGAACGTCAATCTGGTGACGCCGACGCACTATGCGCCGCTTGTGCGCGAAGCCGTCTGTCTGGCGCGAGAGCGCGGGATGCGCCTGCCGGTCGTCTGGAACACCAGCGGGTATGAGACAGTGTCGGCGGTGCGGGACAACGAGGGCGTTGTCGACGTCTATCTGACCGACTTCAAGTACGCCGATGGGGCGCTCGCCCGGGAGCTGTCTGGGGCGCGTGACTATCCGATGGTTGCTTTGGCCGCACTTGACGAGATGGTGCGCCTGGTGGGCGAGCCGACCTATGACGACGTTGACGGGGTGGAGCGCATGACGCGCGGCGTCATCGTGCGGCACATGCTCATTCCTGGTCACGGGGACGACTCGCGCGAGGTGATCAGGATCTTGTGCGAGCGCTATGGCGATGCCGTTCGCCTGTCCATCATGAACCAATACACGCCGGTCGTGGCGCGCGCTGCCGAAGCGGGGGATGCGTCTGCGCAAGCGGTGCTCGCGCGCCATCCGGAGCTGGGCGAGCGCGTGAGCGACGAAGAGTACGAACAGCTGCTCTGCTATGCGGACGCCCTCGGCGCGGAAGACTACTTCTGGCAGGCAGGAGACACGTGCCAAGAGAGCTTCATCCCCGATTTCGCATAGGTGCGCGCAGGTGGGCGCGCGGGGGAGTGCGAGCAGGCGAGCACGTGGGCGCACGGTCTTGGACGAATCGCCTCGTTTGTCGTAAAATAGCCGAGCGCTCTTGAGCGCTCACCTATGCCAGCGTGGCTCAACGGTAGAGCAACTGATTTGTAATCAGTGGGTTG
>CAJUFC010000142.1 GCA_910585565.1 uncultured Eggerthellaceae bacterium | reverse complement strand
GTGCGCCCCGGCGTGGCCGCAGGCTGCGTCGGGTCGGCCACCAGGCCGCCCTCCCCCGCATCCAGCGTCACCTTGACCGCATCGCGGCCGCCGTCGGCCCACGCAGCCCACAGCACCAAGTCAGCCACGACCGGCTGCGAAAAGTCATACGGCGTCGTGCCCGCCTCGTCGGTGCACCACCCGTTGAACACCGGCTCGCCCCGAAAGCCCACGGGCCACGGCCTGCTTGCCGGCCACACGGGGTCGCGCGGGCGCGCGGCCTGCCAGCCGGGGGCGACGCTGTCGCGCGTGTACTCGACGCCCTCGGCCAGCAGATAGGTGACGCTCAGCAGCTCGCCTGCGTTCGGCGAGAGCAAGATGCCCAGGTACGAGTCGCCCACGTCCGGGTCATCCGGCCCAAGCTGCGGAGGCGTGTTGTCGAGCAATATGCCCACGACCGAGCCGCCTTCCGACTCGGCTGGCGGCGCCTCCGCGTCGCTTCCCACGGCGCGCGCCGCTGCCGCAAGCGGCGACTCAGCACCGAGGCCCACCGAGCGCGCACCCACATCCATGCCAGCAGCGCCACCGGCGCCGTCCGCGCCCGTCGGGCTCGCGCCTCCGGCGGCGAACGCCCCGGCGCCTGCCACCAAGGCCAACATGCACGCCAGCAGCATCGCGATCATGCCGCGCCGCCCCAGCGCGAAGCGCCGGCTCACCCCAAGGCGCCGCCCTAGCCCCAGGCCCAGCGAGCGCCCCTTCACCGAGCGACGGCGCGGATGCACCGGCGCCCGGCTGCCGCGCACGGACGCACGTCCTCTGTCCATCTCATCGTTCACGAGGACACACCTCCTCCCTTAGGGCGCCACCGAGTAGGTGTACTTGACGTTGGCCAAGGTCTCGACGTAGCTCGACTGGGCAGCTGACGAGCTGCTCGATGACGAGCTGTTCGAACCTGCGCCGCCGCCCATGGCGATGGCGCCGCGGTTCAGCTTCACCTTGGTGAGGTCCAGCCCGAAGAACAGCTCGCGCGAGGGCACGGCCTCGGCACCCGCCGCAGGCTCCTCGGCCGGCGGCAGCACGATCCACGTGGAGCGGTCCTGCCCCACAGTCGCGTGATTGGCGCCCAGGAAGTCGTCGTAGCCGAACCTGATGGCCGTTGCCGCCCCGCTGGCCAGCGCGCCGATGAACGAGTCGGTCTCGCCGAGGCCCAGCACGCGCCGGTCGTCGGTCGTGCACGGGAACAGCGAGCCTGCGCCCTTGTCCACGCACTCGATGGCACTCACATACACGCTCACCGGCACCCGGTCGGCGCCTTCGCCCGCAGTGCTGCGGTTGTAGAAGCCTTGCTTCGGCGAGTAGATGGCCGGCAGCGCGCCCAGCTTGCCTTCCAGCTCGTCAGCCGTGTAGGGACGCGTCTCCGTGCCGCCCTCGACGCTGACCTCCTTCTGGAAGGTCACGCGGAAGGGCGCCGCCACGCTGATGCGGGCCGTGTCGTAGAGCGCCGACCACAAAGCGCGCCTCGAGCCCGCCGGAGCCGTTGGGTCCTCCTCAGGCGAGGAGAGGCTGTTCCATCCCGAGATGTCATCGGCGAGATAGTCCAGCGCCAGCGGCAAAAGCGTGTAGGCAAAGCTGTCTTCGCCCGCCTTCTCGCAGCTCACGAGCTCGCGCTCGTCAAGCGCGCCGCCGGTCTGCACCTCGTAGCCCCAGCCTCTAAATATCTTCGTCGACAGCTGATGCGTCGGGTTCTGCGTGATGGCAAGCGATGCCGTTATGTCCAGGCCGCCTTCGGGCAGCGTGTCATCGTTGATGAGGAAGCCGCTCTCGATCTCCTTGTCGGCCGCAGGCGCCGTCAGCGTGTAGCCGCGCCCGGGCCAGCAGTAGAGCTTGGCATAGCCGCTGGCTGTCTGAGCGCCCTCAAGATCGATCTGCACCCGCGGACCCAACTCCCACCTGGCATACAGCGTCTTGCCGCCATCAGCGCCATGCTCGCGGAAGAAGTCATAGCCTAGGTCATCGGTGCCCGCGTCAGCCACGGGAGAGCCGTCCGCGTCTTTGAGCACCGCGCGGCCGTAAGCGTCCTTGATGCCGGTGTCGTCAGCCCAGTACCAGCCAGCGAATCGGTAGCCCGCGCGCGTTGCCGCGGGGAACGCAGGCGCGACGTAGCCGTCCGGGTCGCCCGTGCCGCCGCCCTCCTCGAAGGCCACGTCACGCGGCACCATCACATAGCCTGCGCCGTCGACCGCACCGTCAAACACCGCGCTGCCATCTGCGCGAGCACCGTTGTTCGGGTCGAGCTTCACCACGTAGCCCTTCTTCCACAGGCAGTAGTAGGTCGTGCCGCCCGTGATGGGCCGGCTCGACAGGTCGTCCACGCGCTCGCCGATGGTGCCACCAGGCGAGCCCACATACCAGCCGTCCAGCCAGAAGTCGCCATTGGTCAGCCCTGTCGGCGCGATGGCGCAGTCGCCGTCACGCACCTCTTGGGTGAACGCGGGCAGGTCGCGCCGCGTCTCTAGCTTCACGTTGCCGAAATCGTCACATTCGTACTCGACGAAGCTCACCCGATGCATGGCAGCGGGCTTGACCGCCACGCCCAGCTGCACGCTGCCGCCGCTCGCGTCGCCGACGTTTTCCAGACCGAGGTCGGCCGGTCGCACAGCCACCCCCAGCGACACCGAACCGCTCGCGCCATCCTCAGGCGCCACCTCGTCCGCCTTCACGCTGACGCCGAGCGACACCGAGCCTCCCTCAGCCGCAAACGCCGCCTGAGGGGCCAGCCAACATGCGCCTGCCACCAGCAGCGCGACAGCTGCCAGCCAGACTGCCATGCGCTGCCGGGCGCCCAACAGGGCGCACGCAAGGCAGCGTGATGGCCTCAGCCCCGCAGGGCCTTCTCTAAAACCAGTCATGTGAACCACGCCCTTAGGCGAACGAGTAGTCGAGCCTGACGAGGGACGCCACGTATTCGTCTGCCGTGAACGACCCGACGACGTTGTCCTTATTGACCGCGCCATCAGGGATGGTGATCTTGATGTAGAGCCCCTTGCCGCCGTCGACGTCACCCAGCGGTATGGTGCCGCTCAGCTCCTGGCCCCACGTCGCCGTGCCGCCCGAGCCCACGTTGTCCGGCGTGGTGCCCAGCGCGAACGTGACGGCGCCCTCCTGGGCGTCCGCGATGAGGTCGGTCGAGTCGTTGCCTACGAAGGTCACGCTCTTGAGCGCCGTCTTCGACGCATCCCCCGTCAGCTTGACGGCGATGACGTGCGTCTGCGCCCCTGACACCGCGCTATCAAGCGGTGACCCCGCAAAGAAGCAGTTCCCCTCCGGCGTCGCTTCCACCCAATTCGCCGTCAGCGTGACCGTGCCAGCCTCCGCAAACGCCGTAGCGATGTTGGACGAGCCGCCCGACGCACCACCGCGCGTCCACGACCAACCCGTAAACTGGAAACCCTCCTTCACCGGCGTCGGCAAGGCGGGCGTGCCACCCTTGCGGTAGCTGGTGGGATAGACGCTTGTGTCAGATGCATCTACATCGCGGTAGCTGATAGCACCAAAGCTCGAATTGATCGCCTCGATGTTCGCTTTGTTGGTGTTGGCCGTTGATTGAGCATTATTCGCTGCCGTCTGTGCAGCACTTGCAAGGTTTTTGTATTCTGTCTTAGCGGCATCAAGGGATGCAGTTGTCGCCAAGCCAGATACGTCTGGAGCGACATGAACTGTTACCTCGCATATTTCCGTGGGCGCCACAACATAATATTGAACCCCGTTATCCGCCACTCGAGAAGCACCGCTCATGCTATAGCCGGAAACATTGTATCCATTCTTTCCAGTAAATGAAATCGTTCCAGAGCTGAACCCATACTCGACCGTCAATATATTACCACCCTTATCGCTTAGCTTCAGGTCCGGAGTGGCATCCCAGAAGGCATACATAATGTAATCCATGCCTTTTCCATCAACCGCCCTCCATGTATTGGGCACAGTGAATCCCGCCAGATTCCCCACCGTTACATAAGCACCTGGATATGAAATCCTAAAGATTTTTTCGTTTGCGCCGGCATATGGCGTAACCGTACTAGCAACATCAGCGTCTCGCTCATCTGCCTGAGGCGGAGTTGAATGATTTGATGCGTCTTCCTCGAACAATAGTGTCTGCGTCGAAAACTCGATGGATGTCGTACTCGCCGTTTCTCTCAATGTGGAAGGAAACGTCGTTTCTGCTAGGTTAGTACAGTCTTTAAAGGCATCTTGACCTATTACGATAACACCCTCGGGAATCTTGACACGCACTAGGAAGGCGGCGCCCTCGAAGGCGCTTGGCGCTATCTCGGTGACGGGGTAGGTGACGCCGTCGATGACGACGGACGACGGGATGTCGAGATGAGACGGCGTAGCGGTCTTGTCGCCTTG
>CAJUFC010000141.1 GCA_910585565.1 uncultured Eggerthellaceae bacterium | reverse complement strand
CCCTACGACGAGCTGCGCGCCCACAGCGGGGACACCCTCTACGCCAAGTGGGAGGTGGCGCCCAGCGTGCGCATCACTCTCGATGACGCGCGCGACGCCGAGCTGAACTACGGCATCTCGCTGTGGTTCTGGCCGGGCCGTGGCTACACCCTGGCCGCGCCCAGCGCCGACATGGAGCTGACCGCGAACGCCGTGGCGACCAGCGCCGGCGAGGTGCCGCTGCAGGTGGCGCACAACCCGGTGCCCGAACACGCGGCGCAGTATTTCAGCGGCTGGGGCTATGGCAACGCGATCAAGACCGACGCTGGCTATGCCGACGACCAGCTGCTGTCCTGCGAGAAGGTGGAGGACGACAGCGGCAAGGGCGGCTGGTATCGCTACAGCCTGACCGAGCGGGCGTTTGCCGGCGACTACGTGGGCGAGGGCATGGCGTGGGTCGACACGCGCTACACCGCGCCCGACCCTGACACCGGCGGCCTCAAGACCACCTGGGACGCCTTGGCCACCAGCGCGCACATTCGCGTGCGGGCGCCGTTCGAGGTGACGTTCGAGAAGGCGGGCGACGGCTATGACCCCGATTCCAACCCCGGCGACGTGGCGCCCTATGCGCCCGACGAGCTGGAGTGGGAGGAAGGCGATGCGGTGTGGCTGCAGTCGCTGGGGCAGCGCTTCACCAACCTGTCCGAGCGCAGCGTCTACGTGAGCGGCATCGAGTGCGTGAACGTGGGTGCCAGCGCGATGCTGCCGGGCGGCGCGAACGGGTCGAGGCTGTTCAGCTTGTACGAGGAGGCCGGCTCGCCCGAGGGCACGACGGCCATCCCCTTCGGCTACGCCAGCGTGGGCAGCGCCAACAAGGCGTCGGTGAGCCCGTATGACCCGGACCGCTGGCTGGTGCTGCCCGTGGCCGAGGGCGACGGCTTCTCGAAGGCGCTGTACTTCGGGCTGAACCTGCGGGACGCCGCCTTCGACCGCACGGCCATCGCGATGGGCTCGGCTGCGGGCGACTCCTACGTGGCGAAGGTCGCCAATGTCAAGTACACCTATTCGGTCGTCCCGTAGAGGAGGTGCAGCCATGACGCGCTTCGCGAAGAGAGAGGATGCGGGCCTGGACGCGCCTACCGTGCGGGAGGCGGCCGCTGCAGGCGCAGAGGCATGCGCGACGGCTGCGGCGGGCGCGGAGGTGCGCGCGACGGCTGCGGCGGACGGCCCCGGCCGCTCGCACACAGGCCGGCTGCGCCACTCGCGCAGGGGCCTAGGGGAGGGCGTACCAGTGCGCCTTCCCCGGCGGCTGGCCGCCTCGGTGCTCGTGCTCGCCTGCGCCCTGGCGCTGGCAGCGGGGGCCACCCTGGCATCGGCGGCGCCAGGCATGCGGGCGCCCGAGCAGTCGACGGGCGGCTCGGTCCTGGGCATCCTGGTGGAAAACGCACCCGACCCCGACGACGTGGAGAGCGGCAAGTTCACGGGCAACGACTCGAACCTGGGCATCCGCGTGGCGTCGGTCGCCGACGAGGACGTGACCGTGACGTTCATGGCCCAAGGCGTCGTCTACCACGAGGAGACGATCGGCTATGGCGCGCTGGCCGTGGCGCCGACGCGGGCGCCATTCTGGGATTGGTCGCTGGACACGGGAGGCTTGGAGGAGGGAACCGCGGCGGCCCCGACGTTCGACGTGTGGTGCGCAGACGCTGCCGGCACCCAGGCCTTCGACTTCTCGCAGCCCGTCACCCGGGACACGACCCTGTACGCATCGTGGAACAGGGGCGATACCATCGAGGTCGCCCTGCACGGTCTGGGCGGCGTGATGGACGACCCTGCCGGCGGCGGCGAGGTGGGGGACGTGACGCTGGTGCGCTCTGTCGGCTTGCCCTATCGGTCGCTGCCGACGCCGCGCCTTGCGGGCTATGGGTTTCGCGGCTGGCATACGAGTGATGGGCGCCAGAGCGGGGACTGGGGCAGCCTGGTGGCGCCCACCGACCTCGTGCGCGCGTCCGTGACGGACCTGTACGCACGGTGGGAGGCCAACACCTATTGGGTGCGCTACGTGAACAACAACGGCGTCCCAGGCGGCGGCCCGGCCCATGACGTGCCGATGACCTACGATGGCACGGGCCAGACGTTCCTGGGTTGGGAGGACGTGAAGGCCCAGGGCTTCTACGAGCCGGCTGGCAAGCGGTTCGACGGCTGAAACACGCGGCCCGACGGCAGCGGCACGTGGTATGCCGCAGCGTCGCCCGTGCCCAACCTGACCGACGTCGCCGGCGCCTACGTGAGCCTGTTCGCCTATTGGGTAGACGACGGCACGGTGGAGGAGGGGCCCTTCGACGTGACGTTCAAGTACAACGACGGCGTGACGGCGGACGTGGTGGTGTCCGGCGTCGAGAAGGGCACGCCGGTCGCCGAGCCGGCCGTTCCCAAGAGGACGGGCTACCAGTTCGCCGGTTGGTACGCCGACGAGGCGCTGACGAACCCGTGGGACTTCGGCGCGCAGGTGCTGCGCACGCTGACGCTGTGGGCCAAGTGGGAGCTGCGGCTGGATGTGACGGTGCCGGTATCGGTGGCGTTTGCCGTGGATGCCGACTCGGGCGCGGTGTCGGCGCCGGAGCCCGGGCGCTATGCCCTGAAGTCGCGCACGGTGGCGCCGGTCACCGTGGAGCGCCTGGCGGTGGAGAGCTGGCAGGACGAGCTGGATGCGTTCTTCGAGCTGGCGCCAGACGGCGGCGCGGACGGCGAAGGTGCCGCGACCGCTGCGAGGGTTGCGGCCCCTGGCCGCGCGGACGGCGCCCAGGGGCCGTGGCAAGCGGCCTTGGGAGAGACGGCGCTGTCGGTGGGCGTCGTGGGCGACGCGGCTGCCATCGAACTGGCGCTGGCAGACGGGGATGGCGCTGGTACGGGCGCGAACGGCGGTGCTGGGAGCTGGTCGAACGCGCACGTGCTGACGCCGGAGGAATGGACGAGCTTCGGGCTGGCCGCCTTCGACTACGGCGCGCTGCCCGATGACGCAGGCTGGGCCGGCGAGGAGCGCTGCGAGAAGCTGCCGCTCAGGCTCGACCTGCGCATCTCGGACCGCCTGTCCGTAAAGCTCGGCCAGCCGGGGGCTGTGCCCATCACCCATTTGAAGGTGACCGTGTCGGCCCGAGCATGACCCGAAGGGACGGGGCAAATGGGTCGCGATAGCGCGACGCATAGCTCTTTGTAGGGCATTTTGGCTGTCCGAAGTGACGCTTGTGGAGACCTCCCCCTTCCCGGGCTGAGGAGCGTGGCTTGGTAGGCGCGTGCTCCTCAGCCTCCATGAGGTCCGAGAAGCGAGAAGCGGCTGGGGCTGCCGGCAAGCCCGTTCCCGTTGCGAGCCTTGCAGGCTCTCGCGCGACAGGACGGGGCGCGTCCCTCATCTAGGGGATGCGCCTGGCCTCGGCTGGTGCCAAACTCCATTTGAACGATTGATGACAAACGAGGACAACGGGTTGCATTCCCGTTGTCCTCGCTGCGTATAGCAGATGTGATAATCGCATGCAGAGGTGTATCCAAATCGTTACAAGAAATATGCATGGCGCGGGGATTTTGCTAGAATCTTGCGCACATGAAAGCGAGGTTCTTCCCATGAACAAAACCGGAAAGAGGCTGTCGGTTGCCGTCGCTGCCCTCATCGTTGCCCTCATTGCCGCGATAGGCGTGTTCGCGGCGTGGACAATCGGCGTCAGCATCGGCAATACGCAGGATGATTCCGCTGCGTCCGAGTTCTCGATCTATGACCTCAATGGCACGCCGGTCGCCAGCGACGAGGCCGCGCGCATCATCGCGGCGGACGCGAAGTATCCGCTGGCTTCCAAGCTGGAGACCTATGACAACACCGGTGCGCGCATCGCGCTCGACGAGGTGGACCCGACCACCTATGAGGGCTTCATGGCGTCGGTGAACACCGGCGATGCGGCGGCCCAAGCCAAGATGCGCACGGCTCTCGACTCGGGTGCCGTCGGCTACGTCACCGACGACATCGTGAGCGCCGCGTCGCTGGATATCCTCGCGCAGTTCTTCACGGATGACGATCTGGGCAGCATCGGCCCTGACTACTACATCACGCCGTTTGTGGGCGAAGGCGAGGCTGCCGCCCCGACGGCTGGCGAGGGCGACACCGACGCCGTCGCTCCGGCAGCTGGCGACGCGGATGCTGCCGCCCCGACGGCTGGCGCCGCGGCCGAAGGCGACGACGCTGCCGCCAGCGGCATGGCTGCCCTCGCTGCCGCGGCTGGCTCGGGAGACGACCTGTCTTCCGCTGCCGCAGCCTACGAGCAGAAAGATCTTGCGCTCATCAATGCGGCGATGGCATGGCAGGCAGGCCTGACCGGCGAGGGCGTTACCGTTGCCGTCGTGGACATGGGCCTCATGGGCACCGGTGGCGCGGATGACGTCCAGCACGAAGACATCAACTACGCAAACGTCCTTGAGGGCCGCAACTGCACCACCACGGCGGCCGCTACGGCAGACACGGCGACTCCCGACATTGCGCAGCAGGGTCACGGCACCTTTGTCGCCGGCGAGATCATCGCCCAGCACAACAGCGTCGGCGTCGATGGCATCGCGCCCGACGCCAAGGTGCGGCCTTACAAGGTGTTTACCCTGACCGAGGACGGCAAGATTACCGGCAAGGGCAGCTATGTGACCAAGGCCGTGAACCAGGCCATCAAAGACGACGTGGACGTCATCACCATGAGCCTCGGCGACGCGAACGCCAGCCAGTTCTCTGAGAAGGCCTTTGCAGACGCCGTAGATGCGGGCATCATCGTCATCGCTGCGTGCGGCAACGATGCCGTGGGCGACAACCGCTATCCGGCTGCGTTCGGTGCGGTCATCGGCGTGTCGGCGGTATTCGGCGCGAACGGCGAGTTCGCCGACTATTACTTTGGCACGAGCGGCGGCAGCGGCTCCAATTACGGTAACGATAACGTCTATGTGTCGGCGCCTGGCAGCGACGCGCGTGGCACGAGCGGCATCTGGGGGCTGGACGCGGGCACGCAGGCATCGGGCTATACTCGCATGGCAGGCACCAGCATGGCGGCCCCGCAGGTGGCGGCATTCGCGGCCTTGACGGTGCAAAAGTATGCGAGCGAGGGCGTAGACCTCGATCAAGCTGGGTTCAAGCAGGTGGTGCGCGAGACGACCCAAGACAAAGAGGGCAACCGCAAGACCACCTACGACGACAAGTATGGCTGGGGCATCATCGACTGCGGGCGCCTGGCAACGTATGGCAGCCAGCCGGAGTCGCTGGTGGCATCCGGCACCCAAGGCGGCGTCGATTGGAAGATCACGACCACCTCTCCGCGCGAGCTGGTGCTTTCGCCCGCGTCAGGCGAGGTGGGGACGCTGGGGCTGACGGTTGGCAATCAGCCGTCGTGGAGCAAGCACGCAAGCAGCATCCAGGCGGTGACCGTCAGCGAAGGCGTTGATGCAGGGGCCAACCTCGCACAGACGTTCATGGGGCTGACCAGCTGCTCTACCATCGACCTCACGAACATGGCGGCAGGCGATGTGGTTATCACGCGAGGCATGTTCGACGGATGCTCGTCGCTGACGAACGTCCTGCTGCCGGCAGGCGGCATCGGCTCTACGGCGACGCCAGTTACCAACGTCATGGAGATGTTCCGCGGCTGCACGGCACTGCGCAACCTTGACTTGAGTAGACTGCATCTGGCAAGCTCTTCTCTCAACGCAGATGAAATGTTCGCCGGCTGCGCGCTGGCGTCCATTACGCTGCCGGAGGTCTGGCGAGCCAGCATCGTCATTCCGGCGGCGGCCACCGGCACCGACCCCGAAGGCCATGCCTACAACGGCGCGTGGCTCACCTCCGCGGGCGTCGAGATCGACAACCCCAACGGCGCAGGCACGTTCACGGCCGCCGTGACGCATCCGGGCGTCACCGAGACGACGGCGCCGACGTGCTCTGCCGAGGGCGCCACGACCACCACCTGCACCATCTGCGACAAGGTGCTAGAGACGACGCCCATCCCTGTTGACGCGACGGCACACCAGTGGGGCACGCCTGCGTGGGAGTGGGCTGCCGACTACGCCAGCGCAACGGCCACGCGCACCTGCGTCCACAATGCCGCTCACACCGAAGCGAAGACGGGCACCAGCTCATCCGAGCCGGTCGAGGGCGGCACCAAATACACGGTTACCGTGACGCTCAGCGACGGCGCGCCCATCAGCACGAACATTGTCGTCACCGATGGGGCGACCCACGTTCACAACTGGGGCGCGCCCGTCGTTACCAAAGAGCCTACCTGCACCGAGCCGGGCGAGAGGACCATCGCCTGCACGGTGGCTGATTGCGAATCGGTGCGCACCGAGGATATCGCCGCGTTGGGCCACGACATGGTCGAGGCCGCGGGCAGTGCCACCGAGCCCACCTGCACCCAGGCTGGCGCTACGACGTCCAAGCACTGCGCGCGTGGCTGTGGCGCGACCGAGCCAGGCACGCCCATCCCTGCTCTGGGGCACGCGATGGCCGAGGTGCCGGGCAGCGCCAAGGCTCCCACCTGTACCGAGGCCGGCCTGACTGCGTCGAAGCGCTGCACGCGCGAGTGCGGCACCACCGAGGCCGGCACCACCATCCCCGCGACGGGCCACACCTGGAACGAGGGCGCCGTGACGGCTGCGCCCACCTGCACCGAGAGTGGTACCAAGACGGTCGCGTGCACGGCATGCGGCGAGAAGCAGACCGAAACGCTGGATGCCCTCGGGCACAGCTTCAAGGTCGTCGTCACGAAAGAGCCCACGTGCCTGGATGCGGGCCTGCAGCACGAGGCGTGCGAGCGCGAGGGGTGCGACGTCGTCAAGGAGGACTCTGAGACGGAGGTCGCCGCCTTGGGCCATGACTGGAACGAGCCCGAGTGGCTGTGGAACGACGACCAGACCGAGGCTGACGCGAAGTTCGTCTGTGCCCGCGACGAGGAGCACACCGAGACCGTCGAGGCCGAACTCGCATCGAACTGGGGCGAGGACAACGCCATCGAGCGCACCGCCACGGTGACGCACGACGACAAGGAGTTCACCGATACTGCCATCATCAAGGACGCCTCTCTCAAGAGCGTCGAGGTCAACTCTGAGGCAGCGGATGCTGGCTTTGATGCCAGCATAGCGGGCATCCCCGTCGACTCGAAGGTCGAGCTCAACATCGACCCGGTATCGGAAGGCGAGGTGCACGACGCCATCGTCGCCAAGGCGGCGGCCAATCAGATGACCGTCCTGGCAGGCATCTATGACATCAACCTCAGGATCGACGGCGAGAAGAAGGATTCCGACTTTGGCAAGCTGACCGTGGTGTTCCCGGTGAGCGAGCAGTTCAACGGCAAGGCGGTGACGATTCACCACTGCCACGGCAACGACCCGGCCAACATCGAGTCGACCGACGGCTACACCGTCGAGGACGGCAAGGTCGTCGTGAAGGGCGTGACGAAGCTGTCGACCTTCGCCGTTGAGGTGAACATGGCTGGTGCGAGCAACGACGCTGCCACGCTGACGCCAGCTGAGCCAAACCCGCTTGTTGGCGGCGGCCTGGCGACGACGGGAGACCAGATGCCGCTGGTGATCGGAGTGGTCGTGGTGGTGGCCGTGGCTGCCGTTGCCACCGCCGCAGGCATCATCGTCTCGATGCGGCGCTCGAAGAAATAGGGTGCTGAGGCGCGCGGTCCCTCGCACATGAATGTTGATTTCAAACGGGCATGCTCCATCCTGCGGGAGGGGCATGCCCTTGTCTTTCCTACCGATACGGTCGTCGGCATCGGCGTGGCCGTGGCGCACGCCTCGGGGCTTGACGAGGTGTTCGCTGCGAAGCGGCGGCCTGCCGACAAGCCGGTGGCGTGGCTCGTCGGCAGCGCGGACGCCCTCGACGAGTGGGGGAGGCTCGTTCCGGGCTATGCGCGCCAGCTGGCCGAGGCGCTGTGGCCAGGCGCCGTCACGTTGGTGGTGACGGCAGGTCCGGGCGCAGGCTGGGATTGGGGGGCTGCCGAGCGCGCGCCCGGCTCGCGGCTGCCCACGATCGGGCTCAGGATGCCGGCCAGCCAGCTGGTGTGCGGCCTCATCGAGGCGGTAGGGTCTCCTCTGGCGGCCACCTCGGCGAACCTCTCGGGACGCCCGGCGCCGCCGACGCTTGCCGAGCTTGACCCCGAGTTCGCCTGCGGCTTGCCGGTGCTGGATGCGCCAGCATGTTCCCAGCCCGGTTCGGTGGCGTCAACGGTCATCGATTGCACAGGCTCAGCCCCGCGCGTGCTGCGCGCTGGTACAATATCAGCTTCCGATATCGAGGAGGTGCTGGCGCATGCGAATCAGCATTGCTAGCGATCACGGTGGGTTCCATCAGAAGCAAGCGTTGGCGCGGCATCTCGAGTCGATGGGTCATACGGTCCTCGACCGAGGATGCGACAGCGAAGACAGCGTCGACTATCCCGACTACGCCGAAATCGTCGGCGAGGACGTGGCCGTCAAAGAGGCCGAGCGCGGCATCTTGGTGTGTGGCACGGGCATCGGCATGGCAATCGCGGCCAACAAGATACGCGGCGTGCGCGCTGCCAACGTGACGTCGGTCGAGTTCGCCCAGCTGGCGCGCGAGCACAATGACGCCAACGTTCTCACGCTGTCGGGCCGGTTCGTGCCGCTGACGACGAACACCGACATCGTCGAGGCGTTCTTGACGACGCCCTTTGCGGGCGACCGTCACGACCGGCGCGTCAAGAAGATACAGTCGCTGGAGCAATAGCACACACGAACGCAGGGCTGCGCGCACGTGTGTGGGCCTGCTCGACAAGACGAGAAGAGAGGCGCTATGGTCGTTGACGAATTCCTTCGCGAGCAAGACCCCGAGGTGGCAAGCATAATCGAGGCGGAGCTGACCCGCGAGCGCGACACGATCGAGCTGATCGCGTCGGAGAACTTCACGTCGCGCGCGGTGCTGGAGGCCGTCGGCAGCGTGCTGACGAACAAGTACGCCGAGGGCTATCCGGCGCACCGTTACTATGGCGGCTGCGACCAGGTCGACCGCATCGAGGACATTGCCCGCCAGCGCGCGTGCGCCCTGTTCCAGTCGAGCTACGCGAACGTGCAGCCGCACTCGGGAGCCAGCGCCAACCTGGCGGCCTACTTCGCCCTCATCGAGCCGGGCGACACCATCATGGGCATGGCGCTCGACAACGGCGGACACCTGACGCACGGCTCGCCGGTCAACTTCAGCGGTAAGCTGTACAACGTCGTGCCCTACGGCGTGGATATCGTCAAAGAGGTCATCGACTACGACAAGCTGGAAGAGCAGGCGCGCCGTGTGCGCCCGAAGGTGCTGGTG
>CAJUFC010000140.1 GCA_910585565.1 uncultured Eggerthellaceae bacterium | reverse complement strand
GTCAACGGCATGGAGGTCACGGCCTACATCCCGGGCATCGGCCACAACCTGCAGGAGCACTCGATGGTGCTCATCCGCGGCGGCCGCGTCAAGGACCTGCCAGGTGTTCGCTACAAGGTCATCCGCGGCGCGCTGGACTGCGCCCCGGTCGACAACCGCATGCAGGCTCGCAGCCGCTACGGCGCCAAGCGCCCCAAATAAATCGGTAAGTCGCACGGGCGCACCTGCGCGCGACACGCGTACGGCCGCCTAATGGTCCGCATGATGGCATCATCGGATCGGAAGTGCGCAGAGAAGAAGGAGTTTCACTATGCCACGTAGAGCAGCAGCAGGCCGCAGGCCGATCATCCCAGACGCGAAGTACAACAACCGTCTGGTCACCCAGCTCATCAACAAGATCATGCTCGACGGCAAGAAGTCGCTGGCCGAGCGCATCGTCTATGGCGCCTTCGACATCGTCGAGGAGAAGACCGGCGAAGACCCGCTGTCCGTCTTCAAGAAGGCCATGGACAACGTCCGCCCGACCCTGGAGTGCAAGCCCAAGCGCGTCGGCGGCGCAACCTATCAGGTGCCGATGGAGGTCAACTCCCGTCGCGCCACCACGCTCGCCATTCGCTGGCTTGTCGACTACAGCCGTGCTCGCCGCGAGCACACCATGGCAGAGCGCCTCGCCAACGAGATCATGGACGCGTCCGAGAACACGGGCGCTGCCGTCAAGAAGCGCGAGGACATGTACAAGATGGCAGAGGCCAACCGCGCCTTCTCGCACTACCGCTTCTAAGGGTGAGCGAATATGGCGAAACTACCACTTAACGAAACGCGCAACTTCGGCATCATGGCCCACATCGATGCGGGCAAGACGACGACGACCGAGCGCATCCTCTACTACACCGGCAAGACCCACAAGATCGGCGAAGTGCATGACGGCGCCGCCACGATGGACTGGATGGAGCAGGAGCAAGAGCGCGGCGTGACCATCACCGCTGCTGCCACCACCTGCTTCTGGAAGTACCCGCGCGGCGAGGAAGGCGGCAAGGAGTACCGCTTCCAGATCATCGACACCCCCGGACACGTTGACTTCACCTCCGAGGTCGAGCGCTCTCTCCGCGTCCTCGACGGAACCGTCGCCGTGTTCGACGCCGTGGCTGGCGTGCAGCCGCAGTCCGAGACCGTGTGGCGCCAGGCCGAGCGCTATGGCGTGCCTCGCATCGCGTTCATCAACAAGTACGACCGCGTGGGCGCCGACTTCATGCATGCCATCCAGACGATGCGCGACCGCCTGGATGCCAACGCCGTGGCAGCCCAGCTGCCGATGGGCGCCGAGGACCAGTTCTGGGGCATCATCGACCTGGTCACCATGGAGGCATGGGACTTCAAGGCCGACGACAAGGGCATGACCTATCCCGAGAAGATGGACGCCATCCCCGATGAGTTCAAAGACGATGCCGAGCTGCATCACCAGGAGCTCTTGGAGGCCGCTGCCGACTGTGACGACGCTCTCATGGAGAAGGTCCTCATGGAGGAAGAGGTCACCGTCGAGGAGCTCAAGGCAGCCATCCGCGCCGGCGTCATCAACTGCAAGATCAACCCCGTGTTCGTGGGCTCGGCCTACAAGAACAAGGGCGTGCAGGAGCTCTTGGACGCGGTCGTGGACTACCTCCCCTCGCCCGTTGACATCCCGGCCATCCAGGGCGTCAACCCCAAGACCGACGAGGTGGAAGACCGCCCCGCCGACACGAAGGCCCCGTTCTCTTCGCTCGCCTTCAAGATCATGACCGACCCGTATGTGGGCAAGCTGACCTACATCCGCTGCTACTCGGGCAAGATCGACTCTGGCTCCTACGCGCTCAATGCCGTCAAGGACAAGAAGGAGCGCATCGGGCGCCTGCTGCAGATGCACTCCAACCAGCGCACCGACGTCGACGACTGCTCTGCAGGCGACATCGTGGCGGTCGTGGGCCTCAAGGACACCTCGACCGGCGACACGCTGTGCGACGAGAACCACCCCATCATCCTGGAGTCCATGGAGTTCGCTGACCCGGTCATCGACATCGCGGTCGAGCCCAAGACCAAGGCCGAGCAGGACAAGATGGCCGTGGCGCTGCAGAAGCTCGC
>CAJUFC010000139.1 GCA_910585565.1 uncultured Eggerthellaceae bacterium | reverse complement strand
CACGCCACTAGTAACGCTTGACGTTAATAACGTGTCGCGTTATTATTTTTGAAATCGCTACCATTAGGGAGGCGCCGTATGGGCAACGTCGAATATGCTCTCGTGTCCATCAGTCCCGGAGAGCTGCTTAAAGAGGAGTTCTTAGAGCCTATGGGCATTTCTCAGTATCGTCTCGCAAAGGAAATCGGGGTGCCCGCAGGTCGTATCGGGCAAATCGTCAGCGGCAAGCGCGCTATTACCGCCGACACCGACCTCAGGCTCTGCCGTTTCTTTGGTCTGACAAACGGCTACTGGCTACGTGCGCAAGCAGCCTATGATACCGAAATCACCGAACGCAAAATCAGCGAGGAAATCAATCGCATTCGCCCATGGAGCGAAACCGCCAAAGAGCTAGCAGCGGCGTCGTAGGCATACATGATTGCTTCGCGCAAAGGATTGCAATTAGACCTATCCCCAACGCCCGCTCATCCCCTCCCGGAATGTTTGCCCCATCTGCTAGTTGCTGTTTGTATAATCACAATTATACAAATTATGATTATACAAACAGCGTACTTACATACACAATAGCGAGGTGCATGATGAAGTTTGTAGGCAGGGACCGAGAGTTAACGACCCTCAAACAGCTCTATCAGGGCGGCGGATTCCAGATGCCGGTAATCTATGGGCGTCGACGCATAGGAAAAACCTCCCTCATCAACAAGTTCATTCACGATACGCAGGCAAAGGAAACCCGGGGCACGCCGAAGGCCACCGTCTTCACAGCAAGGGAATCGAGTGCCAAAGAAAACCTGGCTTCGCTGAGCGGCGCCATTCTCTCGCTCAACCAGCAGGGCTCGTCATCCGCACTCGACGAACAATCCCCCTCAGCCACCTTCTCTTCCTTTGAGGCAGCGTTTGACCACCTCTTCCGCATCGCCCGCGACCAGCGCATCATATTTGCCATCGACGAATACCCCTATCTAGCTGAAAGCGACCGTTCGGTCTCGTCGCTGCTGCAAAGGCTCATCGACGAGAACAAGGCCAACAGCCAGCTCTTTCTCATACTGTGCGGATCATCCATGAGCTTCATGGAGCATCAAGTCCTCGGATACAAAAGCCCTCTCTATGGCAGACGTACCGCCCAAATCAAACTCGAACCCTTTGACATCTTCCAGGCTGCGCAGCTGCTTGATGGCGTCGATGTCGAAACCGTCATCACGTGGTACGGCATGGTCGGCGGTGTGCCGCTATATCTCGAACAGTTCGATGCGGCGCTCGCCCTCGGGCAAAACCTCGAACGCAGCATCCTACGCACGGACAGCTTCCTCTACGGAGAACCGGATTCCTTCCTCCAGCAGGAGTTACGCGATCCCTCGAACTACAATGCCATCATTCGCACCATAGCCAATGGCGTCGGCAAGCTCACTGAAATCGCCGATGGGGCCGGACTCGATAGGACTGCCGTAAGCTCGTATCTACGCTCTCTCGACGCGTTGGGCATCGTATTCCCGCACAAGCCCATCATCGACGCCAATCGAAAAAAGGTGCGCTATGTCTTGGGCGACAACCTGTTTCGCTTCTGGTATCGCTTTGTCCCGCGCTTCCTGACGCCGCTCCAAGCAGGACGAGAACACCAGGTCGCACAGCTCATCGAAGGCGAGCAGCTTTCTGCGTTCCTCGGCGCGTCCTTCGAGGAAGTTTGCCGCCAATGGCTCGTCGCTCATATGGGCGAAACCGTTGCCCTCGCCACCGACAGTGCAAACGGCAAACGAAACGGAATCCAGCGCAATAGCCTCACCATCCCCCTGATCATGGATATCGGATCGTGGTGGGGCACCGACCGCGAGCTTCGCCAAGAGGCTGATATAGACATCGTAGCCCTTGCCGAAAACGGGACAACCATCTTCGGTGAATGCAAATGGCGCACGAAGCCAACCGACGCGAACGTCATAGACACGCTTTGCCATCGCGCTAGCTTGTTTGCCTTTCCAAAGCACGAACTGGTAGTCTTTTCGAAAAGCCCTTTCACTAAGGCCTGCGTCAAAAGAGCGCAGGAAGTGGGCTGTCATCTCATCACACTTGCAGACATGAACATTGCTTAGCAGACTGCCGCTGAACCTCGCCGAGCCTGCGCCGTCGGTCTCACCAGCACCCCCATTTCGCTCAACCCCACAACAAAAATTCCCCACCCCCACAATATGCACACGCCATATATTCCCTTCTGTCAGAATCTTTCAATGCACTCACTAAGTGCACTATTGTCACCATATTGCACTCATTAGGTGCAATATTCTTGCCATACTGCACTCATTAAGTGCAATACGAAAGTGACGTGCCCTACGGACCAGCTATACGAATATATGCAGCGCGTCCTCAACGCCACTACGAGCACCTTTCTTCGTCATGCCTATGCGGGTATCGATTGGAGCAATCGCCTGCTCGGCCTCGTCGGTCCGCGCGGCGTGGGCAAGACGACGCTGTTTTTGCAGCACATCAAGCTCGCTCACTCCCAAGACGATGCGCTCTACGTCTCGGCCGACCATATGTACTTTGCCGACCACACGCTGTACGACACGGCTGAAGCACTCTACAAAAGCGGCGGCCATTATTTCTATATTGACGAAGTCCACAAGTACCCCACGTGGTCACGCGAGCTGAAGGCAATGCACGATGCATTCCCGGACCTGCATGTATACTTCACCGGCTCTTCGATCCTCGACATCGGAACGGTACGCGAGACGTTTTTCCTCAACCAGATGCGTGTGGGCCATGCGGTGACCGCCTCTCGCTGCTCTGATTTCGAGGTGGACGGCATCACGTTCGAGATAGGCGGAAAAAGCAAGACGCAAAGCCAGATCAAAGACATCGAGCAAGGCTATGTAGCCAAGGACGACATCGAGTACGGCAACCGCAACGTCATTCCGCTCTGGGCCTTCGGCCTCATCTACTAAGACCGCTAAGGCCAAGGCGCCACGAGCAACGGACCGCCGGTTGATGCGCCCACTGGTGCATGAGGCAGCAGCTCGCGGCCTGGCGCGGCAGCGCCGACGACCCAGCCGATGCTAGCAACCGGCAGCTTGGAACGGCAGACCTGACAGCAACAGATCTGGCGCGGCGACGATGGGGCTATTTGATATGACCGAGGAAGTCTTTGGTGCGAGCGTGCTGGGGGTTGTCGAAGACTTGCTCGGGGGTGCCCTCCTCAACGATGACGCCGCCGTCCATCAGGATGACGCGGTCGGCCACGTCGCGCGCGAAGCCCATCTCATGGGTGACGACGATCATGGTCATGCCGCCATGGGCGAGGTTCTTCATGACATTCAGCACGTCGCGCACGAGTTCGGGGTCAAGAGCGCTGGTGGCCTCGTCGAAGAGCATCACGTGCGGGTCCATCGCCAAAGCGCGGGCGATGGCGACGCGCTGCTGCTGGCCGCCTGACAGCTGCGACGGCATGTAGTCCATGCGCTCGGCCAGCCCCACTTCGGTCAGGCGAGCTATGGCTACCTGCTCCGCCTCTTCCTTCGAGCGCTTGAGCACCTTCTGCTGCGCCAGCATGACGTTCTTCTTCGCACTAAGGTGCGGGAACAGGTTGAAGTTCTGAAACACCATGCCCACACGGGCACGCACCTCGTTGATGTTGACCTTCTTGGCGGTGATCTCGGTGTCCTCGAAGTAGATGCGGCCGCCCGTCGGCGTCTCAAGCAGGTTGATGCACCGCAGCATGGTCGACTTGCCCGAGCCCGACGGCCCCAGCACGACAACGACCTCGCCCCGACGCACCTCAAGGTTGATGTCACGCAGCACGACGTTGTCGTCAAACGCCTTCTGCAGGTTTTCGATGCGGATGACCGCCTCGTCGGACACGGCGGCAGACGCTTTCTCTAACTCGGTCATGAGGCATCCTCTATCGTTTGTTCAGCCACCTGCTTGCGCTTCTTCTTGGGCATCACGCCATCCAGCCTGCGCTCGAGGTTGCCAACCACCTTGGCGAGCGGCAACGTGATGACGAGGTAGAACAGCGCCGCCACGATGTACGGCGTGATGGAGCCCGTGTTCGCGACGATCATCTTGGCGTTGTACACCATCTCCATGACGCCGACCGCTGCCAGCATGGACGTATCCTTGTACAGCAGGATGAACTCGCTCGTCAGCGTCGGGATGACGCGGCGAATCGTCTGCGGAATGATGACGAAAATCATCGTCTGCGCGCCATTCATGCCCAGCGAACGCGCCGCCTCCGTCTGCCCGCCCGGAATCGACTGGATGCCGGCACGCATGATCTCGCACATGTACGCCGCCGAGTTCATAGACAGAACGACGAACCCAAGCACAAACGGCGGAATGGAGATGCCCGCAAGCGGCAGCCCGAAGAACGCGATGTAGATCTGCAGGAAGAGCGGCGTGCCACGAACGATGTTGACGTACACCGATGCGATGCCGCGCAGGATGGCGATTTTGGACATGCGCATGAGCGCCAGCAGCAGCCCCAGCGGGATGGCGCACGGAAACGACACCGCCACGATGGCGATGGCCAGCAAAAAGCCCTGGAACACGATGGGGATCGACTCGACGATGATCGGCGGGTTGAAGAACAGCCGCAGGAACTTGTTGGAGTTCCACGCCTGCACCCACTCCTGCGCCTCCAGCGACTCGGCAAGCTGCGCCGTCGCCGAAATGCCGATGGTCTGGACGGCTCCCGCATCGAACGGCAGCTCAGTGCCGTTGTCGAGCACGTAGGAACCCGTTATGGGCATCGGTCCGCCATCGGCCGGAAAGAATACCTGGTATAGCTCGATGCGGAAATACCCGCCGGCCGGCGCCGGCTCGGGAAACTTCGCCGTGAACGTCTCCCCCTCGGCGGATACTTCGGCATCGATAACGGTGCGGTCCATGTTGTTCTCGCCCGACAGCATCGTCACGCGAGCATCATCGGTCGAAAACGTCGTGCCCGGCGGCAGCGTCAACGAGAGCGCAGCGACCGGCTCCTCGGTGCCCGCCAGACCCTCCCAGGTAATGCGCGTCTCCTTGCCGCCATAGACGTCAGACCCCGACTCGCCATTGGGGCGCGCCGTGCACTTTGCCGTCTCGAGCGCCCGAGCATCCATCGGCAGCGCAAGCACCAGCAGGGCGCACGACCCCATCATGAGCATCGCCGCCAAAGCGGCCTTGAGGAATATGTCAGCGAGTCTTGTCACGGTCACGTCTTTCCCAGGAGAGGGCGGGGCAAACTGATGCCCCGCCCTCGCATGTATCGCGTCAGCGGTTAGGCAGTTAGGCAGCCAGACCGCCATGGCCCAAGCGCCTTAGAACCACTTGTCCTGCAGCTCTTGGATGGTGCCGTCAGCCTCGAGCTGCTGCAGGGCCTGATTGACGGCCTTCGTCAGCTCGGGGTTGTCCTTGGAGACGACTGCGGCGTACTCCTCGCCCGTCGCCACCTCAAGCACGACCTCGGCGTCGTTGTAGGCGGTATCGATCATGCGCTTCACGACGGCGAGGTTGGTGCACACGGCCGTAGCCTGGCCGGACTGCATGGCAGCGAAGCAATCGGTGGAGTTGCCATAGCCCTGGATCGTCGCGTTCGGGAAGTTCTCCTGCGCATACGTCTCGCCCGTGGTGCCGGTCTGCACCGCGATGATGACGCCAGCAGCGTTCAACGACTCAGCAGCGTTGTCCTTGGTGATGCCCGAATCCTTCATCACCGCGACAGCCTGGTCGTCGATGTAGTAGGACGTGGTGAAGTCGATCTCCTTGGCACGATCGGGATCAACCGAGAAGCCAGAGAGGCCCACGTCGCCCTGGCCGCCAGCCGTGATGGCCGGGATGATGGTGTCGAACTGCATCTGCACCGGGTTGTACTCGAGCCCCATCTCCTCAGCGATAGCCTTGGCGAGGTCGACCTCAAAGCCAACGAGCTCGCCATTCTCGATGTTCTCGAACGGCGGATAGTCCGGCGAGGTGATGACGGTCAGCTGACCGTCGTTGAGCAGCGCAACCTCGGTGGTCTCGGCGTCAGCCGAGCTGCCTGCGCTCGAGCCGGCAGCGCTGGATGCGGAGCTGGAACCAGCCGGGCTAGAGCAGCCGACCAGTCCGAGCGACGCAGCCAGCACGCCACAAGCGAGCACCGCGCCGAGTTTCTTCGTCTTCATGCTTGAATCCCCTTTCGTCCGGGATAGGTCTTGTTCGTTGTTCCCTCCATAGACACAACGAAAACACATCGCACGAAATTATCCCACAACTGGCGGTTCGCCACCCGCTGAACGGCCTAAAGGGTGACCGCATCGTCAAGAATGGCAAGCCCGCGGCGCAGCGCCGCCACCGCAACAAGGTCGTCGACGAAGCTGACCTCGACAACAGCGCGGCGGTCGGCAACCAGCTCGGTGGTGCCGACGAGAACCTCGTTTCGCAAGCCATCGCCTAGCAATCGCGCCTGCTCGGCGATGATGAGGTGCTCGAGAAGATGCGGCAGCGTCGTGTCGGCGACGACGTCGCCAAAGGTGGGTCCTGCTGCGTTGACGCACGAATGCACCGCCAGCTCGGGCCGCTTTGCCAAGACGCGCGCAGCCACCTCGTCAGAGGTGCGCAAGGGCGCCTGATCGCTCACGCGCACCGTGAGCCGCATGCGACCACGAAAGATATGCACGCGTTCAACGTCGAGGCAGCTCATGGCGTCATGCCGCAACGGGTCGACACATCGATGCAACGACCACGCACGCTTACGCGCCCTCGCTCGGGGTGGGCGACTGGCCGTCCTCGTCCGCGCCCTCGGCGGCCGCACCTGCACCTGCACCTGCGGCGCCCGCGCCCTCGCCCGTGGCATCCCCCGTGCCCGCGCCGTCGCCCGACGCCGCAACGTTCGAGGCAACGTCAACCGGCACGGCAGTGCTGCGAGCGGCGGGGTTCTCCCCGATGCGCTCGAGCAGCTGCCCCGAGCCAAGGCTCGGGCTGATGGGCTTGTTGTGCTTGAGCTCAGCCAGCGCTGCCTCTAGCGTCCAGGGAATGTCGCTCAAAAGCGTGCTGAGCCAATCGTATTCGCCGTCGCTGATCGCCAAACTGTTGCCATCGAGAGAAAGACGATAGCGCCCTTGCCCGGTCAGTCCGCCAAATGTGTAGGCAATCGTCTTGGCCTCAGGGTCGATGACGTAGTCGTAGGCCACCTCGTCGGTCAGGGTTATCTTCGTATCCGTGATGGTGACGGTGGTGTCGGTATCTGCAATGCGCCAGGTGCCTTGGATGGCAAGGGCGTCGTCCATCGTGCCCCACCGCAGCCACCACAATGCGACGGACAGCGCCACGACCACCAGCAATATGATGAGAAGCAGCGTGCGCCGAACGATGCGCATGCGCTTTTTGTGGCGCTCTTTCTTGAGGCGATCTTCGGCCTCTTTCTGCTCGCGCCGCTCCTTGCTGAACGTGCGCGAAGGCCCATCGTCGCCGAGGCCGCTCAGGCCGCCCCCAGCGAGGTCTCCCGACTTCGAGTCTGTCGGCTCGGGCGCCAAGCCGTGAGCGATGCGCTTGGCCACCACTGGGTCGCTGAGGTCGACCTCAGGGCCCAGGTCGATAGCTTGGGTCGCGGCAACGTCGGACGGCGTCGCAGCGGTCGCTGCAGCATCCGCGCCATCTGCCTCGCTCGTCGCCGCAGCGACCACAGCGGCTGGTTCTCCTTGAGCCGCGCTCGCCTGCGTCGGAGACACGCCAGTCGCGTCCGCATCGGCAGCCGTAGCCGCCACAGCAGCCTCCGCATCTAGCTCGACCGGCTCCAGCGGAGCGGTCTTGCCCACAGAAAGCGCTTGTGCCTTTTCCTCGTTATCGGCCACGCAAAGCCTACCCAGCAGACGTATCTACGCCTCGTCTACGCGCCCAGCTCGATGCGGGTCATGCCGCCCATATACGGCACCAGCGCCTCAGGCACGGTGATAGAGCCGTCCGGGTTCTGATAGTTCTCGAGCACTGCCGCCATCGTGCGCCCCACGGCAAGACCGCTGCCATTCAGCGTGTACAGATAGCGCGTGCCCTTGAATTGGGACGGGTCGCGATAGCGAATGTTGGCGCGCCGCGCCTGGAAATCGGTGCAGCACGAGCAGCTTGAGATCTCCTTGTAGGCATCATAGCTCGGCAGCCACACCTCAACGTCATAGGTCTTGGCAGACGAGAAGCCGATGTCGCCCGTGCACAGCGAGATGACGCGGTACGGCAGCTCCAGCTTCTGCAGGATGTTCTCTGCATCAGAGACCATCATCTCCAGCTCGTCGAACGCCTCCTCGGGCCGCGCATACTTCACCATCTCCACCTTGCTGAACTGGTGTACGCGGATGATGCCGCGCGTGTCGCGTCCCGCCGAGCCCGCTTCCTCGCGGAAGCACGGCGTGAACGCACAGTAGCGCAGCGGCAGCTCGTCCGCATCCAGGATCTCGCCCGCGTGCAGGTTGGTCAGCTGCACCTCGGCGGTCGGGATGAGATACAGCCCCTCGGTCGTCTTGTAGAGGTCGTCTTCGAACTTGGGCAGCTGGGCGGTGCCCGTCAGCGTCTCGGCGTTCGCCAGCGCCGGCACCCACCACTCGCGATAGCCGCGTGCGGTGTGCTGGTCGAGCATGAAGCTGATGAGCGCGCGCTCGAGCCGCGCCCCGGCGCCACCAAGCACGTAAAAGCGACTCTCGGCCAGCTTGACGCCGCGCTCGAAGTCGATGATGCCCAGGTCAGTGCCCAAATCCCAGTGCGGCTTGCTCTCAAAGCCCTCGGCAGCGAAGTCGCGCGGCGTGCCCCAGCGGCGTATCTCGGGATTGTCGTCCTCGCTCGCACCGACCGGCGTGGACGCATCCGTCATGTTCGGCACGCGCAGCATGAGCTGGCGCAGCTCGTCATCAACCGCTTGGCGCGCCTCGCCAGCCTGGTCCAGCTCCTCGTTGATGGCGCGCACGCGATCTTTGGTCGCCTCGGCCTCCTCGCGTTGGCCCTCCTTCATGAGCTGCCCGATCTTCTTGGAAAGCGTGTTGCGCTCCGACTGCAGCGCCTCCTCTGACGCAATCAACTCGCGGCGCTGCGCATCCAGGCGCAGGAACGCCTCGTCGTCGAACGCGGCGTTGCGGTTGGCCATGCATTCCTTCACGGCGTCAAGATTGTCCCTCACGAATTTGATGTCCAGCATGTTCAGGTCCTCGTATCCTATCCCGCCAGCAGCACTATCGCTGCGTGGCGCCATCCAGTCGTTTCGTCAGGCGGCCAGGTGCCCAACGTCCTCGCGCCCAAGTGCCGCCGGCACTCAACGGCGCTCGCCCAGCGCCCTCGGCACTCCTAGGCGCTGCAGGTGCCGCCGGCGCTCGATTGCGTCCCAAGCACCCGCCTTCAACGCGCCCGCGCTATCCCAGCAGCGCCGACACCTTGCCCAACAGCGGCTCAAAGCTCACGCCGCGCTCTTGAAAGTGCGGCTGGTCGGCCGACACGATCATCGCATCGTGGACGAAGTCGCCCGCAAACCGCACCGCATCATCCAGCGGGCGCCCCGCCATGACAGCCGCCAACACGCACGACGCGTACACGTCGCCCGTGCCGTGCAGCATGTAAGGCACATACTCGTTCGACACTTCGACGAACTCGCCCGGCGCATCCGCGCTGCCCACGAAGTTGCGGATGATGCTTTCGCCTGCGCGTTGGATGCCCTTGAGCACGACGTTTTTGGCACCGCGCCCCAGCAGCGCCTCCACTAGCCGGTGAGCCTCGTCGTCGGAGATGTCGGTGCCCGCCCAGTCATCACCAATCGGCTCGCCCAAGATGATGGCCGCCTCGGTGAGGTTGGGCGTCAAGATGTCAGCGTCCCCGGCCAGCGAGGCCATCGCATCGCACAGCTCGGGGGTGTAGGTCGGGTACACCTTGCCATGGTCAGCCATCACCGGATCGACCATCTTGATCGCGTCGGGGTAGCGCTCGTACAGCGCTCGGATGATGTCGACCTGCTGCGGCGCACCGAGAAACCCGCTGTATATCGCATCGATATCGACGTTGATGCCTTCCCACGCGCCGAGGTAATCATCCAGAATGTCGGTCGTGTCATGCATGTACCAGCCCGGGAACGCCGTGTGGCTGGAAAACAGCCCCGTCGGCACCGGACACACGTCGCAGCCCGCCGCTGACAGCACCGGGATAGCCACGCCCAACGAGCATTTCCCATAGCCGCACAGGTCGTGCACTGCCGCCACGCGCGGAATGTAGCCGCCTTTGCGCTTATACAGCACCTTCATGCTTCTCAGCCTCCTCTTTTTCGCCTTCCTCTACGTCATCAGCGAAGATGGACCACTCGTCTTCCTGAGGGGCCGCCTCGTGGTTGCGGTACCGCTTGCGCGTGCGAATCTCGAATATCACGCTGACGATGAGGCTCAGCACGATGCCCGCGCCAACGAGCACGCCGACGCCAGCGTACGTCTCGAACAGAAAATGATAGATTTCGTTGAAGTCCATACCGCCCGCCAAAACCCGGTTGCATGAGCCTGCGCGCCCTGCTTGGCAGAGAGGCCGCACGCCCACGATTAACAGTGCAGCCGATTATACAACTATGAGCTAGGTGTTTCGCAGTCCGTTGCGGCTCAAATAGGACTTCGTATACGGGCATGCCCATATGCAGGCGCCGCAAATGTCGGCCTCGAACCCCAGCTGCGCGACAGACTGAGCGCAGCTCTCTGCGGCGCACGCCTCCTCGTCAACGAGGGCGGCATCCACGCCACCGCTCCACTCGGCATTGTTGATGGCGCCAGCCGGGCACGCCAGGATGCACTCGACGCATCGGCCACAGCGCGAACAGAACACCTCTTTGCTGCACTCTACCGGCGCGTCGGTCAACACACAGCCCAGCATGACCGCCGAGCCAAAGTGCTTCGTGATGATGAGATTGTTCTTGCCGATCCAGCCCAGTCCGGCATGCGCGGCAACCAGACGATGCGCGCGAGCGATGTCATCCCGGAAAGACGCCTCCTGGCTGGCGTCTTTGGCCTCGCCAGCCAGGGCGAGCTGCACATCAGTCAGGCGAGCGGCCATATATCCCGCGCGATTGAGAAACTCGATTGCCTGGCGCTCAAGCTGCTTCACAAACTGCTGGGCCGCCATCACCTCTTCGTAGTATTCGCGCGTCGGGCCCTCTTTGACCGTAGCCACCGCGCCCGCATTCAGCGCGACCGCCATCGAAAGAGCGTTTTTGTAAGGAATTGCGGGCTCATCAGAGCCGAACGCGTCGCGCGCATCAGCAAAGCCCACAAGGACAGATGGTCTGCCTTGCTCGGCGGCAAACTCTGTCACAAGGTTAGCTATCTGTCCGTTGAGCACTGCCGAACAAACCCTTCCACTCAGGCTTGGCAGCCATCCCGTCTCTCATCGTCGTCAGATACGTTGCTAAACTGTCACCAATTCGTAATGTGATATTCTATCGCGCCGTTCAGGGTTTTGTGCTAGCGATGTACGAACGGCGCGAAGTTCCCGCGAGGCGGCACCTATTTCGTTTACACTGTCGAAAGAGACTGAGCGAACGAGCGAGGCAAGGGGCAACCATGGCCGACATTCAACTGCGCTTCAACCATGACATGCTGGTGCTGTCATCGCCCATTACGACCCAGCTGGCACGCATCGGCATCGATGTCGGGCGCGACAACGAGCTGACGATGCTGCTTGAGCCAGAGGTGTTCGACGAGCTCTATGGCCTTGAAGGTGCCACGGGGGCGCAGTGTCTTGTCGCCGATACGGCCTCGCTGACGCCGGCTCGCCTGGCCCATACGCGCATGGAAGGCCGCGGGCGCGAGCTCGCCGAAGCGGCCGTCGCCATCGTCTCCAAGCATGCGCCGCAACACATCTTGGCAGAAATCGGTCCATGCGGCTTGCCGCTCGACGCATCCTCGAAGGCATCACTCGTCGAGAACCGTGACCAATATATGCGGGCTGCCGGCTTCTTCGCCGACATCGAATCCCTCTTTGACGCTTATTTCCTGAACGGATTCATCAACACGACGGACCTGAAATGCGCCCTCATGGGAATGCGCAAAGTTACCGACAAACCCATCTTCGCATCCGTAGATGTCGATGCGCAGGGCAATATCGCCGGAGAAGCAGGCTCGCTCGTGGACGCTGTGCGCGTCATGGCCGAATACGGCGCTCAGGTCGTTGGCTTTGCCACGGCGGGCGACCCCGGGCAGGCAGCCGCCTTGGTGACCCAAGCAAAGGCGGTTAACCCGATGCTGCCGACGCTGGTCCAGCTGTCCGTGCGCGAGATCGACCCCGAGCAAAAGCATCCCACTCCCGAAGACCCCTACCCGAGCCCCGATGCGATAGCTGATGCGGCCGACGCGCTGAAGGCCGCCGGTGCACAGTTCCTCCGTGCGGTGGGAAACGCAACGCCATCGTATACAGGTGCGCTGGTGGCCGCCACGCTTGGCGACCTCTGCTCCATCGATGCCATTGACGATGGAGGGGCGCATCTGCACGGCAGCCCCGACGGCATGAACGCTGATGAGCTAGATGAACTGGCTTCGCAGCTGCGCACACGCATCAACGAAGCGCTCGGCAACTAGCCGCGCCACACGAGCCATCACGACAGCAACGCCCGGTGCCATATGTCCAACACTGAGAAATCACCTTACTACGGCGCGATGCAGCAAATCATCGACGACCTGTTCCACGATGACGTTGCGCCCCATCTAGCGCTGGTGGACGAAGCCGCCGCGTTTAAGGTCAGCAAGCTCGACGTGGTGCTTGCAGCTGAGTCCGCCGATCTGCCTGACGAGCTGGTGCGCATCGCGCGCATGCTGCCCCCGGGCGACTATACGCGCCAGCGCTTGGCCGACCAGCTCAACTCCGCCATCACCGGCCATGCATGGGGACAGGTCTACGGCACTGTCGAATAGCGCGGCGCCCATCGACGTGATATCCGCCGCGCTATCGCCTACGGCATCTGCGGTGCCACCGTCCGCATCACCCGCACCCGTGTTAGAATAATCACCGCACGCGCCGCAGGCTCACGCAGGCTGCGGCAAACCCAGCTTGTGCCCCCGTAGCTCAATGGATAGAGCACTGGTCTCCTAAACCGGGTGTGTAGGTTCGATTCCTATCGGGGGCACCACGTTTCTCCCAGGGCGCTCCAGACTTACGCAAATGCATGCATATACCTGTTGATAAGTCCAAGAAACTCCGAAGCATCACCGAAATAATTGGGATAGAGCTTTTTGATTTGATCCACTGAGGCCCCTTTGACAAGAACGACATCCACATTATCAGGACTTTTTTGCTCAAAATCGAGATATGCCCTCATCGCCTCCTGTGCCCGATAGATGCTCATTTCAATGGTCTGCATCTCGGAATCGAGCTGTATCAGACAATAGTCACGCGAATCAATTTCAGACACGTTGGTGATTATCGCATAGGAATCACATACAGCCTCAAGGTACGCTTTCGCCCCAAACCTCTTTCCAAGGGGAGGCAATGACGAACCAGGATATCGGCTGCGCACCGCAACGGGATCACATGCCCCCGTCGTCTCAAGTTGTTCGATAACCAGCGACATCCTTTTAAAGAAAATTGAGTTCGGATCACTGAACTCGTTGAATTTCAGGCGCGAGCGCGCAAGCCTATCATAGAGCTCAACTGAGGTTGACCACGCATGCTGAAGCAACGTCCTCACCTGAAGTTCCACCCGCAGCCGATATCCACATTGAGCGCAATCATATGCGAAGATCAGATGACGACTACGATAACCACTAGGCTTGGGGCAAGCAATATAATCATGGCGCGCCGATTTGTCCGCCTCGTAGGCATCAAGCGTTTCCAGCAGTGAGCAAAGTCGCTCCTGTTCTTCCATGGTCTGCACAACGATACGACACCCTGCGATATCGTACATCGCAGCTAGATTCGATGGAGCGTCAGGACGTTGCAGTTTGTCGATAATCGTATCAAGCTTCTTAATGCGACCGGCAACGACAAAATCCCTCTCCGGTCCCAACAAATGCTCTATATCATCGAACATGCGTTGAAGCGGCTCGCGATGCACTTCACGCCAATAGTTCAAGACATATCGGGCTTCTTCCCGCTCTTGCCCACTCGCTTCGGGGTCAACTATTTTCTCTCCAGCCGCACGAATTTTTCTTTTGGAGTACCTTTTTCCCTGCATGGTTATGCAAAGACAGGGTTGTTGCACGATGCGGAAGAATAGTAATCGGCTATGCTCTTTATCGGTATTATGGTACGTGTTTTCGCGTTAGGGGCGTCGTCGCCACGCGCATCACGCCAAGGCCCTTCAGAATGCGTGAGAAAACTCAAGTCAGCACCGCTCATAGCTCCCACTTTGGCGATGACATGGTCAACGGCCCGTTGCTCTTCCTCTGCAAGCTCCCTCGGGGCATAAGGCAAAAAGAAACCAGAAGGGATGGTGTATTCCCCTCGGTGGAGCCAAAATAGGTTGGGCACTACCGGACCATTGACCCAAGCTTCGATACCCTCCGGAAACAGCGGAGCACGATTCGTCACCACATAGTACGCTTGGCTATAGAAGACAATCTTTTGTAGCTTCATGGTTGAAATGCGCTCATACTTGCTGAGGGCGTAATGGGCAACATCGACTGCGCGAGCCACAATCGTCTCCTTTCCTTCTTTGATTACACTAGCGTACTTCTTATCGTTCGAACTGAAAAGCCATGAAAATCCCTCTAGATCACCAACAAGCTCCATAATACAAACATTTGTTCTATTATATACCAGAGATGCCAGCTAGTCAACATGCAGATCAGTGTTTAACTCAGTGCATGCAGGCAGGCCAAAGAGGCTACTTACATGTTGCTGGAGGCAGGCGCACCATTACCTCAACCTCCTTGACGCACTTTT
>CAJUFC010000138.1 GCA_910585565.1 uncultured Eggerthellaceae bacterium | reverse complement strand
GGTGACCTTCTCGGCCACGATGAAGTGCTCGCCCGCGCTGATCAGCACCGGGGATTCCAGCGAGATGTGATGAAAACCCGCATGAGGGAACGTCTCGGTTGTCTCGAAAATGAGCTGCGCGTTGTCGAAGATATCGCGTGCAGCATCTTCGGCCAGATCGACGTCGGCATTCACGTGCCAGATCTGCACCGCCACAGTCCGATCCTCCCCAAACGTCTGCGCCGTCACCTCGCGCAGCAATTCGGTTGACTCGGCAGTGAAGGCATTGGCGACCCACACGTCAGACGCATAGGAGACCGGCGTGCGATACTCGGCAGGGCCGAGATAATCGTACTGGTAGATGTTGGTTGCGTTGGCCGCATACCCGGCAGGGCCTTGGGCTACCTCACCAGCAGCCGGGCCAACCTGCACGATGGGAGACACGCCAAACGCGGTCGGGCTGGCGATGGAATGGTCGTAGTACGACAGCCAGAAAAATCCGCTGGCGGCACCCTCGTCGGAGATGCCCCAATGGGTCGCCTCGCCCAGCGCTCCCAGCTGCTCGAACAGCGCGTCCGAACCCCAGTTGTTCTTGCACAGCCATGCGCCATTGGCAGGTGGCTGTGCGCTCGCGGTGCCGGTAAAGTTGCTGGCGGGATAGGCGTCGTCCCATCCGACGATGGCGACAGCATGGTTGTCGAAGATGTATTCGGCGCCGTTATACTGGCACCACTCGGCGTAGTTGAAGTGCTCGCCTGGTGCGGTGCTGTCGCCCCCGCGTCCGGCGGCCACCTCGCTTGGCAGGTGCATGTCTGCCTCCAACGCGATGGCAACTGCTCCCACGTCCATGAGCGCCCCTTTGATGGCGCGCGTGCCAGGGGCGTAATACCCCGTGTAGCGATAATCAGCGTAGTCTGCGTCGTATTCCAGCACGGCAGGGTTTGCCAGCTTATAGACGTGCGTCACGCGCCAACCGACCTCCTCGACCGTGCGCAGGCTGGCGTCTACCGACCAGTCGCGCGAGCGCGGGTCTGCCGGCGAGCCTGCAGCGGCGGTCGTGCTCCACCACGGCGGATTGCTGTCATATCCGTTGTACTGGTAAGGGGCGCTCGACTCAAGCAAGAGACTCTGCCCAGCGATGAGCTGCGACTCTACCATCTCGAAGTTGCCCTCGGACAGCTGCTTGGCCTGATTGCCCGCGTCGAGCAGATGATAGCCCTCGCCCGCTTGAGAGCCACCCGACACGTCTGTCTGCGGCTCGTGCGCGAACCAGGCAAGCGCGCGCTCGGAGATGTCGATGTCGTTCGCTAGGTTGGAAAGCTGCGGTGGTGCGGCGGCGGCTTCTGCATCGGCGCCGTCGGCAGCAACGATTACATAGGGGTCGCTTGTATCGGCGTTGGACGTGCCTTCTGTTGTCGCCGTCATGGGGCTGTCCTGGACTGCGGAAGCAGCGGTGACCTTACCTGTGTCGCGGCTCGTGGCCGCGCCCGCATCATCCGCATCCGCATGCGCACCTGCGCCCGAGTCCGCGCCTGCGTCCGCGCCGCGCGCTTCGGCCTTCAAAATGGAGCTCTCGATGGCAGAGGCGACGGCGAACGCCCAGCAGTCTTCCCAGGGAGCCTGCAGCTTGACCGGGGTGACCTGTCCGATGTTCGTCAGGAAATACGAGGACGGATACGCATCCCGATAGAATGACTGGTCGGCCTGTGCGGCAGCAGGCAGCATGCTTGCGGCTAACGCGCAAGCCAGAGCGGCGCTGACGAGGCGACCCTGACCCTTCACCTATTTGACGACCAAGACGGGCTTGTTGGCCTTCTGCAGGACAGAATAGGCAACCGAACCCAACATGCCGCGGATGACGCCCATGCCGCGATGCCCCATGACGATGCAGTCGTAGCCGAGGTCAGACGCATACGCGACGATCGTGTCGTGCGGCGAGCCGTTGACGATGGCGACCTCGATGTTGTCTGCGTCGCCCACAACATCTGCGATGGACTCGCGCAGCGCCAGCGCCTCTTCGCGCTCGGCCTCGGAGCCGATTTCCGAAATGGATTCCATGTCGAGCGATTCGCCCGTCACGCCGGACATGCGCGATGCGATCTTGAACGTCTCGGCGTTGTAGTCGTGCCATTCGACCACCTTGAGCACGGTGATCGTGGCGCCGTCGGCACCGTCAGCCAGCTCCAATGCGTTTGCCAGCGCGTGACGAGAAGGCTCGGAGTCGTCGAAGGGAACGAGGATTTTCTTGTACATGTCCGCTGCCTTTCTGTCGTCCGGCACGTGCGCCAGCCCCCAGCCTGCGCAGCGCCATGCGTGACCCTTTATATTTCTTCACTATAACTTAAAATAGTAGGATTACAGAAGCATGTCACTGATGTAACCGATCTGAGGTTTGCGTATGGGGTTTCTTTCGCGGTTCGAAAACACGATGGAGGACGGCATCGAGGGCGCAGCCGGCGCAGTCGGGCGTTCGGGGCTGTCTCCGGTGCAGATAACCAAGAAAGCCGAGAAGCAGATGAAGCGCGAGCGCATCGTGGGCGCCGGCAAGCAATATGCGCCGACGCTGTACACGGTGCTCGTGTCTCCCGAGGACGACCGCAAGCTGCACATGTACTATCCGACGCTGGCTGGCGAGGTGGAGACGTTCCTGGGCGCGCGTGCGCGCGAGGCGGGCTACGTCATGGACGGCCATCCGCTGGTGCGCTTCATCACCGACCCTGACCTCAAACGTGGGAAGTTTGACGTGGTGGCCGAGATGGTGGCCTCGGCGATTGTCGAGCAGCTGAGGCAGGATGAGTTTGACCGCTATGGGCTGAACGAGGGCCATCGCGGCGCTGGTGCTGGCATGGGCGCCGGCGTGGCCGTGGGGGCTGCATCTGGCGTGCGCGCGGCAGGCGCGGTGGCGTCGGCGGCGGGCG
>CAJUFC010000137.1 GCA_910585565.1 uncultured Eggerthellaceae bacterium | reverse complement strand
GAGCATCAGGTTGACCGCCTCGCGGACGCCCTCGCCCTTGTTGCCAACAGGGTCCTCCGAGCCCGCCACGAACAGCAGCGGCAGCTCGTCGGGAACGCGCTTCGCCAGCTCGAGGTCGGCCGCCAACAGCGTCAGCCGCGTCAGCGTCGAATAGCCCCCGAGCGTGAACATGAAGCCGCTCAGGTCGTCTTCCATGAAGCGCTCGATGTTGTCGCGATCGAACGAGATCCAATCGAACTCGGTCTGCGGGTCGTCGACCTGGTTTTGGAACGCCCCGTCAGCCATAGAGTGGATAAGCGGGCTGCGCGTCGTCTCCCCGCGCACCGTAGCGCCAAGCCCTGCGAGCAGGTTGCCCGCCAGCGACAGCGCCTTGGGCTCCTGTCCCGTGCCGCATATGATGGCTCCGGACAGCCCCTCGCCATGCCTCGTCAGATAGACGCGCAGCACATAGCTGCCCATGGAGTGCCCGAACATGAAATAGGGCACCGTGTCGCCAAATGCGTCCTGGGCGACGCGCCGCAGCGTGTCGGCGTCTGCCACCAGCACATCAGCGCCCGTCTCGGGCGGCATGTGCCCCAACTCCTCTTTGGTGCGTACGCTCAGGCCGTGCCCGATGTGGTCATGCCCGCACACGGCAAAGCCGCACGACGCCAAGAAGCGGGCGAAGTCGTCATAGCGACCGATGTGCTCCGCCATGCCATGGATGAGCTGCACCACAGCGCGCGGCGCCACCTCGGGATATCCGGGCGGATACCAGATGGTTCCGTGAATCGTGCTGGCATCGTCCCATGAGGGGTAGTCGACATGCCGCTCTTCGATGGCCGCCTTGTCTGCCTGCCGGGCCGCCGCGCCCGCTGCGGCCGCCTCCGCCTTGCCGCCGCCCTCCCGCTCGCTTGCCGCCCTCACGATGCTGCGAAAGCGCAGTCGATTGTCTCGCATGTCGTCAGTGATCCCGTGCCGCTCGCTCATCCTCTACCTCTTCCATCCAGGAGACGACGTCCGAGAAGACCTCGCCTCTGCCATACTCGTTCAGTATCTCGTGCCGCATGCCTCCGTAGAGCTTGACGGTCACGCTTTTGACGCCGCCTGCGCGCATCCGCGCCGCGACGCGCTCTACCTGTCTGCCGCAGCCCCCAACCGGATCCTCGTCTCCCGAGATGAGCAGAATGGGTAGCTCAGGCGGGATGCCCCGGAAAGCCGGACGACACGCCGCGTCGTAGGCGGCCTCCGTCAGCGCCAGATAGACCGCAGCCGAGAACATGAAGCCTGTCGCCTCGTCGCGAATGAACTCGTCCACCTCGGCCGGGTCGCTGGAAATCCAGTCAAAGGGCGTGCGAGCGTTCTTGATCTTGTTCGAATAGACGCCATAGGCCATCTTGTGCAGAAACGGGCTTTTGGCCGTCGGGCCCTTGAGGCAGATGAGCGCCCTTGACGCCATCATGCCCAGCCACGACATGAAGCGCGGCGGCATCGTCGTGCCGCACACGACCGCGCCCGCCAGTCCCGCGCCGAACCGCGGCAGATAGCACCGCAGCACGAGCGAGCCCATCGAGTGCCCGAACATGAAATACGGCAATTGCTGGCCATCGAACGCTGCAGCAGCTCCTGGCTCGACCGCGCGGCGCAGGCTGTCGACGTCGCGCACCAGCACGTCCACCGGGTTTTTGCCCGGCAAGACGCCGAACTCCTCAGGTGCCAGGGCCGTCTTCCCATGACCCACCGCATCGTTGCCGCAGACGAGATAGCCCTGCGTCGCCAGAAAGGTGGCAAATCGCTCGTAGCGGCCGATGTGCTCGCCCATCCCGTGGATGATCTGCACGATGGCGCGCGGCAGCTGGCCCGCGCGAATGCGGTCGTTCACCCAAAACACCGCTTGCACGGCAGTATCCCCGTCCGAAGAGACGTACGTAAAGTAGTCCTTCGTGACCTGCTCGCTTGTCAGCTGCTGACCGTCCGTCAGCCGCCGTTCGCCTGTCAGCTGCACCGCCACTGCACACCCCAGAGATTTCGTCTTCGCTTTCTTGCCGTTGTGGCATACGCCCCTATGGTGACGCATTGTCGCCGCAGACGAGCGAACGCCGCCCATCGGTTACGCAAATGAGAAGTGGAGGCGAAGGCGCCATGAAACTCCTACAGCCCTCGGATGGCCTTCATGCCTCCCTCGATGAACGCGTCAATGACGATGCGCGTCTGCTCCCAATCCGCTTGTTTCGCGAACTCCGACGTCGCCACCGTGTGGCAGCCGCTCATCTGAAACAGCCGAACGGCACGCATGGCGTTCTTGGAGATGTTCGCGACCTGCGCATCTGCCGTCACGTCAGGGTCCTCCCATGCCAGCGCCATCATGGTGGAAAAGAACTGCGAGTCCCTAATGGCTCCCGACAGTCGCCCATGCTGGCGAACGCGCTCGCAATAGGGAGGCTTGCTCTGCCGCCGGCACGCACCTCCATCGCACGAAAACCGCTCGCCGAACGTCAGCACGTCCCCCATCACCTCTTGCACCAGCTGGGCGAACACGTCGCCGACATTGTCGTAGTGGGCATAGAACGTTGCGCGGCTGACCTGCGCCTCCCGCGCAAGCTCGCTGACCCCCACGTCTGTCAGCGATTTATGCATCAGCAGCTCGGCCAAGGCACTCTGGATGCGCTGCTCGGTCTTTTCGAATCGTGCGTCTGTCATAGCGCCCTTCGTTCCCCTTCGCGAACATCGTCTCGACGAAGCGAGACGCGTCATGCCGTGCCTCTGCGCGATATCGATTTATTGTACAACTTGTACGATATTGTTTGGCACGCGCGGCGCAACTCGCCCATACTCTGGGGAAAACGCAGTTCGAAAGAGCAGGTGAGACCATGATCGTGACGCAACGGGACTTCTTGGATTTCTTGGGAACCGAAGGGCTGCGCCTCTCGATTCCCGCTTACCAACGCCTGTATTCCTGGAGCGAGACACAATGCGAGGAGCTTTGGCTCGACCTCATGCGCGCCGGCAGGTTGGACAGAAACCACTTCCTCGGAACGGTGCTCTATGCGGCCGACGAAGCCGCATTCGGCCTCAAAGCCCACTCGATCATCGACGGCCAGCAGCGGGTCACCAGCGTTTCGCTCATCATCTTGGCCCTGTCGCGCTACCTTGACGCCCATCCCCTGGCAGGCACGAGCGGCGCCGCGCTCAAAGAGCGCTACCTCCTCACACAGACTGCCACCGGAGATACGTGCGCGCGTTTCGTGCCGTCGCCTCATGACCGGCAGCCATACTTCGCCGAGCTCAATGCCGACGAGACAGCCGCCGGTGCCAGCGACAATGCAACCTCGGCCATCAGCAGCAACCTCGCCTTCTTCGCGTCCAAGATGGAAGCGGATGGCTTTGATCCCCACGTGCTGCTGCGAGGCCTCGATCGCCTCACCGTCGTCCTCGTCGAGGTCGAAGACGCCCAAGCAGCCCAACCCATCTTCGAGAGCATCAATTCGAAGGGCATGCCGCTCAACGTCGCAGACATGATACGCAACTACCTGCTTTTGGCCGAAAGCCACGACGAGCAGACGCGCCTCTACGAAGAGTACTGGCAGCCCAGCCAGGAGATGTTCAGCCCCGACCCCGGCTCGCTCAAGCTGAACACCGGCCTCAAAAGCTGGCTGTCCATCCGACTCAAGGGCGCACGCGTCCGGAGCCCCGAACAGGTATACAGCTCATTCAAGAGATACGTCGAGGACACCTACCAAGGCGCCAAGGAACCCATTCTGCGCGAGCTGCGCGGCTTTTGCCTGATGTGGGCTGAGAACTATCGCTACCACGGCGTCAAGAAATATCGGTCGGGGTCAAATTGGGCAGAGATCGGTGCGCCCACCCTCACCGCTGGATACGAGCTGAAACAGCCGACCCACAAGGAATACGCCCAAAAGCTGCGCGCCGAGCTGAGCGACGCGGATGCGCGCTGGTAGCCCCCATCGCCAACTCCCTCGATCGCATCGACCAACCACACGCAGGGCAGGAGGCCCACCATGATAGCTTCGCTCAAACCGATCCTAGACATACTTGGCGCGCCGCATGCGCGATATCGCATCCCCGTCTTCCAGCGCGTCTACTCTTGGAACCACCAACAATGCAATCAGCTTTGGGCTGACATGATGGAGGCTGCAGCCGCCGGCAACGATCATTTCATGGGCACCCTCATCTCTCTGCCCGAAAACGGCCCGCACGCAGATGCCGATCAAGACAACGTGCGTCCCGCTGACCTCATAGATGGGCAGCAACGGCTCACCACCATCACGCTCGTCCTCATCGCCTTGAGAGACGGGCTGCGAAGCCTTGGCGACGACAGGCGCGCTCGCGAGATCGACGAGACGTACCTGCATGCCGCGCCGGGCGTCTGCAAGCTTGAGCTCTCGCACGCAGATGCACCCACGCTTGCGCATCTGGTAGACGGAACAGCGCTGTCGCCCGCCCTTGAACCTTCGCAGTTCCTCATCGACAACCTCGATGCGTTCCGGGCGATGATCGGCCAGGAGCCCGGCGATATCGACAAGGTCCTCAGGGGCCTCGGGTGTCTGCAGGTCGTTGCCATCGAATTGGGCGAAGACGACGCGCCGCAGCAGGTGTTCGAAAGCCTCAACGCCAAGGGTCGCCCGCTTTCCACGACCGACCTTCTACGCAACACGCTGCTGACGAAGTACGGCACGCACGAGCAGGAGCGCCTTTTCGAAACATACTGGACCCCTCTGGACGAGGCGTTCCAGCAGTTCGGCCCCGAGCAGGACATCTACCTTGATGCCGCACTCCACGCATGGGCCGCAAAGGCCGCCCCCAGCATCCACGCAGCCAAGCGCAGCGACCTGTATCAGGCATTCAAGAGCTATCTGATGCGACAGCAGGGTGCCTCGCTCGAAGAACTCGAAGATATGCTCCGCTCCATCAGCACCGAATGCCTCGCCTTTGCCGCCAACCCTGACGGCACTGACGCCAGGCGACATCTCGACTGGGCTACCGAAAAGCCGGAAGGCATGATTTCGAAGCGAAAGCTGTTTGGCGACTAGGATCAGATCTGAGCCGCTTGACCACCCCGCGGCCCAGGCGGCGCCTGACCTTGGCCATCGTCCTGCGGAGCCATCGGCCTTTCAGGCCTTGCCCCGTCCCCTTGGCCTGCGCCATCGGGCGGGGCGCCGGTCGGAGGAGTGCCGTCGGGCGGGGTGCCGCCAGGGCCCGCGCCGTCGGGTTGAGCGCCGGTCGACCCCGCGCCGTCAGGCGCATCAGAGGCAACGCCGTCGGGCGGGGTGCCATCGGGCGGGGTGCCGCCGGGGCCCGCGCCGTCGGACGCGCCTCCGCCCAGGAAGCCCGCTTTCTCTTCTACGGCGACCGAGACGGTGACCTCGCTCACCGCACCATCCACGATCACCTGGCACGCATCTCCCTCGCCAAGCGCCGGCGCCGACACGAGCACGGTGCGAAAGGCGGCGGGCGCCGTCCATGACGCAAGGGTCGCCCCCTCGTTCGTCGCCAAGGCGACCGTTTGTCCCGCCTCGCCGCTGACGCCTGCGACGGCAAGGGGCTGGGTGGAGTCACTGAGGCCCCGCGTCGAGCCGACCGACCCCAAAAGCACCAGCGTGCCACCAGTCACCTTTGCGGTCTTGTCGTAGTCGAGCACGCCGTCCATACCCTGGTCGGGGCCGCTTGCCAGCACGGTGCCGCCGTTGAACTCGACCCGCCCGTTGCTGTCGATGGCATCGCTGCCCGCCGTCAGACGCAGCTCGCCGCCGTTGACCTGGATGAGGCAGTCATCGCTCGACTGGGGCATCTTCTCGCCGGCGCCCGCGAATGCCGCCGCGCTTCCCCCGGCATCCTCCTCGCCCAGGTCGGCCACGGCTGCGTTCAACGCATCGTCAGAGGCAACGACGGCATGGGTGCCGCCGCTCACGATGACGCGCTCGGCCTCGTAGCCCTCATAGCATGCCGTCACGTCCACCTCGCCGCCATCCAAGACGAGTTCGGTCTCGGCATGAAACGCATCGTCGCCGCTGCGCAGCATCACCCGCCCATCAGCAATGGTGCCGGCAAGGTTGCTGTGCAGCGCGTCATCTTCGGCGTCGATGGTCACGCTACCGCCGGCAATGCGCACATAGGTCTCGGCGCTGACGCCCTTGCCGTTCGCATCAACCGCAAGCGTGCCGCCATCGACGGAGACGAACCCGCGCGTCGCATCGCCATCGTTGCTCGAGCGCACCCCATCGCCGGCCGCCGTGATGGACACCGCGCCGCCGCCCATCTTC
>CAJUFC010000136.1 GCA_910585565.1 uncultured Eggerthellaceae bacterium | reverse complement strand
TCGGCCAAGACGCCTTCAAGGACTGCCCCAACCTGGCCGAGCCGAAGCTTCCCTCCACGGTCAAGGGGCTGATCGAGTCAATCTCCACCGAAGCCTTGACGCCGCTGACGCCGTCCGAGGAGAGCGAGACAAGTCGCCCGACCCTGTCTCACGAAACGGCTCGCTCGCTTGATGCTGAATCGAATGAAAAAGCATCTGTGTCCTCGGTCGACGGCTTGCAGTTCGCTGCCGGCTCGAACGAATCCGTCCAAGCCTATTCTGCCGCGAGCGGCATTTATCTCAATATTGAGCTTTATCCTCGAGGTCTCGCAGAGGGCATTCAGATTCGTAATGATAACGGTATTTCCATCGGTACACGAGATAGGGATGGCTTTACGCTACGAACAGCCGACCTGTCGTCGCCGCTCGAGTGGTCAGTTTCTGTCGGTTATTACAACGATGTTTATAGTTCTCTCAAAGTGGTTGCCAAGAGTTCATCAGGAGCCCTATACTCTGCCGATTTCATTCCGCTTAACACGATGAGCCGGTTCGTTTCTGCTGACATGCGGGCCGACTTGCACTTTAACTCTGCCACCCAACTTGAGGCCGTTGCTGTTCTCGTGCAAGCTCCTGCTACCAAGAACACGCCCGCCCTGCTGACGACGAACTCGCTCGAAGGGACGGGTTCCGCCGCGAAGGCTGCCCGGAGCGACCACGACCACGACTCGCGTTACTACACGCAGACGGCCCTTAACAATCTTTTTGGTCCTGATGTGGGCACGTCGAATACCGTGACTGACATGTACCGAAGAAATTCTTCAAGGTTGGACAACGTACAGAATCAATTGAACCAGGTCGAAGAGTCTGTGATCGGGATTAACACCAGCTTCGGCACCATTTCCTATGCGGGGCTCGATGGTAGCGACATGAGCGTGTATCCGACCAGCTACCGCAAGGGCGGCACGCCCTCGTTGCCGAAGCCGACGAAGCCCGGAAGCGAGTTTTTGGGCTGGACGTGGGCCGGGCAGGGCGCGCCGACGACGGATGCGAACACCATCAAAGGTGCCTTTGCCGACGGCAACAAGACCGTCACGCTCACGGCCAACTGGGGGGCTCCTGGCACCAATTATTTCTTTACCTCTAGCATGCCCTGCGAAGCCGACAGTGGGGAGCAGATGCATACCATCGTCGTCAGGCTCGCCGCAGAGAAGAAGGCGCTTTCGGGCGTGACATTCTCCAAGAAGGACGACTCCCCCCTCGGCAGCAACGCCGACGGCATCTGCTTCCGGGTGCAGGGCAGCGCAGCTGTCGGCTGGGAGCAGGACGCGGGGCCTGTGGAGTTGGTGGACCTCGGGGACGGTGCGTGGGGCGTGCATGTCACGGTGACGGTGCCAGCGGGTGCCATCGACGCCTCCCAGGTGGTGTCCTCCTACGCCGACGCGAGTTACGTCGCCGCATTCGCCAAGATGAGCTATACGTTCGCCTAGATGGGGCGTGATCCATATGACTGTTTTATCAACGGCTCCATGGGGTTCCGGGGGCTTGCCTCCTCGCGGCGAGATCCCTCGGCTGCGCGACAGCGAGGCATTCGTGCGAACAGGTATGAGTGCTCGGACGCCTCGCGCCCTCGTCCCGCAGCCCACCGGGCTTCGAGCGCTCAGGATGACGTTGCTGGCTATTCTTGCGGCGTTGGTGCTGTGCGTGCCGGGGGCTTTGGCCCATGCGGATGAGGTCGATCTGGGCATCTCGCTCGCTCCCAACGAGGCAGCGCCCGCTGCGGGCGCGACGGGCGCGCTCGACCTGGGTATCGCGCTGGGCACCACGGGTGTCGCTGTCGACGCTGACCCCTCGGACGGGTCGCTCGATTTGGGCATCATGCTGGGAGCCAGCCAATATCGGGAGGTGCGCTTCGCGGGGTACTACTGCGGGGCGGACGGCTCCATCGACGAGGCGCGTGGGATGGAGACGCTAGGGGAGGTGCAGCGGGTGGTTCCAGGCGGGCGCGCCCAGGCACCCGACGGCACGACGCGCACCTACGAGGAGGGCGGCTCTGTCCAGGAGTACTGGCTCGACGGCTGGTACGTGCTCGATCCGCGCATTCATCCCGACGCCAAGCCGGTCAGCCTTACGGATATCGAGATAGCCGCCGACACGGTGCTCTACTGCCTCTGGAAGAAGGGCTACGTCATCAAGCTGGACGCCAACAACGGCGACGACGAGGCCGCAGCCGAGCTGTTCGGCGGCGCGGTGGCGGCGCCGGGGCACGTGATAGTGCCGCGCGACCCGGCCTACGACGAGGACGGAGGAGAGGCGCCCGCGGGCGTCGCCTACGCCGACTTCCCCGAGGCCACGCGCCCGGGCTACGCCTTCAAGGGCTGGTACTGGCCCGAGACGAAGTGG
>CAJUFC010000135.1 GCA_910585565.1 uncultured Eggerthellaceae bacterium | reverse complement strand
GCCTACGCCAAGGTGGACGGCGTCACCTACCAGGTGACCCAGATAGAGCCCAATGCCTTCGAGAGCGCCGTGTTCCTCGCGAGCGCCGCCATCCCCGAGGGCGTCACCGCCATAGGCGAGTCCGCCTTCGCCGGCTGCACGAACCTCAAGTCGGTGCAGCTCCCCTCCACCCTCAAGACCATCGACTACGCCGCCTTCAAGGGCTGCGCGGCCCTCGAGTCCGTAGACATCCCCGACTCCGTCCGCTGGATCGGCGGCGAGGCGTTCGAAGGTTGCGAAGGCCTCGAAATGCTGCCTGCCGTGAATGGCGGATTCGGGGGGAGCCAGCTTGTGAACCAAGGAGAGGCAGATGACTTGGCTGGCGAAGGGGAATTTGTAGAGGCATATCGTGCAGGAGAGCAATTTTCAGGCATTTACTATACATACGAGGAAGACCACCTTCCTGCTGGGTATACGAATATGAGTAGCATGTCGGCTGACGAGAGAACGCTGTTTTTACATCGGGATGGGAGGAACTTTGTACGGGAGCCATTGAGCCTTGCGGAGCTTGCAGGGATGTCGTATCCCGAAGATCATTCCTATCGTCATGGTGAAATCTGGTGGGTTGAATCAAGACCTTTGTCCAACGCTACGCTTTGGTTTGATCCTTCAGAATTAGGGGTCTTCTATCTTGGACATGTTTCAGACGCCAAAGATGTAAGCAATATCTTTCGCTACGTCGTCGATGCGGGGCTTACGGACGGCGATGTGCGGACGAGAGTACGCATCATGAATGGTGTTGGGTGCTTTGATAATTCAGCCTACGTGAATGAGGATGCTCAACCTACGTTCGAGACGCTTGGCAATTGGGAGGCGGTAAAAATTGCTCCTGGTGAAACTCCGCTGGGACTGAGGAGCGAGGGAGTTGCACTGCCGGCTGGGAAGACAATCGCTCAGATTGTCGTTCCCGTGTTGCTGAATTCTTATGACATTGCGTACGATGACGTTACAACTTCCGCCTCACCTGGGGGTACTCTTCGGGTTGGTAAATATACCGTCGAGGATTCGAACCACCGTTTGACCGATCCGGGCGAGCGACCGGGCTATCGCTTCCAAGGCTGGACTGGCCCTGGATACAGCAGCGTTACGCCGACAGCTAACGTCGATTTGCGTACCGCCGTCGCGGCTCTTGGTGAGGGGGAGACGGAGCTCAAGTTTGAAGGTCACTGGGAGAAGACATCCACTGCCACCTTCAACACAGGCACCGGTCAGCATTTCGACAACGTCTCCTACTATAAAGGTGACGCGCCCGCGTTGCCGGCGACGGCGCAGAGGACCGGCTTCTGGTTTGCGGGGTGGTACCCCTCGACGGGTACGGGCTATTGGGCGGACAAGCAGGATGGGCATACCCTCTACAACGGCAACATGCCCGCCGACGCCTATGGTGACGTGACGTTCAACGCGGTGTGGACGCCCAAGACGTACACGGTGCGCTATGACACCGAGGCGTCCAAGGACAAGGACGGCAATCGAGTCGTCAACCAGCCGCAGAACAAGACGTTCGTGCATCCGACGGCGGCGAACTCCATCAACCAGGCGACGGGGCTCACGTTCGGCATCGGCGCTGACGGCACGGTGGCTGCCGACCTGAACGTCGTGGACAACCATTACTTCGACCTGACGAACGTGAGGCAGTCGTGGTGCACCGACTATGCGCTCGACGTGCCCGAGCGGAAGCTGGGCGCCTACCCGTTCGTGGGCTGGTGCAAGATCGACGACCTCGTCATCGGCACGGTGCCGGGGCCGTCCGAGGGCGGCAACCAGCGCTATTGGACCGAGCTGCGCGAGAAGGACGCCGACGGCAACTTCACCGACACCCACTACTTCTTCGCCATTTTCGGCGAAGGCTGGTCCGACTTCAGCAAGGATCAGTGCGCCACGCCGTACACGGTGTATGGCGTGTGGGGATCGACCAGCGAGGCCACCATCAGCCTCAAGGCCACACAGCCAAGCCGCCTGGACAACCTGGGCGATCAGGTGGTGACGGCCGCCGGCAGCGGTGCGGGAGACGAGCTGGGCAACGCCACGCGCGGCACTGAGCAGATTCGCTTCCGCGAGAACCACGGCTTCATCGGGCAGGCCGAGGCATCCGCTGACTCGGCAGCCGAGGGGCTGCATACGGGCACGCCCGAGCGCCGTGGCGAGGGCTATGAGCTCGACGCAGATATGAACCTCAAGGCACCCGTTCGCTATGGCTTCGAGTTCCTAGGCTGGGGCGCGCCTTCGGGAGCAGCTGGCAGCGGTCTGGCAGCGAATGAAGACGGCGCTTCGGTAGCGAGCACCACCGATGTTGCCGATGTGGACGGCAAACTCTACATCGCCTATGACGAGGATGCGGCGCGCGCAGGCGGCACGACGGGCTTCACGCTCACGGGCGCGGGCGCAGCGCTGGTCAACTCCGACAACGATGCTGGCACGCACGTCTACACGGGTTCGCCAAGCTATGACGCCGCGACCCGCACGGATGCGTGGTCTGCCTACTGGGCGACGCGTGCGGTCGATGTGACGATGCGCATCCCGTCGCATGCCGTGAAGGACGTCGACTTCGCCGGCGAGAGCACCAAGGCGGGGCATCCGCAGGACGCCGACCATCCCTATAACACCAAAGCTGACTACACGTTCACCTGGACCGACGAGCACGGCGCCACGCAGACATGGGAATATGCATGGCGCGAGGGCACCTCGGGCGAGACGGGCGGCGGCGCGACGGCGGGCTGGTACATCACGGACAAGCGATGGGACTACTTCGACGTGCTGGAATACCCGGCGTTCGACACGCAGCGCGATCGTTACACCTACGACGGCTGGTACGAGATGATCAAGTCGTCGATGACCGACTCGACCGACAAGGCCTTGGCTGACCTCGAGGCCGCGGGCTCGCCTGCGATGCGCACGCCGATCGCGACCTACGAGAACCTGGTGCAGCCCAACACACGAGTGCGCGTGACGGGACTTGCCGAGCCGCAAGGCGGCCTGACCATCGACGAGAACTACTTCCTGACCGGCGTTGGCAAGGACGACAAGGGCAGGACGGCGCGCACCCTGTGGCTGTGGACGAGCCCCATCCGCATCAACGTGGCCTCTCCCGTGGGCGTGTACCTGTGCACCACCAACAGCTATGGGCAGGCTGTCGAGCCGTATGTGGTCGGCAACGACCGCCGCACGCAGCTGGAGGCGCAGGCGGAGTTTCAGGTGGCGACTGGCTCGCATGACCTGCAGCTGGTGGGCGTGACGGCCGAGGACGTGACGTCGTTCGGCTATGAGCTGGATGCGGACGGAAACGTCGTCCGCACCGACGACGGCGCCAACGCGCCGGTGGTGGATGTCGAGAGCGTGGAGTCGGGCGAGGCGACGCCGGGCATGGCGGACAAGATATTGAACCCGAAGTTCGGTGATGCGGTCGGCAGCAAGGACGCGGCCGTGAAGTACGGCGATGAGACGAGCCGCATGTTCTGGGTGAGCCCGGTGCCGACGGCGACCGCCGACCAGACGGGCGTGGTCTATGGCAGCACCAACTCAACGGCGGCTGACGAGGCTGCGAAGGTGCCCGGCTCGGGCAGCTTCGGCACGGACGAGGGCGCGCTCGTGCCCGATGTGGAGAAGCGGCGCTACTTCGGCTTCGGCTACAAGGCTGGCGGATCGGGCGACTCCGACAACCGCATCGAAGACGAACTCGACAGCAGCGCATCAAGCGGCAAGGAGTATGCGTTGGGCGACTTTGTGCTGAGGCGCCATGACAACTACGAAAGTGGCGAGAAGGACGGCCTGGCGCTAGTGAAGCATGACGATGCCTCGGGCGCCTCCACCTATCGCTTCTACTATGGGCTCGACATGCGCCGCTGCGACTTCGACCTCACGGGCCTGCAGGACATCATCGACAACAGCCGCGGCACACTTGAGTACAACTCGACGTTCGACCAGCCTCTGCTGCGCGTGAAGTTCACGTTCGCTGCGGCACGCAACCCTGGCATCTCGTACTACGCGGCTCGCGGAGCTGACGAGGCCGCCGGTGCTGGCGTGGATGCAGGCGCGATGGGGCTGCCCGATGACGTCGTAATCACAGTTGGGAGCGCGAGCTAGGACGAGAAGAGAAGATCCGATGCACGCTTTGTTGACATATATGAAAAAGCTGGTCGCGCTCATCGTTGCGTGCGTGCTCGTCGCGGGCCTTGTGCCTGCGACGGCACTCGCGCGGACGGCGGCAGGCGACTTGGGGCTGCGCCTCGAGGTGCCGGCGAGCGCGTTCGTGGATCAAGGGGACGGCACGCGTGCGGCAGATGCGCTCGTAGGGCTGCGCTTGCAGGTGCCTAAGCAGGCGTTTGCCGAGCCGGGAGACGACACTCGCTCGACGAGCGGCATGCTGGGGCTGCGCCTGCAGGTGCCCTCGCAAGCATACATCGATCCAGGGACGGGCGAGGAGACGCGCGCGGCCGAGGGCATGTTGGGCATTCGCCTCGAGGTGCCCAAGCAGGCGTTCGTCGACCCTGGCGACGGCACGGACGTGCGTGCTGCGGAGGGGTTGTTCGGCATCCGCCTCGAGGTGCCCTCGCAAGCGTTCGTCGACCCTGGCGATGACACGCGCTCGGCGGACGGCCTGGTGGGCATTCGTCTGCAAGTGCCGCAGCAGGCCTATGTGGAGCCGGGCGACGACACGCGCGCGGCAAGCGGGCTTTTCGGCATTCGCCTCGAGGTGGCGACGACGCATACCGTCACGTTCGACCCCAACGGGGGCACGGGCGGCAAGAGCATGACGGTGCTTGACGGTGCCGCTGTCGACGAGCCCGACCCGGTGGCTGCGACGCGGGATGGCTGGCGCGTGGAGGGCTGGTATCTGGATGCCGCGTGCACCGAGCGCTACGACTTCGCGCTTCCGGTATACCGTGACTTCACTCTGTTCGCGAACTGGGTGGAGGAGGAATACGAGCTGGCTGACTTGCGGCTGCATCTGATGGGCGAGGACGCGATGCTGCCTGATGCGGCGGACTATCAGCCTGGGACCGACGAACATGGCGGCTATCTCGGCACGAGCTATAAGGTCGGCAAGGGCATGACGCTGCCGACGCCGACGCGCACTGGCTATGCGTTTGCGGGCTGGCATGCGGCTTATGACGCTGATGCCGGATACGTGGGCGAGCCGGTCGAGTATGTGAGCCGCCACGACGAGGGCATGCGCGAGTTCTGGGCGAAGTGGGAGCCGCTGCCGCCGCCTGACGGCGAGTACTGGACAGTGACGTTCGACGTGCTGGGCGGCACGTCAATAGAGCCTCAGTACGTCGACAAGGGCACAGGCGGCACGGCCACGCGCCCGGCCGATCCTGCGCGCAGCGGCTACGAGTTCGATGGCTGGTATGCCGACCCCCTGTGCATGCGTCCATTCGACTTCGCGACGCCCATCGAGCGCGACACGGTCATCTACGCCAAATGGAAGCGCGTGCCAGGCGAGCTGGTGACGAGCTATCTGGTCGCCTTCGACTCGCGTGGCGGCAGCACCGTGGGCAGACAGCAGGTGCGCGAGGGCGCCATGGCGACGCGCCCGGCCGATCCGACGCGCACGGCGTACGACTTTGTCGGCTGGTACGTGAGCGCCGAGGCGGCTGAGGCTGCCGGGGCAGAAGGCGTCTACGACTTCGCTGCGCCCGTTACGGGGAACCTGACCCTGTATGCCGGCTGGCGCGAGAAACCGAAGCTGACGATTACCTTTGACGCCAACGGCGGGCGCTTTGACGCTATGGACGACGAAGGCAACCCGCTGACGCGAATCGAGGTGAAGGTGACGGAGGGTGCCATGGTGGCGCCGGAAGACGTGCCTGCCGACCCGAAGCAGCCTGGCTGGCAGTTTGCTGGTTGGCGCCTGGCTGCAGAGAGCGACCCAGGTGACGGCGCTGGCGGCGGAACCAGCGGCGTGGTGCTGGGCGATGCGTGGGACCCGATGAGCGCGGTGTATGCGGACGCCACCATCTATGCCGACTGGTCGCTGCGCTTGGACGTGACCGTGCCGGTGAGCGTCGGCCTCGCGGTGGACGCGGGCACGGGCAAGGTGACGGCGCCCGCCATGGGAGAGTACGCGCTCAAGAGCCGCACGGTGCGCCCCGTGGAGGTGGAGTCCCTCGCCCTCCGGAGCGAGCAGGCAGAGCTCGAGGGATTCTTCGAGCTGCCGGAGGGCGCGCTCCCCGACGGCGCCTCGGAGGCAGACCGGCTCGCGGCATGGAGAGGCGCGCTCGCCTCGACCCGGCTCACGCTGCTGGCGGACGCGCCCGGCGCGGCGCCGATCGGGCTCGCCCTCGCGGGCGACGCCGACGGCACGGCGTGGAGGAGCGCCTACGCGCTCGCGGAGGCCGAGCGGGCGGTCTACCGCATAGCGGCCTTCGGCTACGCCGGCACCGCCTTCGACGAGCTCTGGCAGGGCGCAGACCCCAGCGAGCGCCTGCCGCTCGAGCTGGGCATGTCGATACCGGCGGACAAGCTCGGCGTCCGCGCCGACCTCGACGGCGAGCGCCCGATCACCCGCCTCCAGGTGACGGTGGCAGCACGAGAGTGATAGCCACGTAGGGCGTTTTGGCCGCCCGAACCGACGCTCGCGGAGACCTTATCCTTCCCCCGGAAGGAGGCCGGCTTGGTAGGCCCGGCCCCTTCCGGACGCGAGGTCCATGAAGCGAGAAGCGGCCGGGGCCGACCGCGCCAGGGCGCGTCCGACGCGGAGACCTCCTGCAGGCTCCCGCAGAGGGCACATCAACCCACGCGGCGACCCCAGGCTGGTGCCAAACTCCATTTGAAGACCAAGACCAACGAGGGAGCCATCACGACTCCCTCGCTCTTTTGATCTCGATGAAAACGTATGAATGATTGGCAAAGTGCGCTATACTATTCAACTGCTGCTTCGCATGCATGCGGCCTACAGACGCGGAGAGGTGTCCGAGCTGGCCGAAGGAGCACGATTGGAAATCGTGTATGCGCCAAAAGCGTATCCGGGGTTCGAATCCCCGCCTCTCCGCCACTTTTTGATCGCATGACAGCAGATAGCGGTAGCTTTCGGAGGAGTGGCTGAGTGGTCGAAGGCGGCGGTCTCGAAAACCGTTATACCGGCGTTCCCGGTATCTAGGGTTCGAATCCCTACTCCTCCGCCATCTTGCCTCTGTGATGCCCCATCTTGGCTTTCAAGCATTTCGAAGCCGCG
>CAJUFC010000134.1 GCA_910585565.1 uncultured Eggerthellaceae bacterium | reverse complement strand
GCCTACGCCAAGGTGGACGGCGTCACCTACCAGGTGACGCAGATCGAGCCCAATGCCTTCGAGGGAGCCGTGTTCCTCGCGAGCGTCACGATACCGGAGGGCGTAACCTCGATCGGCGAGTCCGCATTCGCAGGCTGCACCAACCTGAAAGAGGTGAGCCTGCCCTCCACCCTCAAGACCATCGACTACGCTGCCTTCAAAGGTACGGCTCTTGAATCCGTCACGATTCCCGAAGGCACGACCTACATCGGCGGCGAGGTCTTCGCCGACTGCGCCTCCCTCGAGGACGCCCAGGTTGGCCCCTCCACGCTCGTCGGCACGGACGCCTTCGCCAACTCTCCGGCAGGCGCCTATATGCAGGTTCCAGCCCAGGAGGGAGACGACGCGGTCGAGACAGAAGACAGCCAGACTGTCAGCGAAGGGGAGGGCCCCGATGACGTCGGCATAGCCGCCTATGCCGTTCCTCCCGGAGTGAGCGTATTCAATGGCACCTACTATAGCAATATTCCCTCCGAGATAGGAGCAGTTGGTAGCTGGGGCATTCGTTGGATAACTAGCCCCTACTACGACGCATATTACTTTGGCGAAGAGTCCACGGCGCGGCCATCCTCGGGAGATCTCCCCTCTCCCGCAACCGTTGTGAATTCGGCAAATGGGAGTCCTCTCGCGCAGAATAGGCCTACGGGATCCACGAGTGGGTTATATCAGACAAATTTCCAAGTGGTAACTAATTACAATGGCAAAACATGCTTGATGTACAGTTCGGGCTGGTGTTGGCGTAGGGACTTTGGGTACTGGCAGCGTGGAACACTTCTCTTTGTTCCGAAGGATGGAGTCGGGATGGGAGAAGTTCGTTGTCGTCAGATTAGTGCCAGTGCTCATGGTCAGCCTATTGGCACGGATGCTAATGCCACGGGATATCCCTTCTGGCAAGGCGCTGCATTTTATGCGTCGTTTGGAAAAGCGACAAACAGACTGACTGCTGCTCCTTCCGCTGAGGGCCCCATCACTATGGTAGCGGTATCCACGGGCGCATCCCTTGGGTCTAGCTCCACCCTAGGGTCGCACGAAAAAGTTTCGCTGGTTCCTCCCGCCGGCTATTCTTTCAAGAAAGTCACCGTCACAGGCACAGGTACCACCTACGACGCAGCCACCAATACCCTCACCATGGGTTGGGCTGACTCGACCGTCTCGGCTGAACTCATCCCCAACGACATCAGCGTCACCTTCAACCTGCCTCGGGGTAGTGTTGGCGGCAAGACGGCGCCGGGGTATGGCAACGACAACGTCACGTGGGGCGAGGGCGACGACGCCAACACGATGACCATCGGCACCGACGCCACCGTGGGCGACAACAACCAGACGACGGTTTCGTTCAACGGGCAGCGGTTCACGTTCGCGAATGGCGCGGGGCAGACGGGCTGCACCGTTGAGATGACGCCCAACAACGGCTGGGAGCACAAGGGCGACTGGGTGCTGGAATACAAGGATGGCGAAAACTGGGTGCAGCAACAAGAGCTGTCGTCGGTACAGAGCGCCACCATCGACTACACGAAGCAGTGGCGCATCACGCCCAAGCCGACCGGACGGCTGTACACCATCACGTACGACCCCAACGGCGGCGTGAGCGACGTTGACCAGTGGCCGACGCCGCCAAGCAGCACCACGCAAAACGGCGGCGTGTACACCTACACGGACCGCTACACCACCTCGGTCGCCCCCACTGCGCTAGCCGAGCCGAAGCGCGCGGGCTTCTGGTTTGCGGGCTGGAAGTGGGCGAACGCGGGCAACATGAGCAGTGCCAGCGACCAAGGCAACGCCGAGGGCGCGTGGTATAACGGGGATGTGGCCAACGACCCGGCGGCCAAGCAGTTCGAGTTCCCGGCGGGAGCCTACGGCAACGCCCAGCTGGTGGCGTGCTGGAAGCCGAAGATGTATGAAATCGACTACGACGTGACGGCCACCAAGGCCACCAACGAAGCGGGCGACCCGTATTACATGTCCGAGACGCCGGAGTCGTCGTACTTCGTGCACCCGAGCGCGCGGGACGTCATCCAGGCGAACGCCACCTACGACGAGGGCAGCAAGACGTGGAGCTACACGGGCGGCTCGGACGGCGTGGGCGGCGCGCTGCACGAGGTGGACCTCTCGTGCGTGGAGGCCAAGAACCTCGACTACACGCTGCCGGATGCGGCACTCGATGGGTTCGCGTGCGTCGGCTGGACCAAAGACAAGATCGACGTGCCGGGCAACCTGCCGAGCGGCGCCGACAACTACTACGTTCACACCGAGTTCTCGAGCGCGCTGGCCAATCGCCTATGGCCGGGCAGCTGGGACACCACCAACAAGGAGGACGTGGCGAACGGCACCTACATTCCCACGACCAACAAGTACACGATGTTCGGCGCGTGGACGCGCGTCGGCCAGGTGAACGTGATTCTGGGGACGCAGCAGCCGCACGAGGCCGACACGGACAAGGGCGGCACCGTGACCGACGGCCTGGCCGTCAAGGGCGACCAGCAGACAATTGAGTATTGGAAGGACCGCGGGCTGTTCGTGTACGACGAGCTGGCGCACTCCGATCACACGGTGCAGGCGAGCTACAAGCCCGACGAGCTGACGGCGGGCTCGGCTGCAGGCACCGTGCCAGGTGCCGGCTACGTGAAGCTCGATGGCAGCAAGATCGACGGCTCGGCGTCGGCGGGCGCGCAGACGCCGCAGTTCACGTCCATCAGCCGCACGGGCTTCCGCTTCCTGGGCTGGGGCACGCGCAACGCTGACGGCACGCCCAAGGACATCTACATCCGTTACTACGAGAGCAACGGCACCGACACGGTCGGCGACGGCACGGCGGCGCGCACGACCGGCTTCTATCTGACGCCGGCGGGCATGTCCCACGTGCTGGCGTGGGAGAGCCTGGACGAGCAGAACAAGCTGGACAAGCTGAGCGAGGAGGAGGGCGGATACGCCACCGAGACCTGGGAGGCGCTGTGGGAGATTCGCACCTACGACGTGACGCTGCGGCTGCCTGCCGCGGCGGTCACGACGGGCAGCATCGAGCTCGTCACGAGCGGCGCCGACCCGACTCGCTATGGCTGGCGCGAGATGTCGGGCGCTGAGGCGGGCTGGTATGAGGCCCAGAAGCGTTGGAGCTACTGGGACACGATCGACGTGCCGCGCAAAAACCCGGGCGACCAGCCGTACGAGAAGCGCACCAACTTCTACACCTACGAGGGCTGGTACCTCACGTCGAGCGCCGGCAAGGGCGATACGGGCAAAAACTCGCTCATGGTGGAGGATGCGGCCACCAACCGTACGTTCCGCGTGATGGAAAGCACCGTGGCGGGCGCCGACGGCTCCAAGACCACCGTCGATTACGGCACGACGGGCGCCAAGACTAACCTGCTCTACAGCGGCTCGCCGCACAATGGCGAGGTGGCCATCACCGGCGAGACGGTGCCGGGCGCGGGCTACGGCGACGGCGCGGGAGGCACCAAGGCCGACGGCGCCACCGTGCTGTGGCTCAACTTCACTCCCGTCATCATCAACGTGACGGCGCCGGTTGGCGTATTCCTGGCGGGAGATGAGCCCTACGTCGTCGGCAGCGACCCGCGCAAGCACCTCGAGACCGAGGCGAAGTTCACCGTGCGCGAGTCGACTCACAACCTGGTGCTGACCGGTGTCACCGCGACAGACGTGAAGGATGCCGTGGTGGATGAGGCCGAGCGCAACCAGACGAGCTGGACCGCTGGCGTCACCGGCATCGAGACGGCGGCCGAGGGCGAGGCGGGCCTGTGCGAGCAGATGCTCAGCGTGCCCAACCAGAGCGCGAACGCATCGGTGACGGGCAAGACCGCAGGCGACCGCTACGAGGACATCTACAACTCGCGCGTGTTCTGGGTAAGCCCCACCACCACGGTGGATGACTATGACAAGTCGAGTCAGCAGACGCCGGGCACGTTCAACACCGACTCGCGCCGCTACTTTGGCTTTGGGCTGGCCAATGACGACAACAAGCTGTTCGACGACCCGAATACCCACGGGGCTGACTCTGCGAAGGGCGAAAACGACCTGGCGGCGTTCACTCTCAAGATGCCGGGCCTTACCGTGGGCGGCGTCCAGCAGGGCCTGACTTCGGCTGACGACGCGGCGGCAGGCAAGGCGCTCGAGAGCAAGAAGAACGCGGACAACCCCGAGTACGTCGACTTCAAGTTCTACTACGGGCTTGACCTGCGCAAGTGCGACTTCAACCTGGGCACCATCCAGACGATGATCGACAACGCCACGCGCGAGACGGAAAGCGGCGTTGCGGACGAGGCCAGCTACAACGACGGCTGGCAGTACAACCAGACGCAGAAGGTGCCGTTGGTGAGGCTGATGTTCACCTTCGCGGTCGAGCGCCAGGACCTCGTGAGCTATTCGGCGCGCTTCGGCAGCACCTATGACGCGAACGCGGCCAACGCCATTGCGGCGCAGCAGGAGGTTCCCGAGGTAACGTTCAGCGGCTGGGGTGCGTAAGGGGACAGGCGCATGTCTACCTTAAGGACATATAGGCAAAGGAGAGGGGGCGCGGGCGCTGCTGCTGGCGGGCACGCTGCCGAAAGCAGGCGCTGCACTGCTGGCATGCGCGCCTGCGGCGGCCGCGGCCGCTCGGGCGCAGGCAGCTGGCAATCGCTGGTGATGGCGGTGGTGCTGACGATGGCGTTCGCTCTGACGGGCGTCGGTGCGCTGCCCGCTGCGGCATGGGCGCAGACCACCGACGGCTTGGTCGGCATCAACTTGGACGCTCCGTCCACCGTGCAGCAGGGCGGCGGCTCCGGCGAAGGCTCGCAGGGCCTCGTGGGCGTCAACGTCACGGTGCAGCAGCCGGCCGAGGAGCCGACGCCTGGCGAGGGGCCGGCGCTCGGCAGCAATGGGGCAAGCGGCCTCGTGGGCGTCAACGTCACCATTCCCGAGACGGCCAAGCAGGACCCGGCTGCGGGCGAAGGCTCGCTCGGCCTGGTCGGCGTCAACGTGACCGTGCAGCAGCCGGCCGAAAGCACCGACCCGGACAACCCCACGCCAGGAGACCCCGGCAAGCCGGGCAGCTCGGGCGCGGCGGACGGCCTCGTGGGCGTCAACCTGGACGTGCCGAGCACGGCTTTGCACGACCCGACCGACGGCACGGGGTCCGAGGGCCTTGTCGGCGTCAACCTGTGGACGCAGACCGGGCTGTACGTCACGTTCGACCCCAACGGCGGCACCATGCCGACGACCTTGGTGAGCGCCAACTACGACAAGCCCATCGACATGCCCAGCGTGACGCCCGACTGGCCGGGCCGCACGTTCGGCAAGATGCTGGACGGCACCCTGCACTACTGGTTCAGGGACGCGGCGTGCACGCAGCCGTGGTATTTCGATACGGACACCGTCAAAGACACCATCACCCTGTACGCGGGGTGGACGTGGATCGAGCCGCATGCGGTGGGCGACGTGGTGCTGCACATGGTGTACGGCAATACCGTCATCGACAACGCCGAGAGCTACGGCGTGAGCGGATACGCGCCCAATTACGACAGCGGCCAGTTTGGGGACGCGCCCGAGGGCGACGCCAGCGACGAGTTCGTCTACGAGGGCGACTACTATCTCGGTGGCGGCGAGCCGATGGATGCTACGCTGGCGCTGCCTGACGCCCGGATGATCAAGTCTGACAAGCTCTCGGGCTCGTTCATCGGGTGGTTCGACGAGCGCGGCAACAAGGTCGTCAAGGTCGACCGCTTCAGCTACGGCGCAGGCGCGCCTGGCTACACCCAGGAGTTCTGGGCGAAGTGGGACGCGACGCCGACGCACACCGTCACGTTCGACGCGGGCGAGAACGCGTGGTTCGACGAGGCAGGCAGCCCACGCTACAAGCACGTCGAGGTGCCCGATCGCAAGACGGTGGCGCGGCCGGCCGACCCGGTGCATGCCGAGGACGCAGCGGCGGCGCCAGGCGGCTGGAAGTTCGGCGGCTGGTACTACGACGAGGCGTGCACGCAGCCGTACCAATTTGGCAGCAAGGTAGGCGCGAGCTTCACGCTGCATGCCAAGTGGGAGGCCATTCCCCAGCACACGGTCACGTTCGATGCGAACGGCGGCGTGTTCGCGGGTGCCGGTGACGGCGGTGTCGATGTGGGCACGCTGACGCAGCTGGTGGTGCGCGGCGGCACGGTGACGCGTCCGGACGTCGACCCGGTGCGGGCTAGCGTCACGAACGGCGGCGTGCGCACCGATTACACGTTCGTTGGCTGGTATGCAGACGCCACGCTGGCGACCCCGTGGAACTTTGCGCTCGGCGTGGTGCAGGCCGACCTGACGCTGTATGCGAAATGGAAGGCGACCGAGACCGCCGTTGGCGGTGACGCAGAAGAGTGGCGCGTCACGTTCGATGCGGGCGACGGGCTGATTCTCGGCTGGGGAGACGATGGCGGCGACGTGGCTCGTTGGACCACGGTGGTGACGAGCGACGATCCGTATGTGGATGCCGCTGCCGTGCCGGGCGTGCTGGATGTGAAGCGCGTGGGCTATGTGTTTGGCGGCT
>CAJUFC010000133.1 GCA_910585565.1 uncultured Eggerthellaceae bacterium | reverse complement strand
GCGGGGCGCGGGCTCGTGCTACCAAGCCCAAGTTCCACGTTGCAGCCGCGCGCGAGCTCATTGCGGACGTTCCCGAGCTGCGCAACCCGCCCGAGCTCAAGCGCATGGCTATGGCGCGCATCGGCAAGGATGTCGTTGACTTGCAAGAGGTGAGCGTGTCGTTCGATGATGCCGCCCCTGTCCTCGATGGCGTTAATTGGATTATTGGACCAGGGGACCGCATCGGCATCGTGGGTGCCAACGGGGCTGGCAAAACGACGCTGCTCAATGTTGTGCGCGGGGCGCTTGCACCGACATCGGGCCGCGTGAAGATAGGATCGACCGTGCGCTTTGCGATGCTGTCGCAGCGGCTCGAGTCGTTGGCCGAGTTCGATCGCGATCGCGTGAGAGAGCTGGTGGCGCGCTATTCGCGCCGCCGCATGGCCAGCGGCAAGGAGATGACGCCATCACAGCTGCTCGAAGATCTTGGCTTTGGCGCCGCCGATCTCAACGAGTACATCGGGGACCTGTCAGGTGGCCAACGACGCAGGCTGGCCCTCATGATGATCCTCATGGAAGAGTCGAACGTGCTGATTCTCGACGAGCCTGGGAATGACTTGGACGTCGACATGCTGGCGGCGTTGGAGGATTTGCTGGATGACTGGCCGGGCACCCTTTTGCTGGTGACGCACGACCGCAACTTGATGGAGCGCGTGACCGATGACCAGTATGCGTTGCTGAACGGCACGTTGCGGCATCTGCCGGGAGGCGTGGACGAGTACCTTCGCTTGGTCGCTGCCAACGAGCGCGAAAACGCCGCAGCAGAAAAGGCATCAGCGGGCGTACGAGGGGCGGATGGAGGCACGTCTCAGGCGGATACAGGCACCACGGCGGTGCCGCCCGCTGCCAAGCTCTCCAACAGCGAGCGGCAGCGGCTAAAAAAGCTGCTGGCGTCTCATGAGAAGAAAATGGCCACCGCCGATGCGAAGATGGCGGCTCTGCGTGCAGAGACGCAGCGTGTTGACCCCTCGGACTATGAAGCGCTCATGGCCCACCAGACACAGATCGCCGAGCTGGAGGCGCGCATAGCGCAGCTGGAAAGCGAGTGGCTGGAGGCATCAGAAGCGCTTGGCGAGTGAGGCCGGCGGGCAGGATGCTGGTTGCGCTCAGGAAGCTCGTCCGTGGGGCGCTAAGCGAAGCGCCAGCCCGTGCGGGCCTGGCGCCTACGAGGCGTACTGCAAAAGCTCGTCGACCGTCACGAAGCGGTAGCCCTGTGCTGCCAGCTTGGGCAGGGCGCTCCTGAGCGCCTCCACCGTTTGGCTGCGGTCGCCGCCTCCGTCGTGCATGAGGACGATGTTGCCGGGCTGGGCAGCCAGAATCCTCGACTCGATGGTGGCGGCACCGGGGCGCTGCCAGTCGTGGGTGTCGATGTTCCAACCGATTTCGGAGGTGATGAGCGGCTGCAGGTTGACGATGACGTTCTCGCCGAAGTTGCCACCGGGGGTGCGGATGGCGCGGTTAGCGGGAGACCCGGTCGCCGCCTCGATGCACTCGTAGCCCTTCTCGACCTCGGCCACGATTTCCTCGTCGGACATGTAGCCCAAATTAACGCCTTGGCCGCTGCCGTCTGCGTGGTCGTAGGTATGCGTCGACACCTGATGCCCTTCGGCCTGTGCCCGTTGCACGACGCCGATGTTGTCGCCGGTGATGCAGGTACCGACCGTGAAGAAGGTGGCCTTTGCGTTGTTGGCAGCCAAGATGTCGAGAATGTGGCTCGTGTAGGCCGTCTGAGGGCCGTCGTCGAAGGTCAGCGCTATGACCTTGTCGCCGCCAGTATCTATATTAAAGTGCTTGCAGGTGACGCTTGTGGGCTGCTGGATGATGGATTCGGTGGTCAGTCCCGAGATGGAGCCGGTCTTGATGCCCTTGATGCCGTCAGCGCCAGCGCCCTCGATGACGTGTACGGCACCGGTTCCCTCGACGACCGCGCCATAACGCAGCGGCTCCTCGACGACGGTCGACTCTTCCTCAACGTCGGCACCGTCGGTGAACACGATTTCGTCGCTTTCGGAAAGCTGACGCGCTGCGTCGGACTCGTCGGCGCCGTTGACGGTGGCGCTGAACTTGTTGCCACCACCCGACTCGAGAACAGAGCCATCAACGGCAATCAGGTTGCCTGGCTTGACGGATACGCCGCTTGCGATGAAGGCGTCGTCCAAGGTGCGCTCGCCTCCGACGGTCACCTGCTGCCCATTGACTGTCACGTTAACGGGAGCCAACGCGAAGAAGATGCCGGTGCCGATGAGGGCTGCGATGATGACGCCGATGATGACGACGAGCGGCATGATGTTGCGCTGGGGCCGCTGCTTTCCCTTGCTGGGGCCGCCCGCGTGGGCTGGAACGGCGCGTGCGGGACCAGGGCTAGTGGCCTGCGCAGCCGCAGGAGCGCCATTGATGACTGGCAGGGGTCCACTGTTGGATGCGGTTGCCGGCAACGGGCCACTGCTGGACGGGAATGCGGCATCGACGGGCTCAGGGCCGCCTTGGGGCATTGCGGACAGGTCAGACGAGTTGGCTTGACGTCTCGCGATCGCATCGCGAGAGAAATCGTATTCAACGACGTTCGAGGTGTTCCCCGACATCAAAACCTCCCATCAAAGCCCGGTAGGCACGCACGGTCCTCATTGTTTTCATGTATTAAACAAGATACCAGCATTGCGCGAAAGTTGCCTACGCCTCCGTAAAATCTTAATGACAAAATGGATGCAGACAAATCTGCGCGTCAGAGGCGAATCAACGCGTCAGAGACGTGCGATAGCGAAAGGAAAGACGATGTCCAACAAGGTAGCCATGCTCATAGCAGACGGAACCGAGCCGATCGAGGCTCTGGCGCCCATCGACATACTGAGGCGTGGCGGCGTCGACGCCCAGATCATCAGCGTCATGGGGCCCAAGGTGGTGTTGGCCCACAACATCATCGTGGAGGCCGAGGGCACCATCAACGATATCGACCTCAGCGACTACGACATGCTCGTCGTGCCCGGAGGGTCGGTGGGGGTCGAGAATCTGGGTGCGTGCGAGCCGGTGCGGCGTGCGCTTGCGCAGTTCATGCAGGACGGTCGATTCGTGGCGTCCATCTGTGCCGGCCCCATGATACTGGCTGATCTGGGGCTCCTTGCGGGCCGCACGGCGACATGCTATCCCGGCTGCGAGGGCGGCTTCCCGCAGGGCGCTTACGTCGAAGGGCCGACGGTCGTTGTCGACGACAACCTCATTACGGCGTCAGGTCCGGGCGTGGCACTCGATTTTGGCGTGGCGCTACTGCGTGCGCTCAAGGGCGATGCGCTGTCCGATGGCGTAGCTGGCGACATGCTGATGCGGAGGTAACATGCCATGAACCCCTACACCGACATCGACTTCGCGGCCAGCTGGAGGCAGCTGCAAGAAGCGCGGCACAGGCCCGACTCTAGCGAGTTTTGGGACGAGCGGGCCCACACGTTCGACCATGAGAAGCGCAGCCCCTATACAGGGCGTTTTGTCGAGCTCTTGGGTCTGCAGGCGGACGAGCGCGTGTTCGACATGGGCTGCGGCACGGGTACCATCGGCATCGAGCTGGCGCGGTCGGGACACCCGGTTCTCTGCGCCGACTTCTCGCCTCAGATGATCGAGGTCGCTCGCGCGAAGGTGCAGCAGGTGGAGCAAGAGGTGGGCCATGCGCTGCCTTTCGAGACGCGCGTCATGGCGTGGGACGACGACTGGGCGGCTGCTGGCGTTGCGCCCAAGAGCGTGGATGTGGCGTACGCCTCGCGCTCGATGGCTGTAGCGAACCTGAGCGACGCCATCGACAAGCTCACGGCGACGGCTTGTCGCCGGTGTGCGGCCACCGTCTCCACCAATGGCTCGCCGCGCTGTTGCGATGCGCTGCTGGAAGCGGCGGGCCGCCCGGCATACGGGCACCTCGACGCGGCATTTTTCGTGGACATCCTGTGGCAGAAGGGCTTTCATCCCGAGCTCAGCTACATCGACTACGGGAAAGAGCGATCATATCCTTCCATCGCGGCCATCGTCGACGATGCCGCCGTGCGCCTCAAAGACGCTACGCCAGACGAGTGCGCCCGTCTGAAGAACTACGTTTCCGAGCGGGCGACGCCTCTGCCTGACGGGCAGTGGGAAGTGCGCGAGTTCAACATCGTACGCTGGGCATTTATAGCGTGGAACTTGTAATGTGGGGGTTGCGCCTATCGCCTGTACAATGTTGAAACCGCCTTGTAAAATAGCTTTCTGAAAAAAGAGACAGCCGCGAAAGCTACGAGCAGCGCATTTACACGTATAAGGAAAAGACATATGCCACAAAAGAATAGTCCGGACGCCCTGTCCGGAAGCTTGACCCCTGACGAGGTCCCTCCTTTGCATATTGGCATCGACGTCGGATCGACCACCGTCAAGCTGGCCATTCTCGACGACCGCAACGAGGTGCTGTGGTCCATCTATCAGCGGCACCATGCGGATGTGCGTGCGACCATCATCGAGGTGCTGCGCGCCGCGGCCGAGGTGTATCCAACCGAGCAGATGACAGTCGCCATCACAGGGTCAGGCGGCCTGCTTCTGGCGCAGTGGCTGGGCGTGCAGTTCGTCCAGGAGGTCATCGCGTCCAAGACCGCGGTCGAGTCGTTCATCCCGCAGACAGATGTCGCCATCGAGCTGGGCGGCGAGGATGCCAAGATCATCTATTTCGACAACGGCATCGAGCAGCGTATGAACGGCACGTGCGCAGGCGGCACCGGCGCGTTCATCGACCAGATGGCATCGTTGCTTGACACGGATGCGGGCGGCCTGAACGAGCTGGCCTGCAGCCACGAGACCATCTATCCCATCGCGAGTCGCTGTGGCGTGTTCGCCAAGACCGACGTGCAGCCCCTGCTCAATGAGGGTGCGCGCAAGGAGGACATCGCTGCATCCATCTTCCAGTCGGTCGTGACGCAGACGATATCAGGCCTGGCGTGCGGGCGCCCCATTCGCGGCAACGTCGCGTTTCTGGGCGGCCCCTTGCAATATCTGCCCGAGCTGCGCAACCGCTTCTACGAGACGCTGGGCCTTGAGGGAGACGCCATCATCGTTCCCGAAAATGCCCATCTGTTCGTCGCGAGCGGCTGCGCCATCGCTGGTGCCGCTGAGGCGGCGGGCAAGACCGAGACCATCCCTGAGGTGCTTTCGCGGCTTGAGTCGCTGGGCGACATCCAGGGCAGCGAGGTCGTGCGCCTGGCGCCACTATTTGCGAACAAATCCGAGCTCATGGAATTCAGGAGCCGCCACGACCAGGAGCGCGTCAAGCGCGGCGACCTCGCGGCATATCGCGGCGTGGCGTTTCTGGGCATCGACGCGGGCTCCACGACGTTCAAGGCGGCGCTCATCGGCGAGGACGGCTCGCTTCTGTGGTCGACCTACGAATCCAACAAAGGTGACGTGCTCGGGTGCGCTAAGTCCGCCATCGCTGATCTGTATGGGCAGCTGCCGCGCGACCCGCAGACGGGAGAGGCGCTGGTAACCATCGGGCATGCGACGGTCACGGGCTACGGCGAAGGGCTGCTGCTCGAGGCGCTGCAGATCGACTCGGGCGAGATCGAGACGGTCGCGCACCTGCGCGGTGCCCAAGAGATGCTGCCCGGGGTGGAGTTCATCCTCGACATCGGCGGTCAGGACATGAAATGCCTGCGCGTCAAGGACGGCGTCATCGACCACATCATGCTCAACGAGGCCTGCTCGTCGGGCTGCGGCAGCTTCATCGAGAGCTTTGCGAGCGGGCTGGGCCTGGGTGTGGCCGATTTCGCGAAGACGGCGATGGACGCAAAAAGCCCGGTTGATCTGGGCAGCCGCTGCACCGTGTTCATGAACTCGCGCGTCAAGCAGGCGCAAAAGGAAGGGGCCACCGTCGGTGACATCGCCGCGGGCCTCGCGATATCGGTCATCAAGAACGCCCTGTTCAAGGTCATCAAGATTCGCGACCCGCATGACGTGGGTACGCGCGTGATCGTGCAGGGCGGCACGTTTTTGAACGATGCGGTGCTGCGGGCATTCGAGCAGCTTTCCGAAGTCAACGCCGTGCGGCCGGACATCGCCGGCAACATGGGCGCCTATGGCGCAGCGCTGCTGGCTCGCGACCGCTTCGGAGCCGCAGTGGCCGCCGCAGGCGAATCCGGCGCAGTCGCCGATGGCGAACAGGCCGCCACGAGCGCCGCAGCCGCCGCAGCCCCCCAAAGCACCCTCCTCTCGCTGAAAGAGATACGCGCGCTGGCCCCGAAGCATCGCACAGTGCGCTGCAAGGGCTGCTCGAACTCGTGCCTCTTGACAGTCAACGAGTTCGCCAAAGACCCCCAGACCGGCAAGAGCCGCCGCTTCATCACGGGCAACCGATGCGAAAAGGGAGAGTCCCTCGGCGTGGGCGCAGAAACGTCCGGCGTGCCTAACCTGTTCGAATGGAAGTCCAAGCGGCTGTTTGACCACTATGTGCCGCTGGCGGCAGACCGAGCCACGCGCGGCACCGTCGGCATCCCGCGCGCGCTCAACATGTACGAGAACTACCCGTTCTGGTTCACCTTCTTCACGCAGCTGGGCTACCGCGTTGTCCTCAGCGAGCCTTCCACCAAGAAGACCTACGAGGCCGGCATCGAGTCGATGCCGTCAGAGTCGGTGTGCTATCCGGCCAAGCTCAGCCACGGCCACATCATGAACCTCTTGGCCAAAGAGGGCGACGATGCGCCCGATTTCATCTGGATGCCGTGCAGCAAATGGGAGCGGCAAGAGGACGAGACGGCAGGCAACCACTTCAACTGCCCCATCGTTGCCAGCTATCCTGAGGCACTGCGGCTCAACATCGACGAGCTGCAAGACTCGCCGGTGCGCTTCGTGAGCCCGTGGTTGCCCTACCACGACAAGGAGAAGCTGAAAGAGCGCCTGTTCGAGGAGCTGGCGTCGGCTGCGGCTACGGCGTCGGCCGTCGCGCAGGTGGCTGGCAAGCCCCTCACCAAAGACGAGATAGACGCAGCCGTCGAGGCGGCATGGGCCGAAGACGAAGCGTTCAAGCGCGACATTCGCCGCAAGGGCGTTGAGACGCTAGCGTGGATGGAGGAGACCGGCACGCACGGCATCGTGCTGGCTGGCCGCCCCTATCACCAAGATCCCGAGATCAACCATGCCATTCCCGAGCTGCTTACCTCGTTCGGGCTGGCCGTGCTCACCGAAGACTCGGTGGCGCACCTGGGCCAGCTGGAGCGACCCATTCGCGTCGTCGACCAATGGATGTACCACACGCGCCTGTATGCTGCGGCCAAGGTGTGCACGCAGAGAAGCGACCTTGACCTCGTGCAGCTGAACTCGTTTGGCTGCGGGCTGGATGCGTTGACCGTCGACCAGGTGCAAGAGGTATTGGAAGCCGCGGGCAAGATATACACGACGCTCAAGATCGACGAGGTGTCCAACTTGGGCGCTGCGCGCATCCGCATTCGCAGCCTGCTGGCCGCGCTCAAGGACCAATCCGACCGCGAGGCAGAGCTCAGGCGCGAAGAGGCGGCTGCGAGCCAGGGCTGCCCGGCGGCGCACATCGACCTGGACAACATCGATGCGCTCGTGCCCGAGTCGTTTACCGAGAAGGCAGACGGCGTTGCGCGCGCGGCCCAGATCGAGCAGCGGCGCGGGCAATCGACCGAGTTCGCGCGCCCGCAGTTCACGCAGCAAATGAAGGACGAGGGCTATACGATTCTCGCGCCGCAGATGGCGCCGTTCCACTTCGAGCTGCTGGTGCCCATCTTCCATCGCTATGGCTATAACCTCGATTTGTTGCCGTCGGTTGACCAGGGCGCGGTGGACACGGGCCTCAAGTACGTCAACAACGACATCTGCTATCCGTCCATTCTCGTGACGGGGCAGATCATGGAGGCCGTCATGAGCGGTCGCTATGACACCGACAAGCTGGCCGTCCTCATCACCCAGACAGGCGGCGGCTGTCGCGCGACCAACTACATCTCGCTTATCAGAAAGGCCCTCAAGGCAGCTGGCCTTGGCCACATCCCGGTCATTGCGCTGTCGTTCAAGGACCTGGGCGAGGTGAATCCCGGGTTCAACATCACGCCAGCGATGCTCTACCAGGCCATGTTCGCATTGCAGTACGGCGACTTGCTGATGATGTGCCTGTATCGCACGCGTCCGTACGAGGTGGAGGCCGGCTCGGCCACCCGCCTGTTCGACTACTGGATGGCGGAATGCAAGCGCCAGCTCGAGCGAGGCGTGCGCCTGGGCGAATTCCGGCGCACGGTGAACGCCATCGTGGAGGACTTCGATACGCTGCCGCTGGCGGGCGAGGGCACCAAGCCCCGCGTCGGCGTCGTGGGCGAGATCCTGGTCAAGTTCCACCCCACTGCCAACAACCAGATCGTCGAGCAGATCGAGGCTGAGGGCTGCGAGGTCGTCGTGCCCGGGCTCATCGAGTTCTTCTTGTTCGGCATTGCCGGCGGCATCTTCCAGCGCGAGATCGGCAAATCGAAGAAGTCGGCACTCGGCAGCCGCATCGGCCTGGCCGCCATCAGCGCCCTGCGCAAGCCGGTGCGCGATGCTCTGCGCCGTAGCCAGCGCTTCGAGGTGCAAGCCGACATCTACGAGCTGGCCGAATATGCGAGCGAGATATTGTCGCTGTGCAACTCGATGGGCGAGGGATGGCTGCTCACCGCCGAGATGGTCGAACTCATTCGCACCGGGTGTCCCAACATCGTGTGCACGCAGCCGTTCGCCTGCCTGCCCAACCACGTCGTGGGCAAGTCGGTCATCAAGGAGCTGCGCCGTCGCTATCCCGAATCCAACATCGTCGCGGTCGACTACGACCCTGGTGCCTCGGAGGTCAACCAGCTCAATCGCATCAAGCTGATGATTGCGGTCGCCAAGTCGAACCTGGCTGCTAAGGAGGCAGAGGCGCGCGAGCATCGGTCGCTGTTCTTCCAAGCAGATGCAAAGGACGCAGAGGCCGCGGGCGCGGCTGGCGCTCCGCGCATTGACCGTCAGGACTCTGCGGAGGAGCGCGTCTACATAAGGATCGACTGATGGGGGATGCGATGGGGCGCGCGGGTAAGCTCGTCGTCGTCCCCACGCCCATCGGGAACCTTGGCGACATCACATTGCGCGCGCTGGAGGCTTTGCGCACGGCGGATGTGGTCTATGCCGAGGACACGCGGGTCACGGGCAAGCTTCTGCGCGCGCTCGATGTGGCGGCGTGCGTGTCGGTGGTGCGCCTCGATGAGAATATGCTGGCCGAGCGCGCGTCCGAGGTGGTGGCGCGCATCGCGGCGGGTGAGATATGCGCATACTGCACCGATGCCGGCATGCCAGGCGTGTCCGACCCGGGGCTGCGGCTCGTGCGCGCCGTGCGCGATGCCGGTGGTGCCGTCGAGGTCCTACCGGGTGCGAGCGCTGCTGCCACAGCGTACGTCACCAGCGGCACGACGTGCCCGCGTTACTATTTCGGCGGCTTTTTTCCGCGCAAGGCGACAGACCAGGCCGCGCTGCTCGAGAGCCTGCGCACGCTGGATGCCGCCCTCGTCTTTTACGAAAGCCCGCATCGTCTCGCGTCTGCCCTGGCGGCGCTCGCTGAGGCGTTTCCGCATCGCGAGGCGGCAGTGTGCCGCGAGCTGACCAAGCTGCACGAGGAGGTGGCGCGTGGCCCTCTCAACGCGCTGGCGCATGAGTTTGCCCGGCGTGCACAGGGGCATGGCGACCCCGTCAAGGGCGAGATCGCCCTGGTAGTGGATGCGCCCGCACCTGCCGAAGGGGCGCAGGCAGCTGCCGATGCGGCGCTTGCCGCTCGCGCGCGAGCCGAAGGGCTGGCCGCTGAAGGGGCGACGCAAAAGACCATCGCGAAGACGTTGGCGCAGGAGTTTGCCATCTCGCGCAACGAAGCCTATGCCATAGCGCTGGCAGCGCGCGGGTAAGGGCGCTTTCAGCGGGGCGCTGCAACCGAGGCGAAGGTGAGATCATCACGGCTCAGGCGACGACATATCACACGGTGGGGGACATCGAATATGCCCTCACGCGCAAGCGGGTGAAGAACCTCAATCTGCATGTGAGGCCACCTGACGGCCATGTCATCGTGAGCGCTCCGCAGCGCGTCAGTCGCGAGACGATCGACCAGTTCGTGTTGTCCCGACAGAACTGGATCAAGGATGCGCAGGCGCGCATCAGGTCGGGTCCGCAGGCGCAGGCAGAGCGCGCCACGCCCGAGGAGCAGCGCGAGTGGCTGGCGGTCGTGAAGCAGGCGACGCCGATGCTGGTTGCCAAGTGGGAGCCGCGCCTCGGCGTCAAGGCGGGCAGAATCGATTATCGCAACATGAAGAGCCGCTGGGGCAGCTGCAAGCCGTCGACCGGGCGTATCTGCATCAACACGCGACTTTGCCTCTATCCTCCCCAATGCCTCGAGTATATCGTCGTGCACGAGCTGTGCCACCTGCGTGTCGCGGGGCACGGACCTGCCTTCCATGCGCTGATGGACGAGGCGCTACCCACCTGGCGCGAAGCAAAGCGCCTGCTCAGCTAGCCTTTTGAGCGGGGGTCGAGGTAGCGTTTAGTTTGAGCGGGCCTTGGGGGCGCTCATGCTTCCGCACAATGAACGCTCCTTCCGCCCCCCGTTCGTTTTTGGGCATAAAAAACGGCCCCGCGAGTGGCGGGGCCGTAGCATCATTCAATAGAACCGAGGGGCCTACTGCTTGACGACGTTGGAAGCCTGCAGTTTACCATTCTGGCCAGTGGTGATGTCGAACGACACCGCTGCGCCTTCATCGAGAGTCTTGAACCCATCCATCTGGATCTCGGAGAAATGCACGAACAGATCCTCGCCGTCCTCCTGAGAGATGAATCCGTAGCCCTTCTCGGGGTTGAACCACTTAACAGTACCTTCTGCCATTGTATTTCCTCTTTCCTAGCCCCATGGCGGGGCTATAAAAACCAGCATGCGAATTGTCCACATGCTGCCCAAACTTCATGGGCTCCTCCACTATACGCTAAAAAACCTGTTTATTCTCGGAATAAACGAATTTCACGCATTTGTTGTTTTCCCCATCATGCGGCTGGCGCACACCAGCGCTGCCGGCGCGCCAGCCGCGCTGGCGTGTGCGTATCCTACGCGGCTCACGGCAGTTATACGATGAGCATGGCATCGCCGAAGCTGAGGAAGCGATAGCGCTTTGCGACCGCATGCGCGTACGCTCGCATGACGTTGCGATGCCCCGCGAAGGCGCTGACGAGCATCATGAGCGTCGAGCGCGGCACGTGGAAGTTGGTGACCATGGCGTCGACCACGCGGAAGTCATACCCGGGCATGATGTAGAGGGAGGTGGCGGCGCGCTCGGTCGGCACCAGCAGCCGGTCGCTGGCTTGGGCGTGCGCGAGGGCCGCGGCGCTCTCCAGCGAGCGCACGCTCGTCGTGCCCACGGCAATGGCGCGGCCGCCTGCGCGCTTGGTGCGCTCGATGGCCGCGACGGTGCGCTCGGGCACGGTGTAGCGCTCGGTGTGCATGGCGTGGTCTTCGGCGTTCTCCTCATCGACGATGCGGAAGGTGTCCAGCCCCACTTCCAGCTCGACCGTCTCCCATGCCACGCCTGCTGCGCGCAGCCGCTCGATGAGCTCAGGCGTGAAATGCAGCCCCGCCGTTGGCGCCGCGGCCGAGCTCTCGCGCTGCGAGTAGACGGTCTGGTACATCTCCTCGCTGCCGGCGTATCCTTTTATATAGGGGGGAAGCGGCGCGCGCCCGACACGATGCAGGGCGTCGTCCAGGCTGTCGAGCTCGGTCGACAGGCGCACGATGCGCTCGCCGCGCTGCCCAGGCGTGGGGCTGGCGGCCACCCCCGTGATGCCGGCCCCACCGATCTTTGCGCCGCCAGTCACTCCTGTGGCGTCAGCTCCACCAGCGCTATCGGCGTTCGCCCAGCCGACGACCTCGGCCGACAGGGCCACGTTCCCGTCAGCGTCGGCGAAGTCGACGATGGCCCCGGCACCCGGCTTGAGGCGCTTGCCAGGACGCACGAGCGCCTCCCAGAACGACACGCGATTGGTCCGCAGCTCGGGCCGGTCTGCCCCGGGCGCGAGAGGCGAGGCGCACTCGCGCAGCAGCAACACCTCTGCCTCGCCGCCTGTGCCGCGCTTGCGCCCCAGCAGCCGCGCCGGTATCACGCGCGTCTCGTTGGCGACGAGCAGATCCCCTGGGCGCAAATACTCGGCGATGTCCCGAAAGATGCGGTCGGCAACGGCACCGGTCTCGCGCGACAGCACCAGCATGCGGCATGCATCGCGCACGTCTGCGGGCGCTTGGGCGATGAGCTCTCCGGGCAAGTCGTAGTCAAAATCAGCAGTCTTCATGGCGTTCCTTGGTTGTCTGTTCGCAGTGTCGTCGGGGCTGCGTGCGCGTCCGGCTCAGCTGCCGGGCTCCGTTTACGCGCGGGCATCCTTGTCGCGCAAGGCCTTGAGGATGGCTCGCTGGCGGGCGCGCTTTTGGTCATAGGCGGCACGCTCGGCGCGGCGGGCGTCCAGCTCGGCTTCGCGCGCGGCCAGCTCTTCGGCGTGCTCGGCCTGCCAGCGCTCGCGTTCCCGCTCGCGCGCAGCCTTGCGCTCGGCGCGCTCGCGTGCGGCCTCGGCGGCGCTTGGGGCGCATCCGCAGTAGTTCTGGCGGTACATGCCCGCCTCGCGCGAGCGTCGCGTCGCCTCGTCGTAGTAGGGGCGCCAGTCTTCGAATGCCGCGCGCAGTCCCGCTTGCGCGCAGGCGCGTTCCAGCTCCTCGCGTATCACGTCGGTATATTGGTAGGGGCTGACGGACAACGTGGTGCCCACAGCGTCGTACCCGTGCTCGCACGCCCAAATGACGGCCTCTTCGAAGCGCAAGCGATAGCAGGCGCGGCAGCGCTCCTCGCGAGAGGTGGCGCCTGCGGTGGCGGCATGCCATGCGGCGGGGTCATACGTGCCTTCCGTGACGGCAAGGTGCTCGTCGTCTGCCCAGGCACGCAGCGTCGCCAGGCGCTGCGTGTATTCGTCCGCCGGTGCGATGTTCGAGTTGGCGTAATAGATGTGCGGCTCCGCCCCGCGCTCGCGCAGTACGCGCACCGGCTCCATCGAGCACGGCCCGCAGCAGGCATGCAGCAGCACGCGTTCGCTCTGTCCATCCATTCGTTTCACAGGCGCTATACTATCATGACGATTCTGCGGGCTGGTTTGAAAGGGAGTTCGATGGGCTACCGTGCGATTTGCTTCGACCTCGACGGCACGCTGCTGCCGATGGACCTTGACGAATTCATGGCTGCGTACTTCAAGCGCATTGCGGCGTTTGCGGCGACGCGCGGGCTCGACCCCGAGCTGTTCCTGACGGCGCTCAAGGCCGGCACGCGTGCGATGGCGATGAACGCGGGCGAGCAGCTGAATGCCGAGGCATTTTGGAGCGAGTTTGAACGCATCTACGGCGACGACAGCCTGGCGGCTGCGGGCTATACGATCGATGACGTGCGGGCCATCTCCAACGAGTTCTATGCGGAAGACTTCGGACACATTGGCGACGGGTTCTGCGCCGATCCGGCGGCGGCGCGCGCCATCGAGACGCTGCGAGCCAAGGGATACCCGCTCGTTCTGACGACCATGCCCATGTTCCCGGCCGCGGCCGTGCGCCATCGGCTGCAATGGGCGGGGGTCGACCCGACCAGCTTCGCGCGCATCACGTCGTATGAGAACTCGCGCTCGGCCAAGCCGCGCCAGACCTACTACGCCGAGAACCTTGCGGCTCTGGGCGTAGGCGGCGCGGACGTGCTCATGGTGGGGAACAACACGATGGAAGACCTTGCCTTTATGGACTTGGGGGCCGACGCGTGGCTGGTGACCGACTGGCTGCTCGACCCGGTTGGCTTCGACATCGACAGCATCAAGCACGGCTCGTTCGATGAGTTTGCCGCGTGGTGCGAGACGCTGCCTGCGTGCGCGAGCCCAGTTGAGGCGATTGCGCCGGGGGCCGTTGCGTGGGAAGACACCGAGCGCGCCCTTTGCAGCAACGCCGTTTGCGACATCGATGCGGCTGGCGTGGACGCCAAGGCTGCCGCGCTGGCCGATGCCATTGCGAGCGACCATGCGCCGGGCACGGCCGGCCGACTCAAGATAGAGGGGTAGAGCCATGAGCGAGACGACGCATGACGCAATGCCGACGCCTGCGGGCGGCGCGACCGCTGCCGACGCGACTGCAGCAGCGGCAGCCGCAGTGCCCGCAGCCCTGAGTGACGCGGTCGCAACCCTCAATGACACCACGTTTGCCTGCACGACTGACGCTACCTCTGGCTACGCGCGCGCCCTGACCTACACGACGCCACACGGCGACTTCCATACGCCGATGTTCATGCCAGTCGGCACGAGCGCGACCGTCAAGGGCGTCACGACGCGCCAGCTGCGCGAGCTGGGGGCGCAGGTGGTGCTGGCCAACACCTATCATCTGGCGATGCGCCCGGGCATCGACATTGTCGAGGCAGCTGGCGGCGTGCACCGCTTCATGCACTACGACGGTCCGATGCTGACCGATTCGGGCGGCTTTCAGGTGTTCTCGCTTGCCGACACGGTGAAGCTCGACGCCGATAGCGTCAGCTTCGTGAGCATCTATGACGGCGCGCGCATTCGATGGACGCCCGAGGACAACATGGCTATCCAAGAGGCCATCGGCGCTGACATTGCCATGCAGCTCGATCAGTGCACGCCGTATCCGATAGAGCGCTCGTTCGTCGAAGACGCGGTGGCGCGGTCTGCGGCGTGGGGCGAGCGCTGCCTGGCGGCACACAAGCGGCCCGACCAGACGCTGTTCGGCATCGTGCAGGGCGGCATGCATCTCGATCTGCGCCTCGAGTCGATCAGGCGACTGTTGGAGGCCGAGCAGCGCGTCATCGCCGCTGGTCCCGACCCGGTGACGGGCGCGGGCGGGCGGCCGTTCGGCGGCTTTGGCATCGGCGGCTATTCGGTGGGCGAAGACCACGAGACGATGTTCGAGACGCTGGGCGACGTGGCGCGAGCGCTGCCTGCGGGACGTCCGCGCTACCTCATGGGGGTAGGCAACCCCACCACGCTCGTGCGTGCGGTGGGCCAGGGCGTCGACATGTTCGACTGCGTGCTGCCCACGCGCACCGCTCGCATGGGCACCGCATTCAGCAGCACGGGCCGCATGAACATGCGCAATGCCCAGTATGCTCGCGACTTCGGGCCGCTCGACCCGGCGTGCACGTGCCCCACGTGCCGCGACCATACGCGTGCCTACCTGCGGCACTTGATCAAGCAGGGCGAGATGCTGGGTGCCATCCTGCTATCCATCCACAACCTTCACTACCTGCTCGACCTCATGCGCCGCGCTCGCGAGGCCGTCCTCGCCGACGCCTACGCCGAATTCGAGCAAGCCTGGCTCTCCTCCCCCGCCGCCAACGACTACTGAGCCCAAAGCCGCCTTCAGGCGTACGAAAACCAACATCCATAGTCATCCTATTTTCTACATTTTCGTATCACCATTTTTGTATGTAAAAGCAGCGCATAGCTCGTTGAACAGGCGCTTTGCATTCTTTCAGGCGGTATTTTTTGGCAAAATGAGGCGGTATTTTTGGTAATCCAAAGAAAGCGAGCCGGACATGCTCACGCCCGTAGGCTATCTTCCGCGCTTGGTCGACGATGAAGTGGAAACACTGCTGTCGATATTTGGCGCTGTCGAGATCGATGGCCCGAAATGGTGCGGCAAGACGTGGACGGCGCTCAATCACGCTCAGAGCGACATCCATCTTGACGATGCATCAGTTCGCGCTCTTGCTGAGGCTGACCTGCACGTTGCCCTTGTGGGCGACCATCCGCACCTCATTGACGAGTGGCAGGAGGTGCCTACCGTTCGCGATGCGGTGCGTCGTTCGGTCGACGAGCATGGAAGCGAGGCTGGCCTCTACCTTCTCACTGGCTCGGCGACGCCTGCATATGGGCAGGTCTCCCATAGCGGTGCTGGTCGGATCGCATCCATTCGCATGCGCCCGCTCTCGTTGGTAGAGGCGGGGCTTTCAGATGGCGCTATCTCGCTGTATGGGCTTTTTTGAGGGTCGCTTCAAGGAAAAGCAGGTCGAGACCAGCGTAGACGTGTTGGCGGATGCCATTTGCCGCGGCGGTTGGCCTGCGAGCGCGCAGCGCTCCGTCGCAGCGGCTCTGCGCGTTCCTCGACAGTACGTCAATACCGTGTTCGATGTGACGGCGCCGAGACATCGGACGCGTCGCTCTGTTACTATCGCGATGACTACGGCCTTGAGGTGGATGCGATTATCGAGCTCACCGATGGCCGTTGGGCCGCCATCGAAATCAAGCTCAGCGAAGATAAGGTGCAAAAGGGCGTAGACAGCCTCATGCGTCTCAAGAAAAAGGCGCAGCAAAACCCAGCGGCACGCAATCATGACCCGGAGTTCCTTGCCGTGCTTGTTGGCCGCACGTCAATGGCGCGCCGCACCCCCGAAGGCGTCTACGTCGTTCCCGCCACCTGCCTTACCGCCTGAATCTTGCTGCGAACGATCGTCGAGCGTTGGGGGTTAGAAGTCGATGAGGTCTTTTACAGGGACGTCGAGGCCGTCGGCTATGCGGCAGAGGAGGTCTACGGTGGGGCTGATTTGGCCTGTCTCTATTTGCCAAATGTGGGCTTGATACGTATCAATCATGAGGGCGAATTTTCGCTGCGAGAGTCCCTGTTCGACCCGCAGCGATTTTATCTTGTTGCCAAGAGTTATTCTTCGCTCGTCATTTGCCATGAGCAAAGGGTATGTGCTATAGTGCCGATAGCGAATTAAAATATTAATTCGCTATGTAGCGCGACAGGCACGCGGTCTAGTCGTCCAAGGCAAGATAAGCTGAGATGCGGCAGAGGACTATGTAGGCGTCGCTGTCGAGGGCGCGTGCGTAGTCGAAGAACTCGGCGACGTGGAGGCTGCGTTCGCCGGACTCGATCTTGGCGACGAACGACTGCGGCTTGCCGAGTTTGGCTGCGACTTCTGATTGCGTCAAATGAGCCTCCTCCCGCAGCTTGTGGAGGGCTCGTCCGATGCGCATATTCTTTTCGATATTCATGCCGTGAGCATAGCGAGAGAGCGCAATTATCCCATTTCAGGATATTTTTCTCTCCATAAATGGCAATTTTTGCAGTTCAAGTTTTATTAATAATAAAAAGCATGGCAGGGTTTCGGGAGTCTGCGGAATAAGAATTTGTGAGCTGATTTGCTGTATGAAGAGTCTGTGAAACATCACGTTGGGCGAATGAAAATGGATTCGTACGCTTTAATATCCCAATTTAGGATATTCTTAGGCAAGAAAAAGGGCACTCCCCACATGGTGGCGAGTGCCCGAGTATCGTGCGGCTGCCTCTAAGCCTACCAAGCAAAGAGGGGGCAGCAGCACGCGGCTTCGATCCGCCTATACGGGAGGATCTCTGCGGGAACCATTGTACCTTCCCCGGGATTCGAACGCTATAGACGCGGTCGGATTCGAGGGAAGGGAAGGAACATGGTCAAAGGGATTAGTGCGCCCTCATCGGCGTCATCTCAAGCGTCCCACATTGCGTCGTCTCGAGCGTCCCACATTGCGTCATTTCGAGCGAAGTCGAGAAATCTAGCGACAGGGAAGCGCGTCCTCGGAGCCTGTGGGCTTGCGTCGTCGCAGCGAGATTTCTCCACTGTGCCGCTTCGCGGCTCCGGTCGAAATGACGCTGTGAGGGGGAGTGTGTTATGTGCTACTCCTCGGAATGACGAAGTGGGATGTGCAATTTGGAACGTCCTCATTGCCCGCATCGCCACCGTTGTGCTGGCGATGCTGCTGGCTGTCACCATGCTGCCTGCCGGCGGCCTGTCGTCGGCGCATGCCGATGAGGCGCCGGGAGAGCAGGCTGCTGCGGACACAAAGCCAATCGGCGAAGGGACTGAATTCGCTGCCGATGGGTTGCGGTACGTGGTGCGCGATGGCGCGGCTGTGCTTGTCGGATTCGAGGACGGCAGCTCGCTTGAGGGCGCGCTCGTCGTTCCTGAGACGGTGAGCGATGGCGCAGGCATGGCGACGGTCAAGGCCGTCGAGGTCGCCGAGGGCCAGGTGGCCGACAAGGTCACGGCACTCACGCTGCCGCAGACGGTGGAGAGCGTGAGGACCGAAGGCCTCGCGACGGCGTTCCCGGCGCTGGCCTCGATCGAGGTCGCCTCGGGCGCGGCCGCCGAGGGCGACGGCGATGGCGCGGCTGGCTCCGAGGGCGGCGCAGCCGCCAAGGGTGCCTACTCCTCAGCCGCGGGCATGCTGTTCCGCTCTGCCGAGGGGCAGGCGTCGTCTGATGGCGAGGCCTTCGCCGACGACGCCCTCGAGCTCGTGTGGGCGCCCCCTGCCATGGTGGTGGCCCGCATTCCCCTCGAGTGCAAGGCGATCGCCGCTGGCGCGTTCGTCGATGCGGCGGCGCTCGAGACCGTCATGTCGTTCGGCAAGATGGAGTCGATCGCGTCTGCCGAGAAAGACGACGAGGGC
>CAJUFC010000132.1 GCA_910585565.1 uncultured Eggerthellaceae bacterium | reverse complement strand
GCGGCGCCCGCCGTCTCGCCCGTAGCCCCGGGGGCCTGGGTCACGGTGGAGGGAACGTTGAGGTTGAGGCCCAGCACGCCCGCTGCCGGGCTCGTGCCGACCGTGCCGCCGACGTCTCCGGGGTCGCCCTCGCTCACGGTGTCGGGAACCCGCAGGTTCAGGCCGAGGACGCCCGCCGAGCCCTTGCTGCCCGCATCGCCCGACGAGCCCGGCGCCTGCTGCACCGTCGAGGGCACGTTGAGGTTGAGGCCCAGCACGCCTGCCGCCGGGCGGTCGCCTGCCGAGTCCGAGCCGCCGTCCGGGTCTGCGTCCAGCGCGTCAGGCACGCTCAGGTTGAGGCCGAGCACGCCGGGCGCGCCCTTGCTGCCAGCGTCCCCGCTAGAGCCGGGCGCCTGCTGCACGGTGGCAGGCACGTTGACGTTGAGGCCCAAGACGCCGTCGGCGACGCTCGCCCAGGCGGAGGCCGGGCCCAGCCCGACCCCCGCGAGGGCGACCGCCAGGGCGATGACGGCCGTCGCCAGCGTGCGCTTGTATGTCCGTAAAGTCGTCATGGCGTTTTCTCCCTGCTCGCCTTAGCCGACGACGATCTCCTCGGTGACGTCCTGGGCGCTGGCCGCCGGGGTGCCCTCGTACGTCTCGCCGAAGCGCGCGGAGTAGGCCACCATCGGCACCTGCTCGACGGCGAACGTGAACATCACCTTGACGAGGGGATTCTTGTGGTCGGTGTTGTATTCCCACTCGCCCTGGCTCTCCTCCACCATGCGCTGCAGGTTGCCCAGCTGGAAGTCGGTCTTCCTCAGGTCCAGCCCGTACCAGAAGCGGTACGTCTTTGAGGTCTCATCGGACGCGATGACATCAAGGCCGCCCTTCGCATCGCTCGTGGTCGCGTCTTTCTTCAGCTTGAAGCTGTCCAGGTTGTCGCCTGCGCTCTTCTGGTCGTCCACCAGCGTGTTGACCCCTGACGAGAACCCGAAGTAGCGCCGGGCGTCGGTGTCCTTGGTGCCGGTCATGTCGTTGTGGGTCGCGTTCGCGGGCGTCACGGTGCTCTTGGGGCTCACCCAGAAGATGCGCGGGCCCAGCGCGCCGAAGCGCTTGTCGTCCCCCGACTTGTGATAGATGTCGAACATCTGGCTGCACAGGCCCTCGCCCGTGACGCCCTCGTCGCCGACGGCGGCCAAATCTTCGACCGGGTAGGTGGTGATGCCGTCTTCGGTCGTGCCCTCGCCCACCGTGCCCTGCACGATGTCGGTGGCGGTGACGCCGGTCAGCACCAGGTCGTGGGTCTGCCCCTTCACGGTGAACTTCGCCGCCGTCTCGAGGTCGGTCCTCTTGTCGCTTCCCACCACGTAGGCGTCGTTCTCGGCCAGGAACACGCCGATGGGGGCCGTCACGTCGATGTAGATGGGCGTGTAGCACATCCACAGCTCCACGGCGCCGTCAGGCGCCTCCAGGCCCGAGTCGGTCTCGGCCATGGTGCCGCTGGACGCGTCAGGCCCGGCCGGCAGCTTGTCGGGCGACACGTGGAACACCTCTCCCGACCCCTTGACGCCCTGGGCGTGGGTGATGAAGGCGGCCTCTCCCTCGGGCTTGTCCTTCGTCCGATACCAGCCCTCGTAGGTGTTGAAGCCGCTTCTCAACTCGTAGCCGGGCGCATAGAACTCGTCCCAGTAGTTCCATTCCTTGGTGGCCACGTACCACGACGAGTCGTCGCCGGTGCCCACCTCCCACCATTTGTAGTCGCGCTCGGCCGTGTCGCGATCGGCGCGGTCGGCGTTCTTCACCGCCGGCGCGGGCAGCCTCAGCGCGACCTCGTAGGTGCGCACCTCCCAGAGGGCGTCCCACGCGTCGTCTGCCACCGAGTCCGACGCGTTCCATCCCTGGACGACGTCCTCGCCCTCCGCGGTCAGTGCGCACTGACGCGTGTCCTCGTCATAGGCGATGTAGGGCACGCCGCCCTTGCCCCAGCCGAGGAAGCGGTAGCCATAGCGCTTGAGCGCGTTGCGGTCGATGCCGGCGGCCTGGGTGGAGTCGATGGCCTTGCCGGTGCTGAGGTTTTGGCCCTCCGCGTTGATGTAGCCCGTGTCGGAGGTCTGCCCGGCGCTCGCGTTCACGAGGCCCTTCTTGGGCCAATAATATATGTTCTGGGCAGCGATGGCGCCTGCGGCCGGGCTGCCTGCCGCATCGACCCAGCCGAGCTCCTTGCCGTCATCGGTCGGCGCGCCCGCAGGTGACGCCGCCCCCAGCGTGACGGTCGCGGTGCCCAGCGCCTTGTAGACGCCGTAGACGGTCGCCTCGTTCGCCGTCGGGTCGTTCGTGGAGGCGTCGTCCTGGTCGGCCCAGAGCGCGTCCACCACGTCCTTCGTGAACGTGTTCCAGGGCCCGTCGCCTTCCGTCCAGCTGGGGTCGCCCGGGATGACGCCCGCGGTGTAGTCGGTCTTCGACCACCCTTGGAACTTATACCCCGCCGGCTCGCCCGAGAGTGTCGCCATCTGCATGTCTAGGTACTCGCCGCGCTCCGCCGCGATATCCGATATGTCGATGCATTTGTTGTTCTCGCGGAAGTCGGCCAGGTCGGCCTCGTCGGTGGAGAGGTCGCGCACGCCCGCGATCGCACTCGGGTGCACGAACGTCTTCGCCTTGCCCGGCCTTATGCTGATCGAGTCGTCCGCCGCCTTGCTGATGTCATAGGTCAGCGCGTACGTCTTGGGCTTCCAAACGGCGGTGAGCACCACATTGCCATACCAGTCGACACCGGCGCTCTTGACTACCTCGGGGTTCTCGGAGGTATAGTCGCCGTCAATAGCCGCGGTTTTGGGAGGGGTCCACCCCATAAACCAATAACCCTCACGCGAAATTGAGCCAGAAGGCTCAAGCGGCGTGCCCTCACCCTCTACATACTGCTTTCCCGTGGGAGAGCTTCCCGATGTCCAGGTGCCGCCATTCGCCTCGTACCGAATGTTGAATCTTTTTGGCTTCTCCTTAATGGTGAAGCGCAGCTTTTCATCACTGGAGAGCCCCACATACGTATAAGACGGATATGTGGGAACCGCATGCCCATTCAGCGTGACGCACTCGCTCAAATCATGGGTGAGCCCAGAAGTGACGTTGACGTGGTACTTGTAGTATATACTACCATTAAATGCGACGTAATAAATGACGTTATCCCGAACAAAGGCAGCAACGCCATTGTTGTTATACCAGTTGGGTTCGATAAGTTCTGCATTGCTTTCAACAGTTCCGTTAGGACCGTGTGATGTTTCCCCCGAAGTTGCAATTGTGCTCCATGACGCAAGTGAATCAACAGTATGTCCCTCACTTTTCCGGGTTTGAACGGTCAGAGTCGACTTTGTTTTATTGATAATCCCTGTGGTGTAAAACCTACTTGTCTGAGGCGTCGTAATGACCTTTTTTGGCAACTCGTCCTCCGAGCTCAATACGCCAACCGTGGCAGTCGAGGAATAAGTATCCAAAGAGGAGTCTCCAGAATACTCATTGTCGCCAGCCGGTTGGTTCGCCACATCACCGTCGAATGCCTCGCCGCCGATCCAGCGGACGCTCTCGGGGATGTCGACGGACTCGAGGGCGGTACCCTTGAAGGCGGCGTAGTCTATGGTCTTGAGCGTCGAGGGGAGCTGCACCGACTTCAGGTTCGCGCAGCCTGCGAAGGCTGACTCGCCGATCGAGGTCACGCCCTCGGGGATGGTGACGCTCGCGAGGAACACGGCTCCCTCGAAGGCATTGGGCTCGATCTGCGTCACCTGGTAGGTGACGCCGTCCACCTTGGCGTAGGCGGGGACGTCTATGTGCGCGGGAGTCGCGCTCCTGTCGCCTGCCCACCT
>CAJUFC010000131.1 GCA_910585565.1 uncultured Eggerthellaceae bacterium | reverse complement strand
CTACCGCATAGCGGCCTTCGGCTACGCGGGCACCGCCTTCGACGAGCTCTGGCAGGGAGCAGACCCCAGCGAGCGCCTGCCGCTCGAGCTGGGCATGTCGATACCGACGGACAGGCTCGGCGTGCGAACCGACCTCGACGGCCCCAAGCCGATCACGCACCTCCAGGTGACCGTGTCGGCGAAGGAGTGACAGCCACGTAGGGCGTTTTGGCCGTCCAAAGATACGCTCGCGGAGACTGCGCGAGCGCACGAGAGAGAGCGACACCTTTCCCGTGCGTTGTGGTCGTTGAAGCGAGAAGCGGCTTTCGGGCTCGGATAAGCACCGATGGCCTTCCCCCGCCCCAGGCGGATCCAAGCATACGGGAAGGCTGCCGGGCCCGATCGTGGTGCCAAACTCCATTTGAATAGCGTAGCTTCAAGCGAGGTCGTCTGTCCGTTCGCGCGGGAAGGCGACCTCTTTGCATGGATGGGCGCCAATCACGATGGCGCAGAGGAAGCGAGGTGCGCTAGGCGGCTTGCCAGATGCGCACGTTGCATTCGGTGATACGGTTGCTGTTGAGCGGGGTGTAGTCTATGTTGGAGTAGGTGACGAAGCGCTTGGTGGCACCCGTGGAGGCCAGGAACTCGCCGTATCCTTGGGTGGCGTATTCGGGCGACATCGTGAAGTAGCGCTTGTTCGCCAGGTCGATGCCGGCAATGACGCTCGTCGATTTGACGATGAGCCAGTTGCCGCACCAAGCAGGGTCGGTGTAGGGCGTGCGCGAGAAGCAGAACCACTCGCCCTCAGGGGCATCGGCGGTCACCGGCGTGTAGGTCCCCAGGTTGGAGATGCCGTTGTCGAAGTTGTAGATGCTGTCGAATGCGAAGCTAAATCCGGAGGTGCCGTAGGCGATGAATGCCGGGCGCATCGAGGTGGGCAGCATCATGGCGTCGGTGACTTGGCCGCTTTCGGCGTCAATGTGTGCCAGTATGTAGCGCTTGCTCGAAGCGTCGTCGCGGGGCGCTATGGCGATGCCGCTTGCCGTGGTCGACGGAGCGCACGCCATCGAGCCTGCCGACTCGTAGATGACCTTGGCCTCGGTGTCGGGCGCGCCGAAGGCGTTGCGCATGAGCAGGCTGTCTTCCTTTTCGGCGGGGCCATCGGGTGTGGGGCACAGCTGCCAAAACCCATAGCCTCCCGAGACGGCCAGCTCGGGCAGTTGCCAATCGCCGGTGCCTTCTGCGGCAAGAACGGGGGTGCCGAGGATGGCGGCGTCGGTCATGATGCCTGAGAGCGTGGCGGTATAGATGCGCCACTTTTGGTTGAGGATGTCCGACTCGGTCCAGATGACGCCTTGGCGGTTTGCGCGGACGTCGTATATGGCAAAGCCGCTGTCTGCTCCGACGGCCGTTTCCAGCACGGTGGTCATCTTGCCCGTATCGAACGAGAGGATGCCCACCTTCGTCAGGGGGTTGCTGGTCTCGCAGGGCAAAAGGCACGCCGCGCAGTCATCGTCGCTTGCCCAGAGCATCGTTCCGTAGGGAAGGTGCGCTTGGGCGGCCAGCGTGATGGCTTCGGCGGGGTTTTCGATGTAGGAGCAGCCTTCGGTGGTGAAGACGCGGTCTTGCGTGACCTCGATGGGGGACAAGGCTGACGTCTGGCTTGCTGTCGAGGAGTCGGATGCGCTAGCGGCATCGACTGCATCGACGGTCTTGCTGGATGAGCAGGCCGTACTGGCAAGGCCGCTGGTGCCCAGAGCTGCGGCGGCCGCAACGCCTACGGTGCCGCGAACGAAGTCTCGTCTGGTTAGCGTTCGTTTTTGCATTACTCCATTATGTCATTCGAGAAACGGGATGTCTCTGAGCGGGCAACAAAGGATACAATTTATCCTAAAGTGAATGCAGCATACTATACGAAGGCCTAGTGCATGGCAAAGGGTTGTGCAGAGGAGGCAAACTATGGATTCAGCGACAAGGCGCATTCTGTTGGTCGAGGATGAGAAGAACATCCGCGAGGCAGTCACTGCCTATCTGGAAAAAGAGGGCTATTGGGTGTCTGCTGTCGAAGATGGGAAAGAAGCGCTTGAGGAGTTCAGCAGGAGCAACTACGACCTCATCGTGCTGGATCTCATGCTGCCCAAAGTGACGGGCGAGCAGGTTTGCCGCGCCATTCGCGACGTGTCCGACGTGCCCATCGTCATGCTGACGGCAAAGGGCGAGATCGAGGACCGCATCATCGGGTTCGAGCTGGGCGCTGACGACTACCTGATCAAGCCGTTTAGCCCGCGCGAGCTGGTTGCGCGCGTGCGTGCGTTGCTGCGGCGCGTGCATTCCGATCGCGAGCCGCTACGCGAGGAGATGGCCTACGGAGACCTCGTCATCGACATGACCGGGCACAAGGTCACCATCCGGGGCGAAGAGATTGATCTCACGGCAAGCGAGTTCAAGCTGCTGACGACGCTGGCTCGCTATCCAGGACGCGTCTATTCCCGCATGGAACTCGTGGAAAAGGTACTCGGGTATGACTTCGAGGGCTACGAGCGCACCATTGACTCTCATGTCAAGAACCTGCGCGCCAAGCTGGGGGACAACCCACGGGCGCCGCGGTGGCTTCATACCGTGCATGGCGTGGGATATCGGTTCGAGAACCCGAACGCGACGGGTGCGGCTGGTCTTTCCGACTAGGCTTGGCTTGACATGGGCATGAAGCGCTAGCCGTGGTGGATGCGGAAAAGAAAACGCCTGATGCAGGCGCGATAACGGAAGAGGCGTCCAACGCCGTAGCCCAAGACACCCAAGACGTCCAAGATGCGCAAAAGCCCCCGTCGGAGCGGTCGGAGGGCGTGGCCGAGAAAGCGCCTCAACCCGAGGAGCCCGACGGATCCGAGGAACCCGAGGGTACGACCGAGAAAGCGTCTCAGCCTGAGAGGTCTGCGGAGCCTGAGAAGAAGTCCCAGGCCGAGGACAAGGGCAAGGCCGATAAAAAGCCGGGGCCAAAGAAGGTGCAGGCGGCCCTCAAGGGGCAGCGCCAAAAGCTTGCCAAGAAGCTGGCTTCCTTCAAGCGGACCTACGGGCGCAAGACGAAAAAGCAGCTTGACCAGCAAGCTGCCCAGCGGTTTGCGCAGCAGCAGATGATGATGCAGCAGTGGCAGAGGCGGCAAGCTGCCGCGCGTGCCGCTCAAGGCGAGAACGGCAATCCGGCGCAGCCTGTGCATCCCGTGTATCGCGTGGTCGGTTCGTTTCGCGTTCAGATGGTTATCGCGTTTGCGACGGTGGCGTTTCTCACGGCCCTTCTGATCCTCTTTTTCACGGTCATCGTGTTCGACTCCTATTTTCGCAACTACTCGATGAACAACATGGACGCGATGGCGGAGTATCTCAACATCCTCATCGAGGAGGAGTGCCGCAACAAGGGGTCTATCGAGGCGATGGACCCGATGTCGCTGAGGGAGGGCCTGCAGCTCGAAGACAATGTGGGCATCGTAATCATGCCGGACGATGGGCGCATGGTGTTCTCTTCGTGGCCCAAGGATGCTGACGGCGTGGAAATCGCCGACATGAAGCTGGCTACGCAGACGGCCATCAGAGAAGTCAACATCGACAACATCTACTACGGCAACTTGTTTTTGTGGACGAACGACGCAGAGGGGCTAATCGGCCGCTTTGATGCGAGCCTCAAAGATGACACGATGAAGGCGATGATTTACGTCGGCATCATCGCGGTGCTGATAGCGGTTCTTTTGGGTATCGCGTTTGCATATCGCCTGGTGCAACCTGTCAGGATGATTGCCAACGCAGCTCTGCGCATCAACAGAGGAGACCTCAAGGCTCGCTCGTACGTTACGGGCGAGAACGAGATCGGCAAGCTGGGCATGTCATTTGACCTGATGGCAAATTCCATCGAACGCGACCGCAACCTCGAAATGCGGCTGACGTCCGACGTCGCTCATGAGCTGCGGACGCCCCTCATGGCTATTCAGGCCACCATCGAGGCAATGATAGATGGCGTCTATGACGTGACTAACGACAGGCTAGAGCTGATCGATGACGAGGTGAAGCGGCTGTCACGTCTGGTCGATGCCCTGCTGCGCTTGTCGCGGCTTGAGCGTCGTTCGGAGCCGATGCACGAAGAACTGCTCGATCTGGGCTCTCTGGTGACTGCAGTGTATGAGTCGAACGAGATGCTGGCTCGCGAAAAGGGCCTCGATTTTAACGTGCACATCATTCAGGATTCGCAGGTGGTCTGCGATGCCGACATGATACGTCAGGCGATCACCAACCTCGTTTCCAATTCGCTGCGCTATACCTCGGAGGGCAGGATTGACCTATATGTTCGTCGCGAGGGCTTTATGGCCGTCGTTGACGTGAGCGACACTGGTATCGGGCTGGAACCCGACGAGGAGATGATGGTGTTCTCGCGCTTCTGGCGCTCCGAGGCCAGCCGCTCGCGCGAAAGCGGTGGCTTAGGCGTGGGCCTGGCTGTCGTCAAAGAGCTGGTCGAGCGGCATGGCGGCCGTGTTTCGGTGAACAGCAAGAAGGGCCGTGGGTCTACGTTCTCGATCAGCCTGCCGAGGCATTTCTCCGAAGACGAGCTGAAGAAGATGAAGGCGCACAGGTCCCCTGATGCAGGGGACGACGGGCAAGACGAGGATGCTGCGTAGGCGCTATGAGTGTGCGCGAGGGAAGATACGCAGCCATCGATGTCGGCACGGTCACCTGTCGTATGCTTGTGGCTGACGTGAGCGCGTCTCCGGATGGGCGGCTCGCGATTGCTCCGGTGTCCAAGAGGTATGCGATAACGAATTTGGGCGAAGGCGTTGATGTTGCGCATGCCTTGTTGCCTGGGGCCCTTGAGCGGGTTGGCGTGGTTGTCGACAGCTATAGGGAGGAGCTGGCTGCGTGGGATACGCCCGAGCGTCCTCTGGTTGCGGTGATGACCATCGCCACGTCCGCCGCGCGCGATGCAGACAATGCGGATGCGTTTGTGGCAATGTTGGCAGAGCGCGGTCTTGCTTTGGCGGTTGTGCCGGGAGAGACGGAGGCGGCGCTGTCCTTTGCGGGCGCTTCGGCGGCTTTCGCCGGAGAGCGTGTCGTGGTCGTAGACGTTGGCGGTGGCTCGACCGAGGTGTCTTGCGGCGTGGCGGCGACAACGGCTGAGCGATCGCGGTCGTTCGATGTGGGATGTCGGCGCGTTACCGAGCGATTCTGGGACGGATACCCGCCCACCTCCGAAGCTATCGAACGCGCGCGAGCGTGGATGCGGCCCCTGTTCGAGGAATGGTTCCGCTCAACGGGGCTGGGGCTTGCGGGCGCACGGATGGTGGCGGTTGCGGGCAGCGCCACGTCGGTTGTCTCCGTGCGTGACGGCATCGAGCCCTATGACCCTGAGCGCGTAGACGGGGCCGTGGTGACATTGGGCGACCTTGCTGGGCAAACGCGCATGCTGTCTGCGCTCACGCTGCCCGAGCTTGAGCGCGTGCGTGGCCTGGATCCGCGCCGTGGGCCTGTCATCGTTGCCGGTATGGTCATCTTGGAGGAAGTCATGCGTGCTGCCGGCGTCGACTGCTTCACGGTCAGCGAGTCGGATATCCTCGAAGGTATGATTATGTATACTGTTCAGCACGCTCAAGATAACGTGGAATGATCAGTTAGGCACCATGGAAACAGCCAGTAGCATACTCAACTCTGTCAAGACGCCGCCGCATACGTTCGAAGAATATCTCGATTGCTATGCAAACAAGGTAGGCGAGCTGGTCAATTCGTATATTCCCCAGGGATCGCATGAGGACATGGCGCGCTACTTGTATGACCCGCTCATGCGCTTTAGCGAGAATGGGGGAAAGCGGCATCGTCCCCTCATTTGCTTTGCGGCTTGCATTGCGGTGGGCGGCAACGTCGACCGTGCCATGTCGGCGGCTGCGGCAATCGAGCACTTTCAGACTGCTGCCCTCATCCATGATGATATCGCTGACGATGCTGAGCTCAGGCGGGGCAAGCCTTGTTTGCACCTGACGGAGGGGCTGGGGCTGGCCATCAATATGGGCGACCTGGGGTTGATGCTTGTCAACGGCACCGTCATCAAAGACCCCATGCTCGACGATGCGACGAAGGTGCGCGTCGTCAACGAGCTTATCGACATGACGAAGCGCACCATCGAGGGTCAGGCCCTTGATATCGGATGGGCTCGCGATGAGCGCTACGACATAACGCCTGAGGACTATCTCGTCATGGCCACCCATAAGACGGCGCACTATTCGGGGGCCGTGCCGCTGGCGATTGGCGCAATCGTCGGCGGTGCTACTGATGCCGAGGTGGAGGCGCTGCGCAATTACGGGCTGGATACGGGCCTGGCGTTCCAGATACAGGACGACCTGCTCAATATCATCGGCAAGGAAGAGTCGACGAAGAAAGACTTCCGCAACGACATCACCGAGGGAAAGCGCACGCTGGTAGTTGTGCATGCGCTGCATACGCTCGAGGGCGCCGACCGTGCTCGTTTGGTTGAAGTGCTGTCGTCCAAGGAGCGCGATCCAGAGGTTTTGGCAGAGGTGGTGGAGCTTCTCGATCGTGCCGGCTCTATCGACTATGCGCGCAGCTATGCAGAGAACCTTACCTCGATTGCCAAGAACCGACTGCGCGAGATGGTCGAGCCGAGCGATGCGCGAGACCTGTTGGAGTCGATGGCCGATTGGTTTGTCAATCGATTGAAGTAATCGGTGGCGTCCGTCCGTCACGGGGGACGCTGTACGATGGCCGGGTGGAGTGCATGCGATATGGGGCATGCACCCGCAGGGCCGAACTGGGGAGCGCGACGATATGAAGATTGGACAAGGAACACGTGGGCCGGCCGTCGAGGACATTCAGCAGCGGCTGCAGCTGATGGGCTTTCTCGACGCTGCTGACGTCGATGGCATTTTCGGAGAGCGTACCGCTGAGGCGGTTGATGCGTTTTGCTGCACCCATGGCTGCGGCGACTCTTCCGCGATGTCACGCGGAGAGGTTACCGACAAAGTGTGGGCCGCGTTGGTAGACGCGACGTACAATCTGGGAGACCGGACGCTGTATTTGCGCATGCCCTATTTTCACGGGCATGATGTTCTCGAGTTGCAGCAGGCGCTGGGTGCGCTGGGGTTCTTTTGCGGAACCGAGGACGGCATCTTTGGCGCACACACCGAAGACGCATTGCGGAAGTTTCAGCTCAACTTGGGGTTGCCCTCTGACGGGATTGCGGGCGCTTATACGTTTGCGGCCATCCATAACCTCGAGCATTCTTGGGTAGGCAAAGGCGCGCATCACAAGACGGGGCCTTTGGGCTTTGCGCGTGCGGCAGACGTGCTGGAGCGTAACGCGCTTTGCCTGTTTGGCGCGGATGAGTTCACGCGTTCGGTAGCCTCGCGTGTGTCCAACTTGGCGTTTGCCACCAATCCGTCGTCGAAGATCGTGAGCGCAGAGATGCTTTCTGTGAAGCCCGACGATGATATGCTGCTCGTGCAAATATCCACCGAAGCGGCGGATGATGCCACGCCTACGGTTACCTTTGTCGACGACGAGACGCTGTCGAAGGGCCTCTCAGGAGCCATTGGCATGGCTCGCGCTCGTGCGCCGCAGCGGGTACGTGTGGTGTTTCCCGAAACGACATGGGAAGAGGCCGGATTCGAGCGTTCGGCACAGCACTTTGCGATAACGCTTTTGGATGCGCTCTGCCAGGTGCTGTAGCGCCCTTCCGCTCGCTTTCCATACGCTTCCGCTCTGAATGCCATAGCCATAGCGCCTGACTGGTGGGGCGTATGCGGTGGTAGAATATCAAACCCATATGGGGGTATGGCGGAATTGGCATACGCAGCGGACTTAAAATCCGCCGCCGCAAGGCTTCAGGGTTCGAGTCCCTGTACCCCTACCACTTTTTACAAGCTGAACGGACTATGCGCACAGCCCGATTAGTCGCATGACGGCTCGAGCGAGCGAGTATCCTAACGAAGGAGGGGGCCCGATGGCGCGTCCTATGACAATGGCCGAAAAGATATTGGCGGCACATGCGGGATTGGACGAGGTGCAGCCTGGCCAGTTGATCGAGTGCGACCTTGATCTGGTGTTGGCGAACGACGTGACGGCGCCGATTGCCATCAAAACGTGCAGGGAAATATCTGATACGGTGTGGGACCCCGAACGGGTGATTCTCGTGCCTGACCATTATGTCCCCAACAAGGACATCAAATCTGCCGAGCAGGCCAAGATTGTGCGCGACTTTGCGCACGACCAGAACGTCACGCACTATTACGAGGTGGGGTGCATGGGCGTTGAGCATGCGCTGCTGCCCGAACAGGGCGTCGTGGGTGCGGGCGACTTGATCATAGGGGCCGACTCGCACACTTGCACCTATGGTGCGTTGGGTGCGTTCTCTACGGGCGTGGGGTCGACTGACGCCGGTGTGGGCATGGCAACGGGCAAGGCGTGGTTTAAGGTGCCCGAAACGATGAAGTTCGTCATCGAGGGCGAGCTGCGCCCGGGCGTTACGGGCAAGGACGTCATCTTGTATATCATCGGCCTGATTGGGGTGGATGGCGCGCTGTACAAGGCAATGGAGTTTACCGGCTCTGCGGTCGAGTCGCTGTCGATGGACCAGCGAATGTCGATTGCCAACATGGCAATCGAGGCTGGCGGCAAAGCGGGGCTGATACCAGTAGACGACGTGACCCGCGAGTATATGGACGGACGCGTGGAGCGCGAATATACGGCGTACTATTCCGACCCTAATGCTGAGTATGCGCAGGTCATCGCTATTGATGCCGCTGATATTCCGCCAACGGTGGCCTTCCCTCATTTGCCCTCGAATACGCGAGCTGTAGCGGAGGCGAGGGACATACGTATCGATCAGGCGGTCATTGGGTCATGTACAAACGGGCGTCTTGAGGATATGCGCCAAGCTGCGGCCGTGCTCAAGGGCCGCACAGTGCACCCCCAGGTGCGCTGCATCGTAATCCCGGCGACGCAGGCAGTGTATCGTGCGTGCATCGACGAGGGGCTGATGGACATCTTCCTCGATGCAAATTGTGCCGTGAGCACGCCCACCTGCGGGCCGTGCCTTGGCGGATATATGGGCATCCTTGCGGCGGGTGAGCGCGCCATCGCGACGACCAATCGCAACTTCGTTGGGCGCATGGGTGACCCGACGAGTGAGGTATATCTGTCCTCTCCTGCTGTTGCGGCTGCGAGCGCGGTGCTCGGGCATATCGGATTGCCGGAGGACCTGCCTTCCTTATAGAGATATGCGGTTGTCAATGTGCATGAGAGAAATATAGAACGCATGTTTCAATATGTCAATGAAAAACGAAAATTTGTTCGATAAAATGCTTGATTATTTCGAACAAAAGTACTATTTTTGAGGCACACACTACATGAGGAGCCTATGATGAGCTACGAAGGACGCGCTTTTCGCTACGGACGGGACATTGACACAGATGTCATAATCCCGGCCCGCTATCTCAACACATCGGATCCGTCAGAGCTTGCCAAGCATTGTATGGAAGACCTTGACACGACATTCGTTGAACGGGTGCAGCCTGGTGACATTATCGTTGCGGAGGAGAACTTCGGGTGCGGCAGCTCGCGTGAGCATGCACCTATAGCGATTAAGGCAGCTGGCGTTGACGTGGTCATTGCCAAGAGCTTCGCGCGCATCTTCTACCGAAACGCCATCAACACGGGGCTCGCCATCATGGAGTGTCCCGAAGCGGTTGATGCGATACGCGACGGCGATACGGTCAAGGTCGACACGGAGACCGGCGAGATTGTAGACGAAACGACAGGGCAGCGCTTCCACGCACAACCATTCCCTGCGTTTATCGCCGAGATCATTCAAAAGGGCGGCCTGGTGAACCGCTGGAAAGAGAAGCTGGCTGGGTAGGAGAGCAGCAGCAAGCGCATAGTGCAGCCGTGAGCGATACCTCGATAAGGAGCGTCAGATGACAACGTACAACATATGTCTTTTGCCGGGAGACGGCATTGGCCCAGAGATCATCGCCGAGGGCGTCAAGGTACTTGATGCGATTGGCGCAAAGTACGGCGTTGGGTTTGAGTACGAAAAGGCCCTTATCGGCGGCATCGCAATCGACGAGCGTGGCACGGCGCTGCCCGATGACACGCTTGCAATTGCCAAGGCGGCAGATGCCGTGTTGCTGGCGGCGGTTGGCGGATACAAGTGGGATACGACCGACCCCAACCTTCCTCGGCCCGAACAGGGGCTTTTGGGCATCCGCAAGGGGCTCGGCCTGTATACGAACCTGCGTCCCGTGCAGATATTCCAGGCCCTCTCGGAAGCATCGACGCTCAAGCCGTCGGTGATTGACGGCGTGGACATGATGATCGTGCGTGAGCTGACCGGCGGCCTTTACTTTGGCATGCGTGAGCGCTTCTATGACGAAGAGGGCGCCGGCGCAGACGGAAAGCCGGGACAGCGTGCGTATGACACGCTGGAGTATCGCGAATACGAGATAGAACGCATTGCGCGCCAGGCGTTCGAGATCGCGCGCAAGCGTCGCAGCAAGGTGAGCTCGGTCGACAAGGCAAACGTGCTGGAGACAAGCCGCCTGTGGCGCGAGATCGTGCATGATATCCACGACCGCGATTATGCCGATGTGGAACTGGAAGACATTCTCGTGGACAACTGCGCCATGCAGCTCATCAATCGCCCTGCTGACTTTGACGTTGTGGTGACCGAGAACATGTTTGGCGACATCCTGTCTGATGAGGCTGCGCAGATCACTGGTTCGCTGGGAATGCTGGCCAGCGCCTCGCTGGGAGATTCGACCGCTCTATATGAGCCGTCTCATGGCAGTGCTCCGGATATCGCGGGCAAGGGCATTGCTAATCCCTTGGCGCAGATTATGTCCGTCGAGATGATGCTGCGATACAGCTTCGACATGGGTGTGGCCGCAGACGACATTCGACGCTCGATTACGAGCGTGCTTGACGAGGGGTGGCGTACGAGAGACATCGCTGACGCCGCTACGACATCTGACCACGTCGTAGGCACCGTTGCGATGGGCGATTTGGTCGTGGGGCATCTCTAGAAAAAACGTTGGCTGCATGTGTGGGTTGACTGCATGTGCGAGGGCGCCGGTTCATCAAGCAGGAGGATATGATCATGATTAACGCACCAGAGGGGACTCGCGATCTTCTGCCTGACGAGGCGGCCTTTTGGAAAGAGTTCCAGCGAATCGCTGCCGACGAGTTTGGAAAATATGGGTATGTGGCTATCGACACGCCCATCATCGAGCAGACAGAGCTGTTCGTTCGGGGCATCGGCGAGGCCACCGATGTGGTGAGCAAAGAGATGTTCACGGCGATTTCGGGCGAGAACCTCAAGACGCTGCTGGGTGGCGGCCACATCAAGGGCAAGTCGCGCTTGTCCTTGCGGCCCGAGGGGACGGCAGGCGTGGTGCGCGCTGTCCTTCAGCACGACCTGGTACCGCAGGGCGCAGCGCCCGCCAAGCTGATGTATGCGGGCCCGATGTTTCGCGCCGAGCGACCTCAGAAGGGGCGTCAGCGTCAGTTCAACCAGGTGGGGGTAGAATGCCTGGGTGCCGATGATCCGACGATTGATGCGGAAGGCATCATCATGCTCATGCGCTTTTTCGAGCGTGTTGGGTTTGCCGCGTCAGACATCACGTTGCTGGTCAATTCGATGGGCTGCGATCAGTGCCGTCCGGCATATCGTGAGCTGGTGCGCGAGCACCTGCAGGCGCATGCGGACGATTTGTGCGAGACGTGTCTGTCGCGCATGGAGCTCAACCCATTGCGGTCGTTTGACTGCAAGAACCCAGACTGCGCAGCCATCATGGAGACGGCGCCGCGCATCACCGATCACCTCTGCGACGAATGCCGCGATCATTATAGCCGGGTGCGGCGGCTGCTGGATGGGGCAGAGATAGCCTATCGCGAGGACTCAAGGCTCGTGCGTGGGCTGGACTACTACACGCGCACCGTCTTTGAGGTGCAGATTGCCGACAACGACCATGCGCAGAATGCAATTGGCGGCGGCGGCCGGTACGACCGCCTTGCAGAAGAGGTTGGCGGTCGAGCCATGCCGGGCTTCGGGTTTGCTTTGGGCTATGAGCGATGCGCGATTGCGCTTGCTGAGCGCGGCCTGATGTTCCCGACGGCGCGGCGATGCGATGTCTTTGTTGCCTGCGCTACCGATGATGCGCGCGATGCTGCCTTCGAGCTCGCTCAGCTTTGTCGTGACCAAGCGATATCGACCGAGCTTGACCATCAGGGGCGTTCGCTCAAGAGCCAATTCAAGCTGGCGGACAAGTTGAATGCGCGGTTTGTCGTCATCCTGGGATCGGACGAGCTTTCTCAGGGGCTCGTCAAGATACGCAATATGGTCAACCATGACGAACAGCTCGTTGACGTGCAGCTCGCCGTGGCGACGTTGGGGAGCTTGATGTAGCTTTCGGGTTGGGCGCGCCCAGCCCGCAGCGACGGCCGAGCATCGATAGTGGCTCTGACGTGGGCATTTACAACGGGTGGTGGCGACCTGAAAAATAGTTACCATATGTTGTGGGATTCTCGTTGGTTCGCGCCTCGCTTTTGTTATCATAGTCAGCGGCGCGGGCAAACGCCGCTTTAACCTTCCAGGCCCGCATCCTCTTTTCAGTTGCGCGTGGCAGGTGGGTGCGCAATCTCTACATGATTGACTACTTTGAAAGCAGTGTTCGCATCCACCCAAGCGAGACGTTTTTCACCTTCGTCGAACATGACAGCACCACGATTTCATATACCTATTGGCAGGCGCGCCTTGTGTCGGCCTCTCTTGCTCGTCGGCTGCAGGCGGCCGGGTTTCGCTCGGGCGACATCGTTTCCATCGATTTGCCCAATGGCCCTGAGTTCGTGTTCGTCGCATTGGCGTGCGCCTATTGCGGCTTTACGATGGCGTTGTTCGACCACGGCTTGTCTGAGCCCGAGCGGGCGTCGCGCATCCTCGAGATAGAGCGTTCGGGCCGGCGTATCGCATGTCACATTGATGAGGCTCTGGCCTCCCAGCTTTTGCGCAACGTGCGCAGGCTGCCTGCTGACGAGAGCGAGATCGTGCGCGGTATCTATAGCCCGCCGCGGCATGACCGGGCCATCATGGGTGCCGATCAAGATGCCATTGACGACACGGTCCATTTCGCCGAGCGCGAGTCGCATCTCTTTGACCGCAATGCCATAGCCGTCATCGTGTTTGATGGAGGCAAGGGCCAAGGCCGGGACAAGCGTTTGGACAAGTTTGTGGCCGTGCCCCTCACCTGGGCAAATCTGCTGGATGCGTCAGCCATGGCCAACGATTCGCTGGCGGCTGGTGCGGTGCGCCTTTGGCAAGAGCGGCTGCCGCTCAACTCCATCAATCTGACCGAGTCGGGCCGCATCACGCGCTTGTCGCCCGAGGCGGTGTGGCAGTGCGCGTTGCCGCTGTCGTGGGTGGATGGCTTTCAGGTCATGGTGCGTTCGCTGGTCGCGCGTTCCCCGTTCAGGCTATACACCGGGCGCGACGTCGAGCCCATTCTCTGTGACAGCGAGCGCGGCATCGTATCGCACATCGCTGTCAACGACGCTTTGTTGCAGGATATCCTCACGGTGGAGGAGTGGCGTGCCGATGCGATTCCGGGCATTGCCAGCCGCCTGGCCCAGTATCGCTGTGTCATCTTGATTGGCCGCGTGAACAACGCGCGCACCATCATGCGCGCCTACGAGCTGGGCTGCCGCATCTTCGCGAGCTATGGGCTGCCTCAGACCTCGGGCACCGTTGCGACTGCTCTCATGACCGAAGAGTCACACGGAGGCATCGTGCCGATGGAGGGCTACGAGCTGCGCATCGTTGACCCCGACGAAGACGGGCTGGGGCGACTTTCGGTGCGTGGGCCGGGCGTCTTTGGCGGGTACCTCAACACGCGCACGGCGTTTACCGTTGACCATTTCTTCATCACGGACGAGAAGGCCTTTGAGCAGGACGGCTACATTTATGTATGCAATCGTTCTGACAACATGTTCGTCTCGGCTGGCCAAAACATCTATCCGGCCGAGATCGCTGATGTGCTGCGGCATGTGGCGGGCGTTTCTGGCGTGCATGTCTTCGGTGTTCCGGATGCTCGCTCGGGCATGTTGCCGATAGCGGTTATCGAGAGAAGCGACCCGTCACTTACGGCAGACACGATCGAAACGCTGACGCGTCAGTGGTTTTCCAGCATCACCGCGCCCATCAGCGTCTTCGTCTTTGATCAGTTGCCGCGCACCTCGCAAGGTCGCCTCGACAGGGGTGCTATCGAGGCCATTTTCAGATAGCGTCTCGAAAGTTGGTATATCATGAGAGGTTATGGGACTAACTAGAAAACAAAAGATGACGCTTGCCGTCATCGTCTTTGGCACGTTCGTGACCGTTCTCAATCAGACGCTCGTCACTCCGGCCTTGCCGGCAATCATGGATGAGATGTCGATCGATGCCGCCACCGGTCAGTGGCTGACGACCGGCTTTACGCTCGTCAATGCGATCATGATTCCGATTACGGCCTATTTGCAGGATCGCTTTTCGGTCAAGCGGCTCTTCCTCTTCTCGATGGGCGTCTTTGCGCTGGGCACCCTCATGTGCGCATGGGGTCCCACCTTCGTCGTGTTGCTCGTTGGCCGCCTCGTGCAGGCCATGGGCGCGGGCATCCTCATGCCCATGGCGATGACGGTGCTGCTCATCATGTTCCCTATCGAGCGTCGCGGTTCGGCCATGGGCATCTTCGGGCTGGTCATCGCGTTTGCCCCCGCCATCGGGCCGACGCTTTCGGGCGTCATGGTGGATGTGGCAAACTGGCACATCATGTTCTATGTCGTGACGGCTCTTTCCGTGCTCGTCATCGTCTTGGCTGCCGTTCTTGTTGAAAACCATACGCGCGAAAGCGAGGCATCGGCATCTCTCGACCCGCTGTCGGTCGTCTTGTCGACGCTGGGCTTTGGCGGCCTGCTCTATGGCTTCAGTTCGTTTGGCTCGTCAGGGCTGAACCTCGTCTCTGGCGTCGTCACCATGGTGGGTGCCGTTGGCGTTGTGTGGTTCTTCATCCGGCAGACGCATCTCGAGACGCCGATGCTGCGCGTCAAAATCCTGCTGAATCGCAACTTCCTCGTGGCGACGATCATCTGCATGCTTGTGCAGGCTTCGCTGTTGGTGGCGCCTGTGCTGATGCCGATTTATGTGCAGAACCTGTTGGGATACCCGGCTACGGTGTCGGGCCTCGTCATCATGCCCGGCGCCATCATCATGGGCATCATGAACCCCATTGCCGGCAAGATATTCGACCGCCACGGCGCTCGCGTCATGGGTATCGTCGGCATGGTGCTGCTGTGTCTGACGACGTTGTGCTTTGGGTTTGTGCGCCTTGACACGAACATCGTGTTTCTCACTGTGGTGTTTGCCATCCGCATGTTCTCGATGGCGCTCGTCAACATGCCCATCACCACCTGGGGCATGAACGCCCTGGACACGCACCTTATGAACCACGGCACATCCATCAACAACACGCTGCGCATGGTGGCTGGCTCGCTCGGCACGGCGCTCGTGGTGTCGGTCTACACGCTCGTGGGGGCAGCCGCGGGGCCGGCCTTGGGTGACATGCAGGCGTCGATGTACGGTTTCAACGTGTCGTTCCTCGTGTGCACGGCCCTCGTCTTGGTGGGACTCATTCTCACCATCGTCTTCGTGAAGGGCGCACCGGGCACCATCGAGGCCACCGGGCGCGAAGGAAGCGCTCCTGGCGTGGCGACCCACGATGGATACCTGGCCGCCAGCAACAAGGTGCTGCTGACTTCCATCATGAAGAAGGACGTCTATGTGCTGCGCTCCGACGATACGGTCATGGCTGCGATGCAAATGTTCATAGACAAAGGCATCAGCGCGTGTCCGATCGTCAACAATGAGGGCGCGCCGGTCGGATTCATCTCCGATGGCGATATCCTGAACACGTTAGCCAAGCGAAGCGGCTCGTATCTTGACCCGGTTGCGCTCATTGCAGCGTCGGCGGAGGACAAGCGCGGCTATGACGAGAAGCTTGAGGAGGTCATGCGCCTGCCGGTATCGTCTATCGGCGCCCGCAACCTCATCAGCGTCAACGTCCATGCCGACATCGACGAGGTGTGCCGCGTTTTGGCCACGCATCATCTCAAGAAGGTGCCGGTGATGGAGGATGGGCTCATATGTGGCATCATCAACCGCAGCGACATCACGCGCTACTCGATGGAAATGTACCTCGAGGGGCGCCCCGAACGCGTGGCCGAGTGCGACCGCGAGGGCGCTGACGGCGAGCTGGCATGCGAATAGGCTCGCGCGCTCGCGCATATATACGGTAACGAGGAGAGAGTCAAATTGTCGGACGGATTTTCTATAGCGCTCAGTTTGGTGCTGGTCGTTCTGTTCTTGCTGATGAACGCGTTTTTCGTCATTGCGGAGTTTGCGCTCGTGCGCGTGCGTCGCAGCCAAGTCGAGCTGGCGGTGTCCGAGGGCAAGGGGGGCGCCAAGAACGCGCTTGAGATTACCAACAACGTCAACGCCTATCTGTCGGCCTGCCAGCTGGGCATCACGCTGGCGTCGCTAGCGCTGGGGTGGCTGGGCGAGCCGGTCTTTGCGGCGCTTATCCGACCGCTGTTCGAGCTGTTCAACGCACCGGAGGCTGTCATCTCCATTGCCGCAGTGGCGCTGGGCTACTTCATCATGACGACCCTGCATGTCGTCGTAGGCGAGCTCATCCCCAAGTCTCTCGCGATCTTCTCCACCGAGAAGTATGCGCTCATGACGGCCACGCCGCTCATGTGGTTCTACAAGATCACCTATCCCATCATGTGGCTGTTCAACTCGATGACCAATGGCGTGGTGCGGCTGCTCGGGCATGACCCGGCCAACGAGCACGAGGTGTATACCGGCGACGAGATTAAGATTCTCATCGACGAGTCGACCGAAAGCGGCCTTATCGATCCCGAGCAGAACGAGTTCGTCGACAACGTTCTCGACCTAGGTGACAAAGACGCCGAGTCGATCATGACGCCGCGCACCGACATCGTGTTCCTCGACATCGACGACTCGCTCGAAGAGAACATGGCGACGATCCACAACTACAAATATACCCGCTATCCTGTCTGCGACGGCAGCCCGGACCGCATCGTCGGGTTCGTGCACATCAAGGACCTGTATGGGCTGTCCACCGACACGCCCATGCGCGACTGGAAGATTCGCGAGCTGCCGGCGGTGCCGGAGACCATGGGTATCGCGCGCCTCATTGACGTGCTGCAAGATGAGCGCACTGAGATTTGCCTCGTGGTGGACGAGCACGGCGGCACGGCCGGCATCGTCACGCTCACCGACATCATGGAGCAGATCGTCGGTCGCATCGATGACGAGTATCGTCATGACGCCGAGGACAAGGTGATTGAGTTGCCGGACGGCACGATGGTAATCGACGGCGGCATGCCGACCGACGAGCTGGTGGAGCTTTTGGGCTTTGCGCCTGAAGACTCTGAGCGCGTCGAGACGGCGGCAGGTCTGATGTTGATGCTCATGGACCGCATTCCGAAAGAGGGGGACACGGTGCGCATCGAGCACGAGACGGCGACGCGCGCGATGGAGGCGACCTTCACCGTCGTGGCGATGGATCGGCTGCGGGTTGACAAGATAGCGGTCGAGGCGAGCGAGACGCCGAAAGAGTAATCGGCTTGGCTGTCGAAGCCGTGTCTTCCTGACGCAAGCCGCTTCGAATGTTATACTTTGCATCGTTCATTCGCCCGGGTGGTGGAAGGGCAGACACGTCGGTCTCAAAAACCGATGCGGAAACGCATGTGGGTTCGAATCCCACCCCGGGCACCATTTCTTCCTCCTGCTCTCCCCGGTAGTGGTGGTGGCGTTTTCGGTGAGCGGCACCGAAACATGCTAGAATGTTGCAGTTTGTTAGTATCGAGGGGGTTGCCATGCTCAAAGCTATGATCGTTGACGACGAAGCGCCAGCGCGGTCAGAACTCGCTTACCTTCTGGGCGAAGTTGGTGGCGTTGAGGTGGTAGTCGAGGCCGCGGGCGTGCGCGAGGCCATCGAAAAGCTGAAGGAATACCCCTGTGACGTCATATTCCTAGACATAAACATGCCGGAGGCGACGGGGCTGCAGTTCGCTGAGGCGCTGCAGCACCTCAAGTTCCCACCGGCGGTCGTGTTCGTCACGGCATATGCCGACCATGCCATCGAGGCGTTCGAGGTCAACGCCGTCGACTATCTGGTGAAGCCGGTCGAGACGGACCGCTTGGCCCAGGCCATCGCGCGCGTGCGCGAGCAGGTGACGCTGCATGCGCAGGCGCAGAAGAACGAGCGCATTCCGGTGGAGAAGGGCGGCAAGAAGATCCTCATCGGAATCGACACCATTCGCTTCGTCAAGGCGCGCGACGACTATGCCTATCTCCAGACCGACTCTGACCGGTATTTCTCGACGGTCAGCCTGGCTCAGCTAGAGAAGCGCCTCGACGGTCACGGCTTTTTCCGCGTGCATCGTGCCTACCTGGTCAACCTCTCGATGATCGAAGAAGTGGAGTCTATCAAGGGCGGCACGCTGTCGCTGACGCTCAATGGCGTGGACGAGAAGATTCCCGTCAGTCGCCGTCGCGTGTCCGCGCTGAAGAAAGCCCTCGGGCTGTAGCGAGGCGCCCTCCCATGTCGATGCTTCGATAGCGGGCGCAGCCTCGTGTTCTGGGACAGGTTCAAGCGGAAGAAAGGCGACGCGCCTGCGTCCGAAGTCGAGCCGGAATTGGCTCGTCCGACGACCTCGTCGGCGTCGGACGAGGCTGAGGGCTCGCCGGTGTCGACGCTGCGCGACGTAGTCGAATCCCTCGAGGGGCATGAGGCCTCCGAGGGTCCCGTGGCGCTCGATGACTCGCTTACGGTCGATGACTTTATAGCGGGATTCGTCGACGGTGCGGTCGTAGACGTCATCGATGGCTTGCTATATCGCGAGTTGATGGATGGGCCCGAAGCCCTGTCTGGCATCGAGCGCTATGCGGTGAGGCTGCTTTCTGCCGTTGACGTCGCCAAGCTGCGGTCGGTGGTCGCTGAGCATTCTTTGAGCTTGATTCGTCTGAACACCATCGGACTCTTTTGGTTCAGGCTCCCCACGTATGAGATGGATGCGGACGACATTGCGATCGTCATGCAGGTCGAGTCGATTCTCAATAGGCTTGCCTTGGTGACGCGGCGCCTGGCACAGGCACCTGCGGGCAAAAGCCAGCGCGGCAAAGGCGCCTCTTCCGAGCCGCTCAAGCTGGCATCGACGAGCGAGCAGGCATGCTCTGAGGCAGACTGGGCCGTCGTGCGCGGCGTCGCCGGGGGTGCCGCAGCGCAGATCAAGGATGCCCCAGCCGACAATTCGCTGCTGGAGCTGTTTGGCACGGAAGGGCGGCGTGGCGGCAACTGGGATGTGATGACGCGGTTCGCGAGCGCATGCGAGCGACTTGTCTTGCCCTATCGGTTGGAGTATCGCATCTTGGCTGACGCGGGCCAGGGGCTTGTTGCCATCCATGTCGATTTGCCGGCAAGTGCGTGGTTCCCGCGTCTGCGCTGGCATGCGCATGCCTGGGAAGATCGCACGTCCGGCATGCAGGACGAAGCGGCGGCCTATTACGTTCGATTGGCGACGTTGCTGGCCGCGACAGGCTTTGGCTCTGGCGTGGGCGTCTCGCGCGTCCTCATCGATGCGACGGTGCGCGAGGATGACGGGATCCATTTCCTCTTCGACATCTCGCGTCCTCAGTTTCTCTATCGCACGCTGCCGCTTCTGGAAAAAGGCGCAGGCGGCGTGTCTGACGAGCAGGCCGGCTTGGCTGACGCGCTGGAGGTGCTGGCGCCAGACCAGTGGGCTATCGTTGATGACGCTCATGGTGCGGTGGTTGCTGCGAGCGCTGAAGGTGCGCACGAGGCCATCGAAGATGCGCTGCGCGAGTTGTGGCGTCCCTTGGGCGAGGATGACCGTCCGTTGCCGCCCGAGCTGCAAGACGTGCTGTTTGCCGATGTTGCCTCTGACCTGAACGTGTTCGATTCGGTCGAGGAGAAGGTAAAGGAGCGCTTTGACCGCATCATGGAGGAAGCGGAGGAGTCGTCGCTTCTGGCGATTGCGCAGCTCGAGGACTTGGTGAGCGAGCTGGACGCCACGCTGCCTGATGATGGGCGGTCTCCGCTCTATTGCGAGGCGGCGTTCGGGCGCTATGCGCTCTCGCTTCTGCAGGCGCCGTCGAAGAAGCGCTATGTTCGCCTGCCTGACTTCGCCATGCATGCACGCGTCATGCTCGTGCGGCTGTATCAGGAGATGGGGGATGCCGAAGCGGCGCTCAAGCGGGCCGAAGAGTGCTGTCGGCTGGCGCCGACGGCCTCGATGCCTTTCATCATGCTGATGGACATCAACGAGGGTCTGGGGCGCTACGACGAGGCCATCGAGGCAGCCAAGCGCGGGCTGGTGCCGTGTCAGGTGCCCGATGAGGCCGACTATTTCTACTATCGGCTCGTGGGCGACCTGTTCAGCACGGACCGCCCGCAAGAGGCGCTGGCATCCTTGGCCATGGTGCAGCCAGGCAGCGAGTGGCGCATGGACGTCGACTTCGACGCCGTGTCGGCGACGCCGGAGGCGGGCTCTGACGACGGGCTGCCCAGTCGCACCGACGCCGAGGCGCGCATGCATTTGGCGGGCGTGCCCATCGCGCCTTCGATTGCCTGCAAGCGCCTGATGGCGTCTGTGGCCATCGGCTTGGCTGACGCAGGCCTGTTCTCGGCCGCCGCGGCAGCCACGAGCGTGCTCGGCCGCTATGCAAAAGATGACGCCGTGGTGGCGTTGTCGTCTTCGATGAGGGCGGGGATGCTCTGATGCTTGACTTCGTTGCGCGTGCTGCCCTGTCGGCGGTTAAGTTTGGGCTGAACGCCAACCGGGCCTCGCACCGCAAAAAGGTCAAGTTCTATCGAGATCGCCTTGTACTTTCATATGATGAGCCGCTGCCTCCGCTGGGCGCCTTTACCGAGGGGGCGCTGCCAGATGCACTTGATGCGTTTTCCTATCGCGTCGCCACGGCGGAGATGACGGGTGACAGCAGGACGGGCACCACGACGTTCGAGGGCTATGTCGCCCGCGCCCTTGCCGAGGCGGGCGCTCCGCAGCTGCGCGAGATATGCGCGCGAGTGCCGATCGATCTTGTGTACGATGAGGATATGGCGCGCTTTTTCATACGAGGCTGGAACAGCCCTTCTCTGGCCGCTGAGGATAGCGCAGTGCTTGAGGCGGTGGCGGCAGCGCTCAACCGGGCTCTGCTCATCCTCATCCCGCTTGACGGCTTGTATGAGCGGCGATATGGGAACGAGCGCAGCATCGAGGACTACTCCGAGCTCGACTGGAACACGCTGTGTTGCGTGACGCGTGATGCTTTGGCGTGCGCAACGGCGCCAGCAAAGAAGAACCCGTCCAAAGACGTGTATGACGTCGTGGGCGAGCCGGGTGGCGATTGGGATGCCCTCACGCGCTTCTTCAATATGCTCATGAAGTGCTCGATGCCGTTTGGGCCGCAGTGCGTTGCAGACCTTGACACAGAGTCTGGGCTGGCGGTTGTTGAGATCGTTTCGCCGTCAGCGGCGATATTCCCTCAGGTGCGCTGGCAGCATGCCGGCAACGCAGGCGATGCGGATGCCGCCGACGCGGAAGGGCAGGGGGCCTGGGTCGATGCTGCAGCAGTGCACCCTGTCGCGCTCGCACATATCCAGCTCGCCTTGTCGGCCCTCTTGGCTGCAGACGCATTCGCTTCGAGCGAGCGCATCAGCCGGGCCATCGTCAACGTCCGCGAGGATTCGCTCGGCGACAACGCCATCCTGAGCGTCGAGTACGACCGGGAAGGGTTTCTCGGGGCGAGCTGCGACGGCCTCGAGGAGCAGCTTGCCCTGGATGCGGAGCGCGGGTTTTGCCCCGAGCCAGATGCGCTGCTGGCGCGGCTTGCCCCAGCGCGCGTGCTCACCGGCGATGACGTTGTGCCGCTGAGTGACAGCGAGCCTACGTTCTTGGCGCGTCGCGCCTACCTGGAGGATGACCATCGTCCGCTGCCAGAGCATCTTTCCGAGCTTTTGGCTGCGCGGGTCGTCTCCGACATGCTTCCCGCCGCCGAGGATGCGTGGACCGAGCGCTGGAGGGAGGCGCGGGGGATGGCCGAGGAGGCACCTTTGATGGCCATCGCTCAGTTCGAGGGAATATTGGACGAGATAGAGCTCCCTGCCCCCGAGACGCACCCGATGCATTTTCCGAACATGGATGCGCGCCTGGCCGTTGGCCTCATCAAGGCGGAGCCGGGGATGTGCTACGGCCGTTATCCCTCCTCGTATGTGCCGACGCTGTCGCAGCTTGCTGAGTGCTATGTTGCCGTCGGGCGTCATGAGGAAGCGCTGGCCGCAATGCGACAATGCATCCGCTGTGCTCCGTCTTGCGCGTACTACTATGCCTCGCTGGGGGACATCCATTTTTGGCTCGAAGAGTACGAAGCTGCGTTTGACGCATACAACCAAGGGCTCTACTTTGCCTGCAACGTGCAAGATGTCGGCTATTTGTACTACAGCATGGGTTCTTTGATGGAGCGAACGGGTCGCCTTGACGTTGCCATCGGCTGCTACGTCAGGATTCCCGATGACGGCAACATGTGGTGGATGGAATACGTTTCAGAGTGTCTGCCGCGGCTGTGCGCCGAGACGGGGGTCGAGGAGCCCTCGTGGGAGGATGCCAATGACATCCTTTTGGCTGCTCATATCATCTCGGCTCCGTACCGCGCCATCACCGACGACGTGAGGGCGGTGGCCCAGAGCGTGTCGTCCGATGCTTCATGCGATGCCTCAGACATCTTTGACGAATGCGCGGTGCGCTTCTGCGAAGCTGGCATGCCCTTGCTGGCCGGGTTGGCCCTCCGTGCTCGCAGCAACTATCTCCTGAACTCTCAGGGAACATATGGTGGGGCCTGCATCTCGTACGTCGAGGAGTCGCTGCGATGGGTTCCTGCGGTTATCGTCCAGGCTGATGAGGACGAATAAACATAAAATCTCCATACTTCTTAGAATTTTTTCTTGACTCGCTGTTTCTCTTTGGATAGTGTCGAATCTTGCGCAATTTTAGGCCTACCGGGCTGACATGCGCTTTCAGGGCAAACCATAAGGAGGATAGCTTCGTGGCTAAAGCTAAGAAATCCAAGCAACCAAGCCTGTATCGCGAGCGCCGCAGCTTCGCGAAGATTCCTGACGTAATGGAGCTGCCGAACCTGATTGGCATTCAGGTCGACAACTATAAGTGGTTCCAGACGGAGGGCATCGCGGCGGCATTCCACGACATCGGGCCCATCGAGTCCAACGCGAAGGACATGAAGCTCGAGTACGTGAGCCACTATTTCGAGGACCCGGTCTACACGGTCGACGAGTGCAAGGAAAAGGACGTCACTTACGAGGCCAAGCTGAACGTCGTGTTCAACTTCACCAACATGAACACGGGCGTGCAGAAGGAGACGACGGTCTTTTTGGGAGACCATCCCATCATGACGCCGCGCGGCACGTTCATCATCAACGGCACCGAGCGCGTCGTCGTGTCGCAGCTCGTGCGCTCGCCGGGCGTCTACTTCTCGCAGGAGCGCGACAAGACGTCTGACAAGACGATCTACAGCGCCAAGGTCATCCCGAGCCGGGGTGCCTGGCTCGAGTTCGAGACCGACAAGCGCGACATCCTGTCAGTGCGCATTGACCGCAAGCGCAAGCAGCCGGCCACGCTGCTGCTCCGCGCGCTCAACCTGGCCGAGAGCAACGAGGAGATCATCGAGCTGTTGGGCGATTCCGACATGCTGAGGCGCACGCTCGAGCGCGACCCCGCGACCACGCGCGAGGAGTCGCTGATCGAGCTGTATAAGAGGTTCCGTCCCGGCGAGCCGCCGACGGTCGACTCGGCACGCACGCTGCTCGAGGGCCTGTTCTTCAACCCCCAGCGCTACGACCTGGCAAGGGTCGGCCGCTACAAGATGGACAAGAAGCTCGGCGAGGATCCGGCTGAGAACGACTCGTCCACGCTGACCGACGAGGACATCGTCCTCACGATGAAGTACATCATCGCGCTGCATGACGGCGTCGAGGGCTATCAGACCGACGACATCGACCACTTCGGCAACAGGCGCATCCGTACGGTCGGCGAGCTCATCCAGAACCAGTTCCGCATCGGCATCTCTCGTATGGAGCGTGTCGTGCGCGAGCGCATGAGCATCCAGGAGTCCGACGACATCAACCCCAACGAGCTCATCAACATCCGCCCGATCACGGCTGCGGTGAAGGAGTTCTTCGGCTCCTCGCAGCTGTCTCAGTTCATGGACCAGACGAACCCCGCTTCGGGCATCACGCACAAGAGGCGTCTGTCGGCACTCGGCCCGGGTGGTCTGTCTCGCGAGCGCGCAGGCTTTGAGGTACGCGACGTCCACACGTCCCACTACGGGCGCATGTGCCCCATCGAGACGCCTGAAGGCCCGAACATCGGCCTCATCGGCTCGCTTGCGGCCTATGCGCGCGTGAACGAGTTCGGCTTCATCGAGTCGCCGTATCGTCGCGTCGTCGACGGCAAGGTTACCGACGAGGTGGACTACCTGACCGCCGACGAGGAAGAGAACTACGTCATCGCCCAGGCGAACGACCTGTTCAACCCGGAGACGCGCGAGTTTGGCTCCTACGACAAGGACGGCGAGTGGGTGCCGGCGGCGCGCGTTTTGTGCCGTACCAAGAACGCCGCAGGCGAGTTCGGCGAGCCCGACGAGGTCGAGCCGAGCCGCGTTGACTACATGGACGTGTCCCCGCGCCAGATGACCTCGGTCGCCACGTCGCTCATTCCGTTCCTCGAGCACGACGACGCAAACCGCGCCCTCATGGGCTCGAACATGCAGCGCCAGGCTGTGCCGCTGCTTCGGCCTATGGCGCCGCTCGTCGGCACGGGCATCGAGCACCGCATCGCGGTGGACTCGGGCGAGATCTTGATTGCCCAGGCGTCCGGCACGGTCGACTACGTCGACGGACAGACCATCATCGTTCAGAACGACGACGGCGAGTACGATGAGTACCTGATTCCCAAGTTCCAGCGCTCCAACCAGTCTGGCTCCATCAACCATCGCCCGCTCGTGCGTGCGGGGGACCGCGTGGAGAAGGGCGACGTGCTGGCTGACGGCCCGAGCTGCGACCATGGCGAGCTGGCGCTGGGCGCCAACCTCATGGTGGCCTACATGCCGTGGGAGGGCTACAACTACGAGGACGCTATCATCGTGTCCGAGCGCGTGGTGGCCGAAGACCTGCTCACGTCGATTCACATCGCCGAATACGAGGTGGACGCGCGTTCCATCAAGCTCGGCGACGAGGAGATCACGCGCGAGATTCCGAACATCTCCGACGACCAGATCACCGACCTGGACGCTGACGGCATCATTCGCATCGGTGCCGAGGTGTTCCCGGGCGACATCCTCGTCGGCAAGGTCACGCCCAAGGGCGAAAGCGAGCCGTCCTCCGAAGAGAGGCTCTTGCGTGCGATCTTTGGCGCGAAGGCGCATGAGGTGCGCGACACCTCGCTGCGCGTGCCTCACGGCGCGGGCGGCCGCGTCATCGGCGTTCTGCGCTTCTCGAGCGATGCGGGCGACAAGCTGCCGCCGCAGGTGAACGAGCTCGTGCGCGTGTACGTTGCCCAGAAGCGCAAGGTGCAGCAGGGCGACAAGCTGTCCGGCCGCCACGGTAACAAGGGCGTCATCTCGCGCGTGCTGCCGGTGGAGGACATGCCGTATTTGGCTGACGGCACGCCGATCGACGTCATCTTGAACCCGCTGGGCGTTCCCTCTCGTATGAACGTCGGCCAGCTTTTGGAGAACCACCTGGGTTGGGCGGCGAAATGGGGCTGGTCTGACGACGACCCCGACGCCATCGTCGACGGCCCGATGTTCGTCGCGACGCCGGTGTTCGACGGCGCGACCGAGGAGGAGATCTCCGAGGCGATCGTCAAGGCGAACCGCAACCTCATCAACAAGAATCACGCCAAGTATGGCGACATGGCGCGCGACGAGTTCGTGCCGCAGCTGACCCCGACGGGCAAGACGTGGCTGTACGACGGCCGCACGGGCGAGAAGTTCCGCGAGCCCATCACCGTGGGCGCCACCTACATCCTCAAGCTCGGCCACATGGTCGACGACAAGATTCACGCGCGCTCGACTGGCCCCTACAGCCTCATCACCCAGCAGCCGCTGGGCGGCAAGGCACAGTTCGGCGGTCAGCGCTTCGGCGAGATGGAGGTGTGGGCGCTGTACGCCTACGGCGCCTCCAACGTGCTGCAAGAGATTCTGACGGTGAAGTCCGACGATACCGCCGGCCGCGTCAAGTCGTACGAGTCCATCGTCAAGGGCGAGAACATCCCGGCGCCTGAGGTGCCCGAGAGCTTCAAGGTGCTCGTCAAGGAGATGAAGTCGCTCTGCCTGAACGTCGAGCTGGAAGGCGAAGGTGGCACGGTGGATGCCAACATGGACATGGACGAGGGCGATTTCGATCGCGCTCTGTATGAGACGTTCGGCGAGGACGTCAAGGCGGCCGAGGCTGACGAGGCGAACGCCTTGTCGGACATCGCGGCCGAGCTTGGCGAGCTGTTGAGCGACATAGAGGGCGCCGAGGCGGCAACCACCGAGGGCGGCATCGAGGACATGGCGGCCGCACTTGCCGAGGACGCCGACAAGGAAACCGGCGCGATCGGGGCAGGCATCAAGGCCGGCATCACGAGCGCGAATTCTCAAGAAGCACTGGACGAACTAGCCGATATCCTCGGCCAGGGAGAGGAGGAATAAGATGGCAAAGTCGCAAAACACCGAATACGACGTGCGCAATTTTGATGCCCTCCGCATCTCGCTTGCCAGTGCAGAGGACGTGCGCAGCTGGTCGCGCGGCGAGGTCAAAAAGCCCGAAACCATCAACTACCGCACGCTCAAGCCGGAGAAAGACGGCCTGTACTGTGAGAAGATCTTTGGCCCGACGAAGGACTGGGAGTGCGCATGCGGCAAGTACAAGCGCATCCGCTTCAAGGGCATCGTCTGCGAGCGCTGCGGCGTCGAGGTGACCCGCTCCAAGGTGCGTCGCGAGCGCATGGGCCACATCGAGCTGGCTGCGCCCGTCTCGCACATCTGGTACTTCAAGGGGTCGCCGTCGCGTCTGGGATACCTGCTCGACATCCCGCCGAAGGACTTGGAGAAGGTGCTCTACTTCGCGAGCTCCATCATCACGAGCGTCGACACCGAGGCGCGTGACGAGGACGTCGACGAGCTGCGCGACGAGCTGGCGGCTGATCTGGAAGAGATCGATGCCGAGCGCGACCGTCTCATCGCGGCAACGCGTGCGCTGTCGACCGACTACGTTCCCGAAGGCGACGACCTCGTGGACGAGGAGGACGCCTACGCTGACGAGCGCATGACGCCCGAAGAGGTGGAGGCCGAGATTGCCGACATCTACGAGGAATTCAATGAGCGCAAGGCCCTGCGCGCAGACGCGCTGGACGAGTTCTTGCGCATCGAGCCCAAGCAGCTCGTGCCGGACGAGGCGCTGTATCGCGAGATGCGCGCCAACTATCGCGACTATTTCACGGGCGGCATGGGCGCCGAGGCCGTGCGCGATTTGTTGGACGCCATCGATCTGGAGGCGACGGGCGAAGAGCTGCGTGAGGTCATCGCGACCGGCAAAGGCCAGAAGCGTACCAAGGCCATCAAGCGCCTCAAGGTGGTGGACGCGTTCCTCAAGTCGGACAACAAGCCGTCTGACATGATCCTTGACGTCATCCCGGTCATCCCGCCGGACCTGCGCCCGATGGTGCAGCTCGACGGCGGCCGCTTCGCGACGTCTGACCTGAACGACCTGTACCGTCGCGTCATCAACCGCAACAAGCGCCTCAAGCGCCTGCTTGACTTGGGCGCGCCTGAGATCATCGTCAACAACGAGAAGCGCATGCTGCAAGAGGCCGTGGACTCGCTGTTTGACAACGGCAGGCGCGGCCGCGCCGTGACGGGCCCCGGCAATCGCCCGCTCAAGTCGATTTCCGACATGCTCAAGGGCAAGCAGGGCCGCTTCCGCCAGAACCTGCTCGGCAAGCGCGT
>CAJUFC010000130.1 GCA_910585565.1 uncultured Eggerthellaceae bacterium | reverse complement strand
GCCTACGGCATCAACATCCTGCCGCTCGCGGCCTTCGCACGCCGCACGTACGAAGGCGACCCGTGCGTCGGGTTCGGCCTCAAGGGCTCACCACAGCTGCCCGAGCTAGAGCTGCAGATGAACGTGTGGATCCAAAAGGCCATGGCCATCATCCAGTTCAAGGTGGAAGGGCAGCTCATCGACGAGTACCCCAGCTTTGGCCTGGAAGGGCGCAAGCTGCTCGACAAGATCGACTACGAGCGCGGATGCGTGACGCTCGACGGCGTCGAATACGAGCTCGTCGATACGGTCTTTCCCACCATCGACCCCTGCGACCCCTATCGGCTCACCCCCGAAGAGGAGGCGGTCATGGTGCGCCTCGCCTCCGCGTTCGAGGGGTGCGAGAAGCTGCAGCGGCACATGCGCTTCCTCCTGGAGGCCGGCAGCCTCTACAAGATATATAACAGCAACCTGCTCTTCCACGCCTGCGTGCCGCTCAACGAGGACGGCTCGCTCAAGGAGGTGGACGTGTACGGCACGACGTACCAAGGACGCGCGCTCTACGACGCGCTAGACGACTGGGTGCGCCGTGCGTTTCTGAGCGAGGACCCAGGCGAGCGCAAGCGCGGGCGCGACCTCATGTGGTGGCTGTGGCTGGGGGCCGGCTCGCCTCTCTTCGCCAAGAGCAAGATGGCGACGTTCGAGATCTACCTCATCGGCGACAAGGCCGCCCGCAAGGAGGTCAAAAACCCGTTTTACTCCCTGCTGGACGATGACGCGGTCATAGACGGCATCTTCCGCGAGTTCGGGCTGGACCCGGCCACGTCTCACATCGTCTGCGGGCACGTGCCCGTCAAGGTGAAAGACGGCGAGGATCCGGTGCGCTGCGGCGGCAAGGTATTCACCATCGACGGCGGCTTCGCCAAGGCGTACCAGCCGACGACCGGCATCGCGGGCTACACGCTCATCTCCAACTCCTACGGGTTCGTGCTGGCGGCGCACGAGCCGCTGGAGTCGACCGAGGCGGCCATCACGCACGAGCTGGACATCCACTCGTCTCGGCGCGTGGTGGAGACCGCCCTGCGCCGCACGCTCATCGCCGACACCGACATCGGAGTAGAATTGAAGGCGCAGATAGCCGACCTGGAGGAACTGCTCGGCGCCTATCGATCGGGCATCGTCTCGGAATGGGAGGGCTAGCGAGGGCACAAGCCGGCACCAGCGCTGAGGCACTGGCAGCAGGCGGCCCGTTGCCAGCCATCAGGCTGCCAACGGGCCGCAGCCCACGAAAGCGAGGGACATGACGCTCAACAAGAAGACATACATTCCCATCTTCGTCGTCTCAATCGCCTTGGTGATCGTAGCCGTGTGCGTCTACCTCGCGCAGCTGTCCAACACGGTGAGCGGCAACCTCATGGTCACGATGGACGAGATAGCGCGCCACGACGTGGGAACCATCGAAGGGTCGCTGGACAACTCCTACGCCAACCTCGAATCGATCGCGCGCTACATACGCGCCTACGACGTGGACAGCGTCCATGACGCCCAAGAGCAGCTGAACCTCGAGGTGGCCGCCTCGTCGCTGTTCAATGCCGTCTACCTGATGGACGAGAACGGCAACCTGTACAGCAGCTCTTACACCAAGCTCGACTCCTCCCAACACACCTATGACGAGTATTTCGACGACGGGCGCGACCACTTCGTGATGCTGTATGACGACGCATACGGCAAGCTAGAGACGACGAAGGAATCGCTCATCTACGGCGTGCGCATCGACCGCATGCAGATCGGGGGCAAAACGTTCGTCGCCATGATCGGTCGCAGCGACCTTTCCGTCATCAGAGACCAGCTGCTCATCGAGAGCTTCTACGGCCAGGGCATATCCAGCGTCGTGAACGCATATGGCTACTACATCGTCAGCGCCTCACCCGCCACCGACCTCGCCGGACGCGACAACCTCTATGCCGCGCTGGAGGCAGGCCAGCTCGACCCAGGCCTCACCGTCGAGGACGTGAGGCGCAACATCTCGGAGGGCAAGAGCTTCGCCATGCACTTCACGACCGCCGACGGCGAACAGCTCGTCATGAGCTTCGCCCCGGTGGAGGGCACCACCTGGTCATGCATCATGACGGTTCCGGTGCACGTGTTCGACCAGCACTTCGCGCCGTTCATCACGATGACCGCCATCATGCTGTTCGTGGTGGTGGCCGTGCTCATCATCATGATAGCCATCATCTACCTGTTCATGAAGAACTCCATCTCGGCGAACGCGCAGGTGGCCGCGCGCACCGAGTTCCTTTCGAACATGAGCCACGAGATACGCACGCCTCTCAATGGCATCATCGGTCTCAACCACCTGATGGAGCGCCACCTCGACGACCGCGTCGCCATGGAAGGCTACGTCCACAAGCTGGACAAGGCCGCCCAATACCTGCTGTCGCTCGTGAACGACATCCTGGACGTCTCCAAGCTGCAGGCAGGCAAGGTCGACCTAGCTGAAGCGCCCTTCGACCTCGGCAGCACGATAGACAACGTCTGCGCCATGCAGGGCGAGACCATCGCCGAGCGCGGCATCGTCTTCCGCATCGACGCCGACGACATCCCCTACCCCTTCCTCATCGGCGACGAGGTGCGCGTGAGCCAGGTGCTCATGAACATCCTCTCCAACGCCACGAAGTTCACGCCCGCAGGCGGCACGATCGCGTTTTGCGCCCGGCAGACGCTTGCCGAGAGCAGCAGCGCGGCCACGACCACCATCACCATATCTGACACGGGATGCGGCATGAGCGCGTCCTTCCAAGGGCACATCTTCGACACGTTCAGCCAAGAGCGCAGCCACAACAGCGAAAGCCAGAAAGGCACCGGGCTGGGCATGGCCATCTGCCGCCTTCTGATGGAGCAGATGGGCGGCACCATCTCAGTCGAAAGCGAGCTGGGCAAAGGCTCGTGCTTCACCGTGACGCTGCTCATGCCGCTCGACCCGGCACGCGCAGATGAGATGCCCTGCCAGGCGATCCCGCGCATGGCAGGCGGCGCTGCCGGCGCATGCGGCAACGAAGCGCTCGGCGGCGCAGCGGATGCAGGCGGCGGTGCGAGCGCGGCTAGCACAGCAGCAGCCGACGCGAGCGCGGGCGCGGAGACTGGCGCGAACGACGGAACAGACGCAGGGACCGACGCATGCGCACCTGCGAAGATGAAGCTCCTGGTCGCCGAGGACAACGAGCTCAATGCCGACATCATCTCCGGCATCTTGGGCGAAGAGGGCTACGAGGTCATAGTCGTGCCCGACGGACAAGACGCCGTGGATGCGTTCGCAGCCTCAGAGGAAGGCGAGTTCTCGGTCATCCTCATGGATGCCCACATGCCCACCATGGACGGCTATGAAGCCGCCAAGGAGATTCGCAACCTTGCGCGCGCCGACGCATCTGATGTGAGAATATTTGCATGGACGGCTTCGACATTCGCAGAGGACCGGGCGCGCGCCCTCGACAGCGGCATGGACGATTTCCTGACCAAGCCCCTGAACGTGCGCGTGATGCTAGAGAAGCTGGAAAAGATCAGAAAGGGACGCTGATGACGCTGATGGCTCAGCACCGCACTGTTCGCACGCGCCTCGTGCGCACGAGAGTCCTCGCTGCCATATGCGCAGCGCTGCTCACGTTCGCGTCGGTTCCCCTTGCGGCGTGCAGCGCCCCGGCTCCCGAAGAGGCGACGCATCTGCTCATCAAGGTGCCGCGCACCGGGCATGACGTGGTGTTCGACGAGTCCATCTCCTACGCCGACGAAGTGCTGACGAACATGGTCGAGTCCTTCAAGGCAGCATACGATCGCCCCGTCGACATCGAGGTCGAGGTGTTCGAGCAGAACCAGTACGACAACGCCATCGTCGAGTGCTTCGACACTGACAAGGCGCCCGACATCCTCTATGGCGACTACTTCAACATGTCCACCTACATCTACACCGGACGCGTCGTGCCGCTTGACGACGTCGTGACGCCTGAGGTACGCGAAGGGATATTCGGCCAGCTGTGGGACATGAGCACGGTCGATGGCCGCGTCTACATGATGCCCTACCTGTCGCGCCAAAACGTGCTCGCATACAACAAGGGCCTCTTCCAGCAAGCCGGGCTCGATGATTTCATCGACGACAGCACCATCCAGTCATGGACGCTGGACGAGTGGACCTACATCCTCGACACGCTGGCAAAGCAGCTGCCCGACGGCACGTTCCCTATGATGATGTATGCGAAAAGCTCGCAGGGCGACACGCACATCATGACGCTTTTGCGCGCGGCAGGCTCTGACTTCTTCGACGAGAGCGGGCACTTCAACATCGCCACTCCCAAGGGCATCGCCGCTTTGCAATGGATTCGCGACGGCGTTGACCGCGGATGGTTCCCGCCTCACAGCGAGAACCTCGAAATCGAGGACTGCTCGAGCCTGTTTCGGCAAGGACAGCTGGCCTTGTACATGGTGAACAACGCCTCCATCGGCCGCTACGGCGACACCATCGGACTGGTCAACTTCCCCCGCGCCGACGGCGAGGGATGCGCAACGGCGTTCGTTTCCGGCTTTGAGGTGTTCGATAACGGCGATGCCGAAAAGGTGCAGATCGCCAAGGACTTCCTCTCCTATGTCTACGCAAGCGAAGACCTCATGAACTACGCAGCCGGCACGCTGCCAGCGTCAAAGGCCGTCTCCGAGCGCTACGGAGACGAGATCCTCCAGTTCGACCTGTTCTTCGAGAACCGCGACAACGTGGTGGACTTCACCGGCAACAACCCCGACACAAGAGCCGTGCGCGAGATATTCTACACATGCATCCACGACATGCTCATGGGCGACCTCACCCCCGAAGAAACAGCCCGCGCCATTGACGAGCGCTGCAACTACGCCATCGACCAAGGCACCGCCACCGCCACCCTCCACGACTAAAGGGCGCCTTGCCGCTCATTTCCGGCAACAGGCCCCGGAAGTGGTGTTCATTCTCGAGTACTTCT
>CAJUFC010000129.1 GCA_910585565.1 uncultured Eggerthellaceae bacterium | reverse complement strand
GTTGGCGCCCACCTCGGCATAGGGCGAGCGCGACGAGTAGGCCGCGATGATGAAGAACAGGCTCGACAGCGTGATGATGAACACGCACATGAGGATATTGCCGCCCGTGAAGAAGATGCCGCCCGCCAGGCAGGCGAACACGAAGGCGCAGATGACATAGGCATCTTGCGCGCCGTTGACGGTGACGCGCTCCTTCTCGAGCAGCTTGCGCACGTCATAATAGGGCTGCAGGAGCGGCGGCCCCACGCGGCCTTGCATGCGCGCCGACAGCACGCGGTCGATGCCGGCGAGCAGGCACCCCACGATCGGAGCCACGATCGCAAAGACTATCGAGCCCGCGATCGGAACGATGATGCCCATGATATCCATGCTCTCACGACTCCTTTACAGAATGGGCAGCCCGACGAGGGCCACGATGACGCTGGCGGCTATGACCAGGCTGCAACAGACGACCCCGACCGGAGCGACGCGCGCCTCGCCGAACCAGTCGTCCATGTACCAGTTGCGGGCGGTTGCCACCGTCTGCCCCGAAAGCGAGTTCGAAAACGTGCGGCTGTCGTTGTCGGCGCTGACGCCGGACAGATACACGCTCGCCTTGCGCTTCTTCGAGCGACCCAAGCCGCCGAACAAAGCGATGACGACGACGATGACGCAGATGCTCGCGATCCAGAGGTTGTCGGTGCCGATGTCTTGCACGGCGAACCCGAACGCGTCGATGAGGTACGGCTCGACCAAGGCAGCCGAGATGACCGGGATGAGAGCGCAGCTCACGACGAGCAGCGCAGCCATGAGCACGATGGAGAACCACTCGCTCTTGTGCACGGTGAGCTCGACGTTTTCCGGCTCGCCTGCGATACCGGAGAGCTTGCCCAGCCACTTCGCCCAGAACATGAACGTCGCCGCAGAGCCGAACGCCAGGATGAGAATGAGCACGACCTGGTCCATGCTGATGAACGAAACGAGCGTGGCCCACTTGGCGACCAGCATGCCGAAAGGTGCGATGAACATGCACATGATGCCCAGCATCATGAAGCGCGCGAGCCGCGGCATGCGCTCGAAGAGCAGGTCCATGTCCTCGATGTCGCGGCTGCCGATATGGTGCTCGGCCGTGCCGACGCACAGGAACAAAAGCGACTTGGCGATGGCGTGGAACAAGATGAGGAAGCACGCCGCCCACACGGCCTCGGGCGTGCCGACGCCCGCGCAGGCCGTGATGAGGCCCAGGTTCGCGATGGTGGAATAAGCCAGCACGCGCTTGGCGTTCGTCTGGGATATCGCCATGAACGAGCACAGCAAGAACGTGATCGCGCCCACCAGCATTACCATGACCGAGGGAACGGCGCTCACGAGGAAGCACGGCGCCAGCTTCACCAGCAAAAAGACGCCCGCCTTGACCATCGTGGAGGAATGCAGAAGCGCGCTTGTGGGCGTGGGCGCCACCATGGCGCCCAGAAGCCACGTCTGAAACGGCATCTGGGCCGCCTTCGTGATGCCGGCGAACGCGAGCAGCACGACCGGGACGACCGCCAGATAGGGAGAGTTCGTGGCCACTTCGATGAACTCGACGAACGAGAGCGTGTGCAGGTTCACGATGCTGAGCAGAAGCGCCAGGATGAAGCCGATGCCGCCAGCGAGGTTCATCACGATCTGCCGGAAGGCGTTGCGCACGGCCTCGTCGGTCTTGGTGTAGCCGATGAGGAGGAACGAGCACAGCGTCGTCACCTCCCAGCCCGTGAACATCCACGACATGTTGTTGGCAAACACGATCACGAACATCGCGGAGAGGAAGACGAACATGAGGGCGAAGAAGGTCGGGCGACGGTCGCGTGCGCCGTCGGGCTCGTGCGCCTGGAAGTCCTCCATGTAGCCGATCGCATAGACGCAGATGCCCGAGCCGATGATGCCGATGACGAGCGCCATCAGAAGCGACAGCGAGTCGAAGTAGAGCCCGAGCTCGACCTCCATCTCGTGCGCGAACCCGAACTCCACGACGAGCACCACGGCCGCCTGAACCACCGCGAGCAGCCCCGCTATCCAGTTCTTGTGCTTGATGGCGAACGAGATGACCACGACGACGCAGACGAGGCTCACGGCCGTACATATATAGTCGATGATCGGGGAGGTGGCCTCGAAGAAGACGCCGTCCGTGCCGATGTTGGGCACCACGAGCGCCACAGACGCCACTGCGATCACGGCCCCTGACGCTATCACGATCACGTTGCGTGCCGTGTTCTGCCGGACGACCAGCAGCAACGCTGCCGCCACCAGCGGAAACGCCATCAAGAACACGAGCATTTCCATTCTCACTCCCCCTTGTCTGAAGCGCATCGAAGCAAAAGAGCCGCCATGCAGCGTGGCATGGGGCATTGCGAAACTGGCTGAAACCTTATCAAATCAACGTTGGGCACCCCGTGGCTGCCTCGCAAAAGAAAGGACATGCGCCCGAATCTTGGAGTGAATGGAATATCCGTTCGATACAAGCGGCGCGTTTTCGCGGATAAATGGTTTTCTGCGCACAAGGCGAAACATGTGCTAATATGGTCAAGCTCGTTTTGGTCGTCGGGACGTGGCGCAGTTTGGTAGCGCACTTGACTGGGGGTCAAGGGGTCGCAGGTTCAAATCCTGTCGTCCCGACCATTTTTCTACAGCGATTGCCCATTCGATGAGTCAACAGTTTCAATTTGAAAAGCTAGGATTTGAACCTGTGGGACAGCTGAAAAGTCCTGTGGACTTTTCAGGCCGAAGTCTCGAAGAGACGAGGAAATGCGGATTTGCTCAGCAAAGACGCGTCAAATCCTGTCGTCCCGACCATTTCTTTTCGCAGCGATTGCCCATTCGATGAATCGACAGTTTCAGCTTGTAATATCAAGATTTGAGATTGTGGTACGCCCGAGAATTCCTCTGTTCTCCCATCGCAACAGCCACCTGTCGATAGCGTCAAGGGATTGCCATGTTTGAAAAAGACTATCTCATGAAGATGCTCAGCGACCTCATGCAGGCGATGATACGGTCGATGGTCTATGCGACCGAAGAAGAGAATCCATATATGGCTGCTCGGTCTCTCGAGAATGCGATAGGAGCAGCAGTGGACATGGATGCCGCACTCTTCTTGTCCATGTCGCCCGAATCCATGAGCATGATGATGCAGATCTCGCCGATAGACGAGCAGGTCAGCGAGTACATAGCGCGCTCCCTCGCCCTCGCGTCTATCTACAATCGAGAGGCAGGAGACGCCGATCTTGCCAAGCTGCGTATGGAGCAGGCACGGGTCGTCGCTGCCTCCTTCGGCATCGACCTCGACGATGCCGCCTTCGACGAAAGCGCATCGATCGCAGACGCCCAGCAGGCCATCATGCCCAAATAGCACAGGGGACGGTTCGTTATGCTATTTCGAGGGAATCGTCCCCTGCGTCAAGCGCTGGCCTGATCGGTGCGGCGCCAGATGCAAACGCCGTGGCGCATGACGTGCTCGATCAGGGTCTCGCGCGCGTCGGGGTCGTCTCTTGCGGCAGGGGCATGCGTGAGCGCGAGCGTGCGCCAGGGCTCGGCGTCGCTCTCCCTGAACGCATGAATGTCGTAGCGGAGATACTGGTCTGACAGCGGCGCCTCGCGAGGAAGGTCGCGCTGCGTATCGCCCGTCCACGCATGGTCGGACACCAAGAACAGCACGTCAAGGTCGTCCTCCAAGGCATTCCACCGGTCATGGTCGAGGGCGCTTCCATAGACCCACATCTCGGAGATGTCGCCGCGCTCGCGCGCCCATTCTGCCAGGCTCGTGACAGAGGGTATCGCCGAGGGCTCGATCGCGCGATAGTCGCCGTCGATGTTCTGGCTTTTGCCAAAACGGTTGCCCAGCAAAGACAGCCAATGTGCAAATCCGCTCGCCATGTCCATCCCTTTCAGCCCGATGAGGAACCGTTCCTCACTGCCGCGCCACCTTCGGCTTCAGACTGACTGTAGCCAATGAGCGCCAACATGACAACCACGTTGGCTTCCCTGTCACCTAAAGGTAGGCACGGCATAGGTGGCACAGCGCGGGAACGAGCGCAGAGGCTGCGTCATCACCTCTCAATCCCCAGCAACGCCACATTCCGTCACAGATTATTGGCGAGGCGGCTGTGTGCCCAATCGAGGATGGTGACGGCTATCTCGCGCTTGGACGAGTGGGGCAGCTCTGATGCGGCGTCGCTTGTGACCAGCGCGACAGTCATCGCATCTTGGCTGAATGCCTTGCCTCGCCCCACCTCGTTGGCGACGATGAGGTCGGCATGCTTGGAAGCGAACTTCTTGCGGGCGTTGGCGATGAAGTCGTCGGTCTCGGCGGCGAAGCCGACGACGATCTGGCCGGGACGCTTGGTCGCCGCGAGGGTGGCGAGGATGTCGGGGTTCTCTTCCAGCTCGATGATGCGCAGCGCTTTGTCGTCGACGCCCTTTTTGAGCTTGCGCCCTGCGCGCTCCTTGGGCCTCACATCAGCGACGGCGGCGGCGAAGATGGCGATATCGGCCTCGGGGAACGCCTCGCGCGCAGCAGCGAACATCTCGTCAGCCGACTCGACAGGGATGACGTTGATGCCCGATGGCGGATCCAAGGCGACCGGGCCGCTCACGAGCGTGACCTCGGCGCCGCGACGTGCCGCCGCCTCAGCGAGCGCATAGCCCATCTTGCCGGAGGAGTCGTTCGTGAGATAGCGCACGGGGTCGATCCGCTCGCGCGTAGGGCCGGCGGTCACGAGCACGTGCTTGCCAAGCAGATCGAGCACGGAGGTGGGAGCATCTGCGCGGGACGCGCTCCTGCCGTCGAGCCACGCCAACGCCGCGGCCACGATGTCTTCGACAGGCGCGAGCTTGCCCTGCCCTACGTCCCCGCAGGCGAGGCGGCCACTCGCAGGCTCGATGAGGGCGACGCCGCGCTCGGCCAGCGTCGTCAGGTTTGCTTGGGTCGCCGGTGATTCGTACATATGCATGTTCATGGCCGGAGCGACCATGAGGTGGTCATGAGCTGCGAGCGCGGTTGACGTGAGCAGGTCGTCAGCGACGCCGCAGGCGACCTTGGCGAGCACGTTGGCCGTGCAGGGCGCAATGAGGAGCAAATCGCACGACTCGGCGAGGCGGATGTGCGGTATCGCATCGGCGAGGTCGCCGAACGTGCTCGTGCGCACAGGGCGTCCGGTAAGCGCGGCGAAGGTGGCAGTGCCGACGAACTCCGTGGCGCTCTCGGTCATGACGACCTCCACATCGACGCCGGCCTTCTGCAGGCCGCGCACGATCTCGCAGCTCTTATAGGCGGCGATGCAGCCCGTCACGCCGAGGAGGATTTTCTTAGGCTCAACCATGAGGAACCTTCCATCGATATCGCTCGCATTAGCACGCCCTATCATACTGCAAACGTTACAACCGCCCTGCAGGCGGCGGACAGGACTAACGAGCTATCCCTACACCTTGCGGAACCGGTGAGCGTGCCAACCGCGCTTTGCGCGGCGAGAGGGTCGCAAAGACCCTCCCTTACGCCTGGCGAAACAAGCGTGATTCGTCCGATTGCATGGCGCTTTGCGAAGACAGCGTTTCGAGGGCGCAGGCCAGGTCTTCGGGGAGCTCGTCTGCGAATTCCATGCGCTCGCCGGTTGCGGGATGGTCGAATCCCAGCTGGTAGGAGTGCAGGAACTGCCGGCCCAGCCCTAGCTGGGACTTGGCATCCTTGGGCCCATGGGCGCGATAGAGCGGGTCTCCCACCACGGGATGCTTGATATATTGCATGTGCACGCGTATCTGGTGCGTGCGCCCGGTGTAGAGCTTGCATTCGACGAGCGTATAGCCATCATGTACGCCGTTGCCCTCGAAGCGCTCGAGCACCTGAAACGTGGTGATGGCATCGCGCGACGACGGGCCGTCCCCCACGCACATGCTGGTGCGGTCAGCTGGGTTGCGCATGATAGGCGCGTCGATGAGCCCGGTGTCGGGCGCGATGATGCCGTGCACCAGCGTGACGTAGCGGCGATCCACCTGGCGCAGGCTGATGGCCTCCATGAGCGCATGTCCCGCCTCGTTGGTGCGCGCGACCAGCATGAGCCCGCTCGTGTCAGCATCGAGCCGATGAACGATGCCAAGCCGGTCGGACTCCCCCTGCACGTCGCACAGGCCGTCAGCCCCATAGCGATAGATGAGCGCGTTGACGAGCGTGCCGTCGCGATGCTCGTTCGCCGGATGGCAGATGAGGCCCGCTTGCTTCGAGATGACGGCGAGGTCGTCATCCTCATAGCGCACGTCAAGCGGGATGGGCTCGCCGGCAAGCGGCGCGAGCGCGCCCTCTTCGTCCAGTTCGCACACGATGGCGTCTCCTGCGTTCACGAGCTGCTTCTTGCTGGCAGGACGCCCCCCTACCAGCACGCGCCCCTCGGCGCACGCCTTGGCTGCGGCAGAGCGGCTGCCATAGGCCCCTGCTTCGAAGCAGAAGACGTCGAGCCGCTTGCCTGCGTCTGACGCAGTCGCCACGTTGCAAACCGAACGCGCCATCTGCTAGGACCTGTCCTCGTCGTCTGTGCCTGCTGCGCGCCCGGCGCCCACAGCATCCTCGGCATCCGCATCCGGACGCCGCGACGCGCGCCGCCACTCGATGACCATCGAGAGCACGAACAAGGCGATGCCGCAGGTGACCCCGATGTCAGCCACGTTGAACACTGGAAAGTCGATGAACGCCGGCTCGATGAAGTCGATGACGTAGCCGTGCGCGAATCGGTCGATCACGTTGCCCAGCCCCCCTGCGACGACCAGCGCCAGCCCGACGACGGCCAAGGTCGACTGGTCGGGCACCGCAATGACATAGACAACGGCGGCCGCGCATACCGCAAGCGACACGATGCCGAGGATGATGGTCATGTCCCCCATCATGCCCCAAGCGCCGCCGGTGTTGTGGACGAGCGTGAAGTCGATGACACCCGGGATGGGGCTGCCCAGATGCGACCCCACTGCCGCTGCGTCAAAGGCGCTCTTCGTGGCCTGGTCGATAGCCAACCAAGCCACGATGATGACGACCATGATGAGTATGTTTCTCGCGCGCCTAGGCTTCAAGGTCTTCAACAACGCAGGCACAGCGCTCGCAGAGGTCCGGATGGCGCGGGTCCGTCCCGATGGTGCGGTAGTTCCAGCAGCGCTCGCACTTCTCCTGGTCGGTCCGCGCGACCGTAGCGGTCAGCTCGTCGCCTTCCGTGGCGTCGACAGAAGCCACGATGAGCATCTCCTCGATGACGCTCGATGGATGCTTGGCGACAGCCGCCATCATCTCTGCCGGCACCGTGAGGCAGACGGCGGCCTCCTGGCTCTTCTTGATGACGCCAGCGTCGCGCGCCTCCTCGAGCGCCTTCGTCACCGCCTCGCGCACCTCGAGCAGCGTCGCGAAGTCGGACGCGACCTCCGCAGCGGCACCGTCCGGCATCTGCGGCACGAAGTCGTTGGCATGAGGCCAGCCAGCCAGCTGCACGCTTGTCGGGCGACCAGCACGGTTGCGCGCAGGCTCGGGATAGTGCTCCCACACCTCGTCGGTCGTGAATGACAGGATGGGCGCCATGACGCGCACAAGCACCTCGAGCACGTTCATCAGCACGGTTTGGACGGCGCGGCGGCGCGGGGATGCGGCCGCCTCGGAATAGAGGCGGTCCTTCGTCGCATCCATGTAGATCGCCGACAGGTCGTTCACGATGTAGTCATACACGGCGCGATAGACGTTGTGGAACTTGTAGTCGCCGTAAGCGGTCGTCACGTCTTCGAGCAGCTGAAGCGTGCGCACATAGGCCCACTGGTCAAGCGGCTCGAGCGCGTCCCACGTGCGCACGGCATCCTTCTCCTCGTCGAAGTCGGCGAGGCTGCCAAGCAGGAAGCGATATGTGTTGCGGATGCGACGATAGCCGTCAGCCGTCCGCTGGAAGATGTTGTCTGAGACGCTCACGTCCTGGGAATAGTCGACGCTCGACACCCACAGCCTCAAGACGTCGGCGCCGTACTTGTCGGCCACCTCCACCGGGTCGATGCCGTTGCCGAGCGACTTGGACATCTTCTTGCCGTCTTCGGTGACCGTAAAGCCGCAGTGCATGACCGCGCGATACGGCGCGACCCCATAGGCCCCCACCGACGTCAGAAGCGAAGACTGGAACCATCCGCGGTGCTGGTCGGAGCCCTCAAGGTACAGATCAGCCGGGAAGCGCATGCCCTCGCTCTCGCGATGCTTGAGCACGCTCGTGTGAGACACGCCCGACTCCCACCACACGTCGAGGATGTCGCGCTCGGGCACGATGTCGGCCGAGCCGCACTTCTCGCACGCCATGCCCGCAGGCAGGTATTCGCTCGGCTTCATCGTGAACCACGCGTCAGACCCATGCTGGCTGAACAGCTCGATGACCGCGTCGAACGTCTCGCGCGTGGCCACCGTGGAGCCGCACTTCTCGCACTTGAACACGGGAATCGGCACGCCCCACGAGCGCTGGCGCGAGATGCACCAGTCGGGGCGGTCGGCCACCATGGACGAGATGCGGTTCTTGGCCCACTCGGGAATCCAAGCGACCTCCCGGTCGATGGCGATGAGCGCGTCCTCGCGCAGCGAGTTGGCGTCCATCGACACGAACCACTGGTCGGTGGCGCGGAAGATGACGGGCTCGTGGCAGCGCCAGCAATGCGGGTACGAGTGGTTGATGTCCTCGCGCGCGACGAGCGTGCCCTGCTCGCCCAGCCACTCGATGATCTTGGGGTTGGCCTCGTTGACATCCAGCCCCGCGAACGGGCCCGCCTCGTCGGTCAGCACGCCGTTGTCATCGACCGGCATGAGGATGGGGATGTCGAACTCGAGCCCGACGAGGTAGTCATCTTGGCCGTGTCCCGGGGCCGTATGCACGGCTCCTGTGCCCGTGTCGAGCGTGACATGGTCGCCGTAGATGACGGTGCCCTTGAGGTCGTGGCGTATGGGCGCGGTATAGGTGAGCCCGTAGAGCTGCTTTCCCTTGATGCGCACCGGCTCGCCATCGTCGCCGGAGACGATGTCCCAGGCGTCCCAGCCAGCGATGTCGGCCACCTGCTCGACCAGCTCTTCGGCCATGATCATCTGCTTGCCGGCAGCGTTGACCATGACGTAGTCGGCGTCAGGCGCCAGCGACACCGCCGTGTTTGCCGGCAGCGTCCACGGCGTCGTCGTCCAGATCAGCACGTAGGCGTCATCGGTCACGCCGGCAGCCTCGAAGATGCCCGGAATGCTGTCCAACTTGAATGCCACGAAGATCGAGGGCGACACCTCGTCTGCGTACTCGATCTCGGCCTC
>CAJUFC010000128.1 GCA_910585565.1 uncultured Eggerthellaceae bacterium | reverse complement strand
GCACATCGAGCCAAGCGCCTCCTCGGCAGCAAGGTAGCGCTCGCGACGCGCCACCGCCTCGATGTTGCCGCCGCATCGGCGCGCCTCAGCAGAGATGTCCATCTCGCAGGAAAAGAGCGGGATGCCCAGCTCGGCTGCCAGCTGCGCCACGAACGCCGCATCGGCGTCTGCCGCTGCGCCGCGCAGCTTGTGGTTCATGTGCAGCATCGTCACGACCGCCACGCCGCCCGCATCTCGCAGGCGCGCCGCCAGCCGAGCCAGCGCCGTCGAGTCGGAACCGCCCGACACCATCAGCACAACGGCGCTGTCCGCATCGAACAGCTGTCGCTGCGCCACCGTGTCCATCATGCGCTCGTAGACGTCCATGCAGCTGGTCACCGCCTCGACAGAGAGCAGATGCACTCGATATGAGGCGTGTGCGGAAACATGTCGACCGGCTGGACGACATCGATGGCGTAGCGGCCGGCGGCACCCGTGCTGCCGCCGGCACCCCGACCCATGCCGCCGCCTGCGTCCGCAGCCGCCCCCGCCGTCGCACCAGCGCCGACCAAGCGGCGCACGTCGCGCACCTGCGTATCCGGATTGCAAGATATATATACGATGCGGTCCGGCGCAAGACGAGCCGCCGCATCCAAGAATTCCTCGGTCGCCCCCGCGCGAGGAGGGTCCATGAACAGCACGACTTCGCCCTGCGCGCCCTGCGCGTCCTGCGCCCCAGAGCCGGACGCATCCCCCTGGGCCAGCCTGCCCATGAACGCAGTGGCGTCTTCGGCCGTGAACTCGGCGTTCTCGATGCCGTTGTGTCGCGCGTTCTGGCGCGCATCGCGTATAGCCGCCTCGACGCTGTCGACGCCAATGACGCGCCCTGCCCCGCGCGACGCTGCCACCAGCCCGATGGTGCCCGTGCCGCAGTAGGCATCGATGACCGTCTCGCTGCCACTGAGGCGCGCCAAGCCGATGGCCTCCTCGTACAGCACCTCGGTCTGCTGCGCGTTCACCTGATAAAAGGAATGCGCCGATATGCGAAAGCTGAGCCCGCACAGCCTGTCCAGGATGAACCCCGGCCCCCACAGCGTGCGCTCGCGCTCGCCCAGCACGACATTGGTCTGGCGCGTGTTCACGCTCTGCACGACCGTGGTCACGGCCGGCACGCGGCGCACCAGCTCGCGGCAGAACGACTTCGCGTAGGGAAACTCATCAGAGTTGGTCACCAGCACGACCAGCACCTCGCCGGAGCTGTGCCCGACGCGCACGACCGCATGCCGCATGAAGCCGACATGCGCGTCCTCGTCATACGGCGCGATGCCGCGCTTCGCCATGATGGCCTTCACGGCGCTCACCACCTGCGCCGCCGTCTCGTTCTCTAGCAGGCAGCCGCACGCCGACTCGACGACACGGTGCGTGCCCTTGGCATACATGCCGGTCAGGATGGCCGGGCCGCCTCTGCCTGCGCCCCGCTTGCGCGACCCAGGCACGAACGGCGCGATCACCTTGTTGCGGTAATGAAACGGATGCTGCATGCCCAGCATGGGCCGCAGCGCGCCTTCGTCGCACAAGCCGCCAAACAGCTTGGCAATGCGCTCGTTCTTCTGCTCGAGCTGCCCTAGATACGGCACGTCCAGAAGCTCGCAGCCCCCGCACGTGCCGAACACGTCGCATGT
>CAJUFC010000127.1 GCA_910585565.1 uncultured Eggerthellaceae bacterium | reverse complement strand
CCGGGTGAAAAGTTGGTTCTTATCAACTTATTAAACTAATATGTGCAGTTCTAACTGGGAAAAGGCTACGATTCCGGACACACTTTTTGTCCTATAACCCTTATGGCGGTACGGAGAGTATTCTTGGACGGACGGCAGAATCTTCGTCTTGTCGCGTAATGCATAACTACCTACAATTATAAACATATGTAGGTAGTTATGCTTTCAGGGAGGGTGCGTGCTTCTCACATACAAAGAGGCGAGGAAGCAGGTTGGCAGCCGTTCGGAACTCGCCAGGGCTCTTGAGTCTGGCGCGATGCGTCGTATTGCGCGCAATCTCTATGCGACAGACGGCGAGGATAGCATGCTCGAAGCCCTCTCAATGCTGTATCCCGAGGCGATAGCGACCGGGCAAACGGCACTGTATCTCCAGGGCCTCATAGACAGTCCTCCTGATGTAATCGAGCTCGCGACCAAGCGTGGCGGCACGAAGATATCAAACCCTGCCATACGACAGAGCTTCATACCCCAAGAATGGCTGCGGTTGGGTGCCTCTACGCTCGTCCATGATGGGGCGGAGGTCAGGGTATACGACCGCGAGCGGATGCTCTTGGAACTCATGCGTTCGCGCAGCAAGTTGCCCTATGACATCTACCGCGAGGCGGTGGGGTCGTATCGCAAGCTTGCGGACAAACTGGACATATACAAGCTGGAGGAGTATGCCGCGTCTATGCCGCGCGGAGGATCATATCTTGGTCGGGTGCTTGAGGAGGTTTTCTGATATGAACCTGAGCGACATACGGCGAGTGTACGAGAGGGCTGGATACAGCGTCCTCAATGCGACTGCCAGGACATGCCAAGATGTCATACTCGACAGGATTGCCCGATCTCCCATGAGCCGCCATGTTGCCATAAAGGGTGGCGTACTCATGTGCGCCATCTCGCGTAACCGTCGTCGTGCCACGCAAGACATCGACCTGGACTTTGTCAGCTATTCGATTTCTGACGATGCGGTTCGCAGATTCATCAGAGCCTTGTCGGATGTCGATGACGCGATGGACATCGAGATTGACGGTCCTATAGAAGAACTTTCGCAACAGGACTATAAGGGCAAGCGCGTTCACCTCCGAGTCTCCGATGGTCGATCGATCTTCGATACCAAGCTCGATCTTGGAGTGCATGCGAGGCTCGATTTGGTGCAAGAGGAGCGCTGGTTCGACATCGCCCAAAGTGAGGACGGGGTGTCTCTGCTTGCTAACTCCAAGGAGCAGATGTTTGTGGAGAAACTGAAAAGCCTGCTTCTTCATGGTATTCGCTCTACGAGGTATCGAGACCTGCACGACATGTATTACATCGGTCATATGGAAACGCTCGATAGGGATGCGCTAGCTGAGTGCATCAAGGCTCTCATCATCGACGACGAGGATATGTGGGATTCCGACATGGCGGAAATCGCCGACAGGCTCGCGCATACTCTCAGCAACAAATCGTTCATCGCAAGGATGAAAAGCTCTACCCGAGGCTGGACCGACGCGAAGCCCACGGATATCACATCATGGCTTCCCGCGTTCGTCAAAAGCCTTGCCTAGCCCGAGCGAAGGCTATACGGCCAAGCATCGAGAGCGCCACGTTCGCAACGTGGATGTCGTGGGTTCAAGTCCCATCGTCTCCACCAGACAGTTTGAATGGCCTTCGCTATCCGCGAGGGCCATTTTCTTTCTGTCATCCCCTTTTTCTATCGAAAGCAGTAAGAATGCTCGTGAGCGCCAAAATTCGAGAGCCGCAATCATGGATTCGGCTTTGGAAAGCGGCGATGATCGAGAGACATCAGACATCTCCCACCCTGTGCCCGCGGGGCATTGTGCCTTCAAAGAGGACTGAGGACCCCCCTCGGACGCGACTCAAAACTTGCAAGGGATTAGGGGAAGAGTCGAGTCCGAGGGGGGTCCTCAGGGAGAGGGGGTTGGCAAGTCGATGCCGGAGGGAGGGGCAGCGACTTGCCGTAGGTAGAGAGTTGGCGAAGTTAGGAAGGGATGGGGGTCAGGATCGGGAGAAGAAGGGAAGATCGATCCTCCATCCCTTCGGTCGGGGATGCTAATAGAGCATGAAGATGGAAGCTCCTGCATTGTAGAAGGCAACCCGAATGCAGATTGCTCCGACGAGCGCGCAGACAAGGACCAGCGCGCTCCACTTCACCCAGTCGCCTTTCTTCTTGCCAAGGATAGAGAAAACTATGGGCAGTATCGTTCCCACGATGATGACTCCGAGCAAGACTATGAGAAGGTTCTCGCCGCCGAAGGGACTGAAGTCAGCCACCTCCATCATCGCATGATTGGGGTGAGTGGGGTCGAAATAGTAGCCCATATCCGCCAGGGACGATGTTGCGAATGCCATGCTGATGACGTACAGCAGCGAGGTTACCGCGTTGGCGATAGCGCCCCAGCACATGAGCTGCGACGCAAAGCAGCTGCCCTTCTTGGCCGTCTGAGCGGCAGGCTCTGCAGCGTCTTTAGCTTCGCTCGTTGTTGCTGCGGGAGATGCAGATGCAGAAGAGTCGGCATCCTGCTCGCTCGTCTGATCGGTGTCGTTCGAAGGCGCGTCGGAGCTAGCCTTCCTGCCTGCGCCGAGCTCTCCTTTGACGGACATGAGTATGATGAACGTAGCCGGCCCAAGAACGCAGGCGTTGCCAAGCACGCAAAGCACCCAGAACGGGCTGTCCCACGCCGGACGTGCCGGCATCATGTAGGAGTGGGCCATGACGACCACGAGGATGGCGGAAACCACGATGCCCACAACCGCAAGCCAGCGCGGCACTGAGCCGCCGTCATCGGATTTGCGCAGGAAGATGATGTATACGACCGCCACCACTGCCAGCACGACGATGGCTATCAACTCCTGCGTGATGCCGGATGTGATGTGGCCGAAACCATTGAAGATTCGTTCCCAATGCTCAAGATGCAGGAATACCGAGATGCCGCCGATGACCAAGAGCACTGCCGCCGTGACCCAGGATATCACCTGGGTCTTTGGGGCAGCCTTCTTGTAGGCCATGACGCACTGCGTAGCGAAAAGCCCCGCACACCAAGCTACGAACGTGGTGAAGAGGATTAGAGGCCATTGCAACTCCACTATTCGTCACCTCCTTGCCACTTCATGTCTCTCAGGATGTACATGAGCGATGGTTTGTTGCCCGCATCGGGCAGCTTGTAGACCTGCGACTCGTCGAAATCCTCGACGAACTCGCCCAACGTGGTGCCACGTGGACCGCGGAAGCTCTCGATGCCATCGTCCGCGTCACCGAAATAGCGCGCCATGCCGCAGCACTGGCTGACGCACTGGGGCAGCTCGCCTTGGCTGATCTTCTGCTCGCAGAGCGTGCATTTCTCAACCACGCGTTCCTCTTCGTTGAGGTAGCGCACGTTGTAGGGACACGACATCGCACAGAACTGACAGCCGATGCACTTTTCCTTATCTACCTGCACGGTGCCGTCAGGCAGCTTGTGCGAGGCTCCCGTCGGACACACCTTTACGCATTCGGGATCCTCGCAGTGCTGGCACTGGACGTTCAAGAAGTACATCTCTACGTCAGGCCACTGCCCTGAACCGCCCTCTTTGGGGTTTGGTCCGACGCGCAGCGTCTTGTTCCAGAAGTTGCCGATGGGAACGCCGTTGATTACTTTGCAGGAAACCGAGCAAGCTAGACAGCCAACGCAGCGGTCCAGGTCGGTGACGATTGCATACTGTGACATTTTCTGCCTCCTTTCCTAAGCAAAGTTGTCGGGGTGTATTCCCTCGCCGCCGATGACCCACTTCTTTAGGCGCGGATCGGAGGCGTCGTGGATGATCTCGGTGCCGTCGTCGCCGCAAGGGACGGGGTTGTTGAATGGCGAGTTCTCGGGCGTTGCTTTGTAGACCTTTACCGGATAGGTGCGAACGTTCGATGAGCCGTTGTACTTGTCCTGCGTCTTGCGGTCGGTGATGCAGTTGATGCATGACAGCTTGAAGCCCTTGTCTGCTTGCGCGAGCTCGGGGTACCACCACTGGTGCTCGGCATTGATCATGCCGGGCTTGATGCCGTAGTACAGGTCGGCTGTTTGCCGTACTTTGCCCCAGGGGCTCTCGATCCAGACCCAGTCGCCCTGCTCGATGCCGAGCTCAGCTGCCGTCTCAGGGTTGATTTCCATGCGCGGCGCAGGCCAAAGCTCGCGGCACCAAGGCAGCTGGCGATGCTCGGAGTGGAAGTACACCGGGATGCGGCGGCCAGAGATCAGCGTGATGGGATACTCCTGGTAGGTCTCCTTGTCGGCAACGATTCCATGGCCAGGCTCTGTGTAGTACGGCAGCGCTTCGCTCGTGAACCCAGGAGCGAGCTCCGGGCCGTCGAGGCCGTCTGGATAGAAAGACTCGATGGACGTGCACCACAGCTCGTGCTTCATCGTTGGTGTGGGGAAGCCGGGGATGTTGATGTTCTGCTTCGCGGGTTGCTGATGCGGCCCAGGCAGATAGGCCTGTCCCACCTCGTAGCGGCGGAAGGTGCCCCAATCGTCTGGCAGCTCCTTCTTCATGTTCCAGGTGCCGTGCTCTTGGTAGGCATTCGCGAGCTCCTGCCACGAATCGTACGGCGCACAGCCCTGCACGCAGCACTGGATGGTCAGGTTCTCGATCTCCATGTCCTTTCCAGACTTGTGCAGCCACGGGTCGTCCCCATCGAAAGCGGGAACGCCCATGTATTCGGAGAGCTCCATGAAATAGAGCGGGTCGGACTTGCACTCTCCGGGCGGGTCAACCGTGCGGACGCACACCGAGAAGCTGCCGCCGGAGCCCTGGGCGATGCGGAACGCGTTCATTTCGGTCCAGTGACATACCGGCAGGAGGATGTCTGCAGCCCCCGATGTGGGAGAATGCCACAGATTCGCCTCGAACAGGAAGTCCAGCTTGTTCAGGGCATCCCAGTTGTAGGCGGCGTTGCCCATGTTCATGTGGTCGCCCGAACCGATCATGCCGCCATGGATTTCGTAGGGAGCGTCGGGCTCTTTCGCCGCGCACTCCATGGTCGAATTGCAGTCCGCCCAGACGTTGTACCAATACAGAAGCGGCATCTTGTCAGCGCCAGCCTTCTTCCAAGCCGTCTCGACATCGGGCATGAAAGCGAAGGCTGCCATGGAAGGAAGCATGGAGCCGGGGCCCGACTGCTCGGTCCAGCCCATGGTGGCGCCGCGTTGGCCGCCAGGCGTGTCGATGGCGCCGACCATCGCGCAAGCCGCCATGATGGCACGGCAGTTCTGCGTGGAATTTGCTGCATGCTCGACGCCCAGGCCATAGCAGATGCCGCCGTTGGGGATGCGTGGGTCGACGCGGGTCGCCCATGCCAAGCAAGCGTCCTCGATGGTCTTCGCATCGACGCCAGTGATCTCGGAGACGCGTTCTGGCGTGAACTGCTCCAGGTAGGTGGCCCACAGGTCGAATACGGGGCGACCCTTCAGCGTCTGGCCGTCCTTCAGCTTGATGTCGAATTCGCCATAGAGCGCCGGGTCGATGAGCGGATTGAACTCAGAGAGGTCGGCCACCCAGCCAGCCACCTTGGAGCCATCATCGCGTAGGCGCGAAACATCCTGGGTGAAGCCCTTGGTCTGCTTCGACCATGTCTCGCCTTCCCAATGCGCATCTTCGGGATCGGCTTGCCAATAGGTCCAGCGGTTGTTCAGCTGATCGAACACAAGGTAGCGCTTCGGGTTGCCGTCGCCTTCGATGGCCCAGTCAACCATGGACGGGTCGATGTCGGCCTCGGTCAAAAGACGCGTGCGATAATCCCAGGGGTTGCCGCCGTTTTGCACCTTCTCGGTGTATCCGGTTGGCTCCATCTCAGGGACCACGATGAACGGCGCGTTGGTCCAGCGTTTGATGAACTGCTCGTCCATCAGGTCGTGCTCGAGGATGATGTTGCACCAGCCCAGAGCAAGCGCGTTGTCGGTGCCGGGGCGCAAGGGCAGCCAGTAGTCAGCCGTGCGGCCGAGGTTCGTCATGCGCGGGTCGACGGAGATGAAGGTGTCAGCAGTCGCGGCCACGTCCACGACGGTGCGGCATGCATCGTCGTAGTTCGATATGGACTGGTCGGTTGCCCACTGTACGAACACCGGCGAGTGGTTGATGACCTCCGACCACGACCATGCCTGCACGTTATCCAAGCGGGAGGCGAAGTGGCGCGGACCCTTGCAGACCTGATAAGCAGCGACGATGTTCGGCGATCCGAACAGCTCGAGCGCCATGCCTGCGTCAGACTGCATGCACCACTGACGACCGGTGCCGCACCACGAGAACAGACTCTCTGGGCCGTACTTGTCACGGATCTGCTTGATGTTATCGGCGATGGTCTGATAGGCCTCATCCCAGCTGATGCGGACCCAGCCCGGATCAGCGCTTCCTTTCGGGTTCGTGCGCTTCATCGGATACTTGATGCGGTCGGGGTGGTATGCAGCTTGGATGGATGCCTGGCCCTTCGAGCAGTGGTTGCCCATGGTGAGATAGCAATCCTCATCGCCTTCGGTTCGGATCACCTTTCCGTCCTGCACATATACCCAAACACCGCATTCGACCTTGCCGCAGCCTCGACAGGTTGACCTGATCTTCTTGATCTCGCCAGCTTTGGCGATCTTGTCGTCTGTGGTCTCAGCCAAGGCTGTCTGCGTCGCCAAGCCCGTAAGGGCGGTCGCCGCAGCTGTAGCTGCCGCAACTTTCGTAAACGTACGGCGCGACATATTCAGCTTCCCCATTTGCCTTCCTCCTTCTTATGCTCTCGAATGCGTTTATTCGTTCGACGGGAGAAGCTGATACGCAAAACTTGTGTTTCAGACTGTAGGAGAGTTAACCAGGTTCTCCCGTCTCATCTGGGTCAATAATGGACGGCTGAGACGGGATAAGGAAATAACGATCTGAGGCCGAATCGTTGCGGAGCCTTTTGCGGCATATGGTTATAACGATGCGGAATAAGCGGCGGCAAGTTGTCGGAATATGTCCACTCGAACGGTTGCGGTTCTATAATTATTTTCATGAGCATAGAGCAATACAAGGAATTCATCGAGTTGGCAAAGTGCCTGAATTTCTCAGAAGCAGCAGATAAGCTGCATATGACCCAGCCTGCGCTCAGCAAGCATCTGAAGGCGCTCGAGGTCGAGTTCGGGGGCGAGCTGTTTTCGAGAGACAGAAGAAGCGTGAAGCTTACCGAGGCCGGTCGGGTTCTCTTCGGCGCAGCAACGCAGATTGTCGAGGCGTATGACCGTGCTCATGAAGAGATTCAGCTGTTGACGCGCAACAGGCCAATCAGGATAGACGGCATTCTCTACGATTCGATGTTGATGAGCATGATTTCGCTCACCTCTACCATTCTCGGTGCAGAAGGCGCTTCCCCTATCGTCTATGAGCATAAGGAAGACGCCAACCTCTTCTTGATGCTCGAAAGGGGAGAGGTCGATGTCATTCTCGCTTATCAGCATGAAAGGGTGCTTACCGAGCAAGGATTGGAGCATTTCGGCCTTGTCTCGATTCCGGTCGTAGCCGTTGTCGATCGCAGCAACCCGTTAGCTACTCGAAGCATGATCAGAATGGCTGACCTGAAAGAGGTCTCCTTCATTCAGTTCATCGATGAATATTCAATCTCAGGATGGCGCTCCATCGTGGAGGCATGCGAAAGGGCGGGATTTGCTCCCAAAACGCGACCGATGCTCGGACGCCCCGAGACCAGCTATGCGACCACCCCTCCTGCAGGAGGGGTGGTTCTGCTCCCCAACAATCTGCCGCAGCTGAAATACATGGGACAGATAGGGGACACGGTTGCCATACCTGTTGCGAGCGAAGACGTGAAGCTGCAAATCGACTGCATTTACAAAACGGAGAATGCGGAGCGGCTTTCGCGCGTCATCTCCGCTTTCCGGCGTGCACGCGATATCGTCAACGGCATCGCTGCGGCGCCCCAGGGCGAAGGAGGCTCTGCGCGCACCTCTCAGCAGCCTGGCAGCGATCAGTAGATGCGCTCTGAGCCGAGCACGTTCCGCATCGTGTTGCGCACTGCTTCTTCTTGGTTCTTTGCCCGAGGACGCATCTTCATGGGATACCGTTCGACTACGCCCTTGATGAGGTCGACCGCAAACACCTCATCCGAAAGGGAGAGAGCTTTCTCTGGGCATATGTTTTCGCAAATCCTGCACTTCACGCAAGCTGAGGGGGCATGTTCGACTCCAAAGCTGCCGTCTTCTTGTTCGTATTTCGAGATTGCTCCGGTCGGACAGAATGTGGCGCACATGCGGCACGAAGAACACGTGTGAGCGTCTATGAGAACGTGCCCCCACAGCCGTGTGGAGACCATGATGTCATCTGGCTCCCCGCGCCCGGCCAGGACGCCTATCAGCTGCTTGCGCCTTTCAGGAACGAAGTGAGGCAACGTGCCGTCCTCCATCACCCTTTGGAACCGCAGATTCTGTTCGCTTTCTGGGGTCGTCTTCTCGCCATCGATGACGCAGCGCGTTGTCGATTTGGCTCGAGAAACCAAATCGCTGAACATCCCTCGTCGGTTGCTGTCGTAGCTGCCCTCTGTCTGGTGGCATTCTATCGGCACATCGTCGGTTATCTCAATCGTGGATTCGATCGACCAGGCTCGCATCAGCTCCCTTGCCGTAGATGCGACCTCCTGCGCCATCTGCTTTCCTGGCGTCAGGGAGCATGATTGGCATCTGTCGTGGACAAAGACGATGCGCTTGGCCCCCGCACAGGCTATCGTTGTCAGCAGGGTTTCTTCTATCCTTCCCAAACAGGGCACGATGACGCATTTCTCTGGGTCGATGACCGAGGACATGCGCTGAGCTTTTGTTGAGCAGACGAAAACCACTTCGTCAGACAGCCTCTTCATCGCATTTGCACAGCTGCCCAAAACGTCCTCATCAGTCGGATTTCTCGCCTCCAATGCGCCAGTCGGGCATGCTGTCGCGCATGTTCCGCACCCCACGCACAAAGTGGCGTCAACCTCGAGGCCATGATCGGTGAACGAGATGCATCCTGAGGTGCACGCATCAGCGCATCGCGTGCAGCCGGAATTCCTGTTTCTTACCAGCGCACAGCGCTCTTGATGAACCGATATCGACGAGCTGTCTATGCGGCTAAGGATTTCGAGGATGTTCGCTAAGGCTGCCATGGAATCTAACCATCCTTCCTCATTCGCTGCGCATTGACGATTTCAAGGGCGTTTCCGGGGATGGACGAGTCGTTGCCGAGCATGATCTCTACGACGGCGTCATCATCGAATTGAATTTCCAGGAGGCCGAAGCGCACCCCGTTCTCGATGCCTGGAAGCTCCATGCGCGAGAACGCCTCCATGGCGCCTGACATCTTCGTGAACGTGTTCTTCAGCCACGGCTCCATGGCCTCCGTCCAGAGTTGGTGGGCCTGGGCATCCTCGTCGTCCCAGTATCGACGATGCAGGCGCACCGTCATTCGCAGGGGAATCACATATGAGGCGTCCTTGTCCTCTCGACCTTCCGCGCACTCAATTTCGAGGCAGCTGTCCCGTTCGACAAAGACGACAGGTGCGATATAGGCAAACGTCCTTTTGAGCTCATCGAGCAGCGAGGGGTCATTCAATTCGTTTGGAATGCCGATCTGCAAAACCAAGGAGGGTCGAATCCGCGTCATTATGGTTCCTTTCGATTATCATCCGATCCCCCTAATCCCATGCTAGAGTATGAGGAAGTGCCCCGTATGCAGTCAATACGATTCTCTGGAAAGGAATAACGGCATACCTGATCGTAATATCGTTATAACGATTGGGGAGCTTCCTCTTTTCTGATTGACTGTCGAAGCCCTATGCGCATATCATCTTCGTAGGGGAGCCGTATCGGAGTCGTCTGAGACGGACAAAACTTGCAGATAAGAAAGCAGGCGCGCCAACAGCATGGCGTTGCCTAAGACTGTTTTGTCTGGAGGCGGCTCATGGCACATGAAGATGCTACTCTCGATTTCAGGTTTGATATTCCCGAAAGCGCCACCACAAGCGCTACCACGGATGACGGCGCGTTGTCGGCGCCAGGGGGCGGCATGCTGGCCGATGGCGAGTACGGCATGCCGAATCCGCAAGGCATCCCTTCGCTTGCATACATCGATGCGGCAGAAAAGCCTGCCGAAGAACGCCTATCCATCCTTTTGGAACAAATGGCGACGCAAAGGCCAATCTTGATGGGCATTCTTGCCCTCTGCGAAGATGCCACTCCCACCGACGATGTGTATAGGGAGGTCAAAGCGCAGCAGAAGAACCGATCATCGGTGTTTGCGCCCGAAAACCTTTGCGAGCTGCTGGAAAGGGCGGGAGCGCTGGAGCGCGTGGATGAGAACGGCGACCTTCTGCGGCTCGACGAGTCCGAACCGATCACCATCGCTGAAGACGACATGGAATACATTGCTCCGAACCCTCCCGAGGCCGCATTCTGGAAGACGACAGAGACCGGTCTGCGGTTGGTCGCGAATGACGACCCGCTTGAGCGGCTGCACGGCCTTCTGGAAGAGGACGGCTCCTATGCTCCGATTTATCGGCAGATACTCTCGCTTTGCTCGAATGCCACAGGCATGACTACGCAGGAGATCGGCAAGCATGTCGATGGCGACCCCCTTCTTCAGAGCCCCAGATTCTATGCGACCAAGTTCATCGACCGCCTTGAGCGGGCTGGGGGCATCGAATGGCGCCAAGCCTGGACGATTACCGAAGAGGGGGCATCGCTCTTGGACGAACTCAATACGGATCATTCTGAAATCTAGGGCCGGGCCCACAACCTTCAAAGGGGTGAAACCATGATCAAGGCTGATGCGCAAGATCAAGTTACTGAGCAGGCCTCTCTCGAAGAGGTCTCGGGGATATGCAGGAATAGGGCTGCAAACTATGCCTTTCTCTCCCAGCTCTACAAGGTCGAGGTGTCAAAGGAGCTGTTCGACCAGCTCGTCACGATGCGCGTGCCTGCCGATATGGGCAATGCCAAATCGGATAGCGGATACAAGCTGCTTGCTTCCTATCTCAGCGCTGCATCGGAGAACGCCGTTACCGAGCTTGCGGTCGATTACGCGCATGTGTTCCTCGGGCACGGCGTTGATGGCTACTCGGCGGCATATCCCTACGAAAGCGTGTACACGTCCGAGAAGAGATTGCTGATGCAGGCTGCACGCGATGAGGTTCTTGCCATCTATCGCAGTCAGCATCTGGATAAGGATGACGATTGGAAGGAAAGCGAAGACCATCTGGCGGTCGAGCTCGAGTTCATGCAGGTCATGGCAGCCAAAACGGCAGACGCGCTTTCAGAGGGGGATGAGGACGAAGCATATGCCCTGCTTGAGGTGCAGCGCGAGTTCATGCAGGATCACCTTGCAATCTGGGTCCCGGCTCTGGCCATCGATATGGGCCGATTCGCACGAACTGACTTCTATCGCGGTCTCGCCCTCATCACCGAAGGCTTTCTTGAAACAGACATGCAGTTCATGAGCGAGCTGCTCGGAACGGAGGAGGCCAGCAATGGGCGAACGACAAAACGGTGAGGAGCGCAGCGAGGAGCGGAAGAAGGCGGCCAATGGTCGCGCCAAACCCGAAAGGCTCTACGGCGGGATGACGCGGCGAACGCTCTGCACTGGCGTTGTCGGCGTAGCGGCGCTTTTGGGAATAGGCGCTATCAACGTGGTGCCAAAGGAGAACATGGTCAGGCCGCCTGGTGGACAAGATGAAGAGCAGGTCATCGGCGCGTGTATCAGATGCGAGAAATGCGTGGAAAGCTGTCCTCGTGGGGTGATAGCGCCAGCGCATGTCGAAGATGGCATATTGGCTATGCGCACGCCCACCATGGACTTCGCGGATGACTGGTGCGATTTCTGCATGCAAGAAAACGGCGGCATTCCGCTTTGCGTAGAGGCATGCCCGACGCAGGCTCTCAAGCTCCCTGCTGGTGCCGACCCAGAGACAAGCGTTCTTGGGGTGGCGAAAATCCGCAAGGATTGGTGTTTGGCCTATGCCGCTGCTGGGTGCAAGTTCTGTTATGACGCCTGTCCCTATGACGCGATCTATCTTGACGATGACCAGTGCCCCCACATCATCGAAGACAGATGCAACGGCTGCGGGGCTTGCGAAGCCGTATGCGTATCTTTGAAGAACGGCTCTATCTCTCATGGCGCGAACGAGAGAGCCGTGACCGTGAAGCCTCTTGGCGAGAAAGGCGGTGCGCAGTGAAGACTAAGACGTTGCGCATAGTGATTCCGCTCGCAATTCTCCTGATTGCCGGCATCGGTTTCGCCTTCCATCTGGGAATTGGGAACCTTTCCGCATTCGGTTGGGAGGACGTCTCCTTCCTGTGCCCCTTGGGCGCTTTGGGGTCGATGCTCGCAACGAAGACGTTCATTCCCAAGGCCGTCATATCCTTGGTGATCGCCGTTGTGTTGATCCTTCTCCTGGGCAGAGCGTTTTGTGGATGGGCATGTCCGGTACCTGTTGTTTCAAAGCTCCGAGAGGTGTTCTCGAAGAAGAAGGCGCTTCCCGACAACGGCATCGAGCCGGGCAATGAATGCTCGACTGCAGTTCTGACGGAGAAGGAGAAAGAGGCTCTGAAGACATGCAGAACTTGCCCTTCATCATGCTCTTCTTGCGCAGATGTCCGATCGAAGGTCGATTCTCGTCATTTCATCCTCGGAGGATCTTTGCTGTCCGCTGCCATTTTCGGGTTTCCGGTCTTTTGCCTCATCTGCCCGATTGGGCTGAGCTTCGCTACCATTTTCCTGGTCATCCTGCTCTTCTCTGGAGGAGATGTGACGTGGTCGCTGATTCTCGTGCCGGCACTGCTCATAGCCGAAGTGGTTCTGTTCAGGAAATGGTGTTCCCGGATCTGTCCCATCTCTGCGATTATGAGCCTGATTGGCAAAGGGAGCAAAACCGTTCGTCCCGTTATCGACAATGATAAGTGCCTGGAAACGGCTCATGACACCTCTTGTGGCAGGTGCGCGTTGGCGTGCGAGCAGGCCATCAACCCGAGACATCCTGAAATGGGAGCCTCTTGGAGCGAGTGCACGAGATGCCGAGCATGCGTGGACGTTTGTCCGTCCCATGCCATCACGATTCCGTTTCTCCCGCCGAAAGGGGGCGAGGGTGCCAAGGCAAAGGTACCGGCAAAGACAAAGGACTGAATCCTCGGACCCTCGTCGAGTGAATAGGAGGGTCCATCCATAAGGCGACCCGCGCAAGGGATTGAGGGGCGGCGTCGCCTTATTGATGGACACCTTGGAGGCAGCAATGAGAGAACACGAATCGCTTTCCTTCGGCATTGCGGCAAAGCATGTCGAGATGGTCGAAGGCCTTGCAGGCACCGGGAAGACCCACGCTTTGGTCTCTCGCGCACGCGAGCTGATCGAAGCTGGAACAGATCCGGCAACCATGCTCATCGTCGGGCAGTCCCCTCTGCACTGTGCCGTCCTCAGGCAGCGCCTGCAAAAGGCCATGCCCTTTGCAGGATCGTTCAACATCGCTACCTGCGGCGAAATCGAGGCGGCCGTGCTGGATTCGGAAGTTGGCTATCAAAGCACGGGCAGGCATCATCGGATCGTCAGCGGAGTTGATGCCGCCATTCTCGATCAAGACCTGGAAACGACCGGCATTCCTCTGGACGTGATTGATCGCTGCAAGCGAGCCATCATCGAAGGATGGGCCTCTGGTCTTCCGTGCGACGATCGAGGTGATGAGGACCTTCGCACGATACGAGAGGAACTGCTGCTTTGCCTGGAGGACATCGATTCCATGCTGGAAGAGGAGGCGCATTATCTTGCGGCAAGCATTGCCTTGAGCGGCATCGCCGAACGTGCGCTCCCGTACGGCAAAATCGATCACATCCTTGTTGACGATTTCCATAGGCTTTGTCGGGTCTCTCAGATTTTCATCACGCGACTCGCCTCTGATTCTGTCTTTCTGTCTGCGGACTGTTGCCCGCGCACCTTCACGAAGCAAGGAGCAGAGTCTCGAACTGGGCTGGACGAGATATCTCGGCTTCTATCCGTTCCCGTGCGAAGGCTGAAAGAATCCTATCGCAGTCGAGCTATGGTCAGAATCGCGGACGACATAGTCAGCAGGCAGCGCCAAACCAATCTCCCAGAAGTTCTTCCGAGCGCGCAATCGACGGAGGGGTCGATCCGGATACAGCCTTACGACTCGCCGACCGAGGAGGTGCTCGGCATTGTCAGAGCGGTGCGCGATTATATACATGCTGGGGTGTCGCCCGCTTCTGTGGTCATATCCGCACCCAACGGCATTTGGCTGAGCAATCTGGAGGCAGCTTTGAACAGATGCGACATTCCGTATGTGTGCGCATCCTCCCAGAACGGATTGGGCAACGACGATTCTGTCGATGATGACGACTTGTTGGGGCAGCTCGCGTCTAACCCGTCTGATGGCCTTCTTTGGAGAAGGTGGTGTGCGCAGGGAGATGCTCTTGCTAACAGCTCATTCTTCCGCATGCATAGGCATACCAAAGACCGACTCCCTCTGTCCGAGACTCTGCTACGCATCTGCGAGGTTGACCGTGTCGAGGCCATGACGGCTTTGGAGCGCAAGCACTTTGATGCTGTGAGCAAGCTTGCGAGAAAGATCGAAGGGGAGCTCGTTTCCCACGGTGCGCCGCATGGCTCTAGGGAAGAATCGCAGGCAGATGCGCCTGTCGCCAGCGATCCGAGCCACGATGATCTGCCTGTCGATTCGGTGATCATCGGGCTGCCGGGGTCGTTTGACGGGCTCAACCCAGAGCTGGTCATCTTGATTGGTGCTGCAAAGGGCTCTCTTCTGCCCAAGGACTATTTCGATCTGGCGCAGATGGAGGAGCCAGAGCGCGAGCAGTGCAGATGCGCCGCAAGGATGATGCTCTACGATTCAATCTGCAAATCCATGGATTGTGCCATCGTGAGTTACAGCACCTCTGTTGAACTTTCTGCGGCCCAAGCCCTTGGCTTGAAGGCGGATAAGATCGAACTGCACGATGGGCGCAGAATGGCGCGGCTCAGCCTTGATGAAGCCGTGCGAGACTGCGAGGCAAATCGCCCGACCCCGCCTCAGGCTTAGGTCATCTGTTCGAGGAGGTCGAGGAGCTCTTGCTTCTTATGGACGTCGAGCTTGGCGTAGATGCGACGCGTGTGGGTGCGGATGGTGCTTTCGGACACGACGAGCATCTCGGCGATGCGCACGGCTGTGTTGCCGCGGGCGACCAGCTCGACTACGTCGGCCTCGCGGGCGGTGAGGCGGTAGAGCTCTTGCAGCCGGCGGACGCGCTCGCAGGTGCGGTCTACCACTTGCACGCGCTCGCCGTTCGGCGCTGTGCTGGGGCGTGCGGTCTCGAGGGCGGGCGCGCCTGCCGGTGCTGCGGCGGTTGCCGTGGCGGCGGCTGTTGCGACGGTCGCGTCAGTCGCGTCAGTCGTCGCGTTGCCGCACGTGGTGTCGGCAGCGCGGCCGTGGGCGTTGGATGCCGTGGTTGGCGAGGTGGCCGAGCTCGCCGCCGCGACGTTTCGCGCGGCGCGTTCGGCACGCATCTCTCGCTCGGCGCGCATCTCCTCCACGGTCGGGCGTAGCGCGACCAGCTCGATGGTGGCAGGGTGGTTGACGTCCCGATGCCGCCGAAACCCGCCGTTGCCGATGAAATACATGAGCGCCATCACGTATCCGGTGGCGAGCGCCACCATGGTCAGGGAATCGATGCCCATGATGCGCTGGCTTTCCACCCACGCGCCCAGCAGAAAGCCGATCTCGTGCAGCGAATACACGATGCCGCCGAAGAAGCCATAGATGAACACCGGGTTGATGCCGCGGTCGCGCGACGCCTGCGCGCACTTGACCATCATCAGCATCGTTGCCACGGAGTAGGCGGCATACAGGATGGCTGCCAGCCACCGCCCGTGGGAGGGCAAAAGCGGCAAGAGCAGGATAGCGGTGATGGCGACAGGAAACACGATATGGTAGAGGTCGACGATGTTGAACTTGAGGCTGTTTTGCTGCCACGCGACGAGCAGCCCCATTGACGCGACGAGCGACGCTCCCATGGACAGCACGTTCACGAGCGCGCCCATGGACGGGTCCCCGATGGCAAGCGAGCGCATGATGCCGGCGCAAAGCCCCAGCGCGCCCACGCACAGGGCCGGTCGCCAGTAGTCATGGACGACCGCGCGGTAGACCTTGGGGTGCTCGTACGGGATGTCCTCGAACATCGACTGCGTGGTGTCCACGTCGCGGCTCAGGATGATGATGGCCAGCCCGAACGTGGGCAGAAACACCGTCGGGATGAGGTACACCGTCACTGCGCTGGGGATGAGGTGCAGCGCAAAGTAGATGGCCGAGGCGTATGCGGTGCCCAAGATGAGCTGGCGGTTGCCGACGTCGGGCGGGTTGCCGGCGAACAGGCGCTGCCACAGCATGAAGAAGCCGGCCGAGCCAAGGCCGAGAAACGCGCCCCCGGTCACGAACAGCGGAAACGCGAGGGCGTCCATGTACATGGCGCACGCCAGGCATCCCCAGCCGACGAAGTACGGGATGGCGGCCAGCACGACGAGAAAGCGCCTCGTGGGTCCGGGCAGCCAATACGACCCTATGGCGCTGGCGAAGTAGCTGACCGAGTACACCGACGCTTGCGCCAAGAAGAACCAAAAGATGATGTCGGGCGTTTGGAATTCCAAGGGAATGAACGGGAAGACGCCGCCCCAGACGCTGGCGGCGTTGACGGCCAAAAAGAGACCGTAGCCCATCGTTGCCAAATCGGGCTTGAACAAGGATGTGAAAGCCGTCGTCCCCATGGTGGAAAGTATACCGTGCGCATGCGCGAAACCCGCCTGCGAATTGGCTGTCGCGTGGCCAGAACGCCCCCGCTCAGGCGGGCATTTCTCGAAATTCATCAGTTTTATAGGACATGCGCACGCGCGGAAACGCTACATTGCCACTATGAGGACGGCAGGCTTCTGCCGACAATTTGAGAGAAGGAGGATGCTATGTCGAAAGATGCGACCTGCATGACTCGACGTACATTCACGAAGACGGCAGGCGCCTTGGGTGGGCTTGCCGCGATCGGTGCGGGAGGGGCTGTGTCCAGTCAGCTCTTCTCGGATGCGCTGCCGCATGCCTATGCCGACAGCGAGCTGACGACCCACTGGAGCCAGTGCAACGTGAACTGCGGAGGCAACTGCATATTCCAGTGGAAGTCGAAGGACGGCAAGGCGCTGTACATGGAGACGGACAACATCGGGGACGCCGACTTTCAGTCGCGCGCCTGCCTGCGCGGGCGCAGCATGCGCCGGTGGCTCAACAGCCCCGATCGCCTGCTGTATCCGATGAAGCGCGTCGGCAAGCGCGGCGAGGGCAAGTTCGAGCGCATCAGCTGGGACGAGGCCATCGACACCATCGTGAACCAGTTGAAGTACACCATCGACACCTACGGCAACGATGCCATCTTCACCATCTACGCCACGGGCATGTATTCCACGACGGGCAACCCCTCCCAGCGCCTGCTCAACTGCATCGGCGGGTCGCTCACCAGGTTCTACGACTACTCGACGAACATGATGAGCGCGGCCATGCCGTACATGTTCGGCAGTGCCGAGAACCTGACCGAAGAGGGGACGCACGTCACGCTCGGCGTGCCGGCCAGCGTGTATTCGCCCTATGACAACATCAACGCGAGCTCGTTCAGCGAGGCCGAGGCGCACTCCGACCTGGTCGTGATGTTCGGCAACAGCCCGGCCGAGACGCGCATGGGCGGCCTCAACCAGGTGTGGGACTTCGCCCGCGTCCGCGAGGCCGTGGAAGGCCGCGGCGGCCAGATCATCAACATCGACTACCGCCTGAACGAGACGTCGGCGGGCTATGCGAACGAGTGGCAGCCCATCCGCACAGGCACCGACGCGGCGCTGTGCGCGGCCATCGCTCATGAGTGGATCGTCGATGGCAAGGTGGACAAGGAATCGCTCGACCGCTACTGCGTCGGCTACGACGAGGACACGATGCCCGAGTCGGCTCGCGGCCAGCACAAGTCCTACAAGGACTACATCATGGGCACCGGCTACGACGAGGTGGAAAAGACACCTGAGTGGGCCGCCCCCATCACGCAGATTCCGGCTGACCGCATCCGCGAGCTGGCCAACATCATCGCCGAGGCCGAGGCGCCCTTCATCTGCCAGGGCTGGGGCAGCCAGCGCCACACCAACGGCGAGACCACTACGCGTGCCATCACCATGCTGCCGCTGCTGCTGGGCAAATGGGGCCTGCCGGGCACCAACACCGGCCAGCGCGAGGCCGAGCCGCCCGTCTACCTCGTGGGCAGCATCCCGTCTGGCAAGAACCCGGTCAAGGTGTCCATCCCGTGCTACGAGTGGGCCAACGCCGTCGACCACGGCACCGAGCTGACCGCTACCAACGCCGCCGTCAAGGGCGCCGACAAGCTGGAGAACAACATCAAGTTCATCTGGAACTATGCGGGCAACTGCATCACCAACCAGCACGGCGACATCAACTTCACCCATGACCTCTTGCAAGACGAGAGCAAGTGCGAGTTCATCTTGGTGTGGGACACCGTCATGACCGACTCGGCGAAGTATGCCGACATCTTGCTGCCTGACGCCATGCGCTCCGAGCAGATGAACATGCAGACCCAGGGCTATGCCGAGTACTACACGGGCGTCGTGGTGGGCTCTGCTGCCCAGGAGCCGCCGGCTGAGTGCCGTCCGAGCTATGACGTCATGGCCGACATCGCCGAGGGCTTCGGCAAGCGCGAGGAGTTCACCGAGGGGCGCACCCAGGAAGAGTGGATCGAGTACCTGTACGAGGAGGGGCGCGGCGCGTATCCCGAGATGCCCACCTTCGACGAGATCAAGGAGCAGGGCGTCTACAAGACCGAGCTTGCGCCTTCCATCGGGCTAGAGGACTTCCGGCGTGACCCGGCGGCCAACCCGGTCGGCACGCCTTCGGGCAAGATCGAGATCTACTCCGAGGCGCTGGATAAGCTCAACGACGAGTGGGAGCTGCCCGATGGCGACGTCATCTGCCCGATTCCGCTCTTCGAGCCCGGCTTCCAAGGCTATGGCAGCGTGACGGACGAGTATCCGCTGTACTGCTCGGGCTTCCACTACAAGGGACGCACGCATTCCTCGTTCGGGTTCATCCCCGAGCTGGAAGCCGTGGCGCGCCAGCAGCTGTGGATCAACCCGGCCGACGCCGAGGCGCGCGGCATCAAGGACCGCGACCAGTGCCGCGTGAAGAGCCCCGATGGCGAGATTCAGATCGAGGCTCACGTGACGCCGCGCATCATCCCGGGCACCATCGGCATCCCGCAGGGCGCGTGGCATGAGGCGAACATGTCCGGCGACCGCCTGGACACGGGCGGCTGCGTGAACACGCTCACGAAGTATCGGCCGACGCCGCTGGGCAAGGGCAACGGCCCGTCCCATTCCATCATCGCTGAAGTGACGAAGGCCTAGGGGGTGCGAAGATGACCGAACACGGATTCTATTTCGACAGCACGCGCTGTACGGGATGCCGCACGTGCGAGATGGCGTGCAAGGACTACAAAGACACCGACATCGATTTCAACTATCGCAAGGTGTATGACATGGAAGGCGGCGAGTGCTCGCTGAACGCGGACGGCACCGTCACCAACTCGGCCTACTGCTATCACGTCTCGGCCGCGTGCAACCACTGCGAGGACCCGGCGTGCGTGAAGGTGTGCCCGACCACGGCCATGCACAAGGACGCTGGCACGGGGCTTGTGCTGGTGGACGACACCAAGTGCATCGGCTGCGGATACTGCCATATGGCATGCCCCTACAATGCGCCCAAGGTCAACCGCGAAAAGGGCTATTCGGTCAAGTGCGACGGCTGCATCGAGCGCTTGGAAGAAGGGCTCAAGCCCATGTGCGTTACGGCCTGCCCGCTGCGCGCGCTCGACTTCGGCGCATGGGACGAGCTCAAGAGCACCTATGCGGACGCGGCGGTCGGCAACATCGCGCCGCTGCCGTCCAAGGACTACACGCATCCGCACCTCCTGGTGAAGGAGTGCAACGATGCGAAGCAGACCGGCGACATGGCGGTCATGGTATCGAATCCCCTGGAGGTGATGTAGCATGGAGATGGGACTCGCTGAGATGCCCTTGGCATTGTTCTCCACCTTCGCGCCCATGGGCGCAGGCGCGTTTGCGGTGCTGGCGCTCGCGTTCTTCACGACGCGCTTTGACGGCGACGCGCTGAAGAAGATCGATCGGCTTACGCTGATTCCGCTGTGCTTCGCGGTGTTTGGGTTCATCGCGTCGTTCTTTCACCTGGCAACGCCCGGGCACGCCTTTGGGGTGTTCGCTGGCATGGGCGCTTCTCCGCTGTCCAACGAGATCATGGCTGGCATGGTGTTCATGGTGGCTGCCATCGCCTATTGGGTCGTTGCCATGACGGGCAAGCTGCCCGAGGGCGGCCGCCGGGCCTTCGTGGCCGTGGTGGCGGTGCTGGGCATCGTGTTTGCGGCCTTTACCGGAGCGGCCTATATGATCGACACGATCTCTTCATGGAACACCGTGCTGGTGCCGTTGGAGATGGTCTTCTTCGCGCTCATCGGCGGCGCGTGCGTGGGCGCGATGACGCTGGGGCTTGCCGGCGTGAGCGGCCAGCTTCCCAAGACGTTCGGCACGGCGGTCATGGCCGTGGCTGTTGTGGGCGCGGTGTTTGGCATCGTGTGCGCCATCGTGCAGACCATGGGCGTCACCGGCATGAACAACTACGTCATGAGCGGCGCTGAGGTCGTGGCGGGCGTGACGATGTGGCTGGTGTGCGGAGGCGTGCTGCTGGCAGCTGCTGGCGTGTTCGTCGTGCTGGCGGTGCGCGGCAAGAGCATGGTCACCTATAGCGTGACGGCTACCGTGCTTGCCATCGCAGGCATCCTTATCCTGCGCCTGGTGTTCTACGCAACGGAATTCTCGGTGGGTCTCGCGATTTAGCGCATGCCCTCTTTTGGGGCAGGCTGGTGACCATACCCTCCAGCCAGCCTGCCCCTTGTTTTGATGCAGAAAGGCAAGGGAATGGGTCTTTCCACGGCGTTGAGCGAGATAACGCTCGTGCTGTTTACGACGTTGGCGCCTTCGGGCGCCCTTGCCATTTGTGTGATGGCCGTGCTTTTGCTGATGCGTCCGGGAGATGCCGCACAGCGGCGTCGGCTTGAGAAGTTCCTCTATATCCCCCTGATCGCCACCATGGCGGGGCTTGTGGCCTCGGCGACGCATCTGGGCAACCCATCGAATGCGCTGTACACCTTTCTCGGGGTGGGTACGAGCCCCTTGTCCAACGAGGTGTTTGCTGCCGTCTGCTTTCTGGCGCTGACGGGCATCTACTGGTTTTGCTCGTTTCTGCCGCTGCGCAGCGCCGTCGTGCGAAGGGCGTGGCTCGTCGCTATCGTGGCGACAGGGGTCGCTTTTGTCTGGACGGTGGCGTTTGCATATGATGCACCGCCCATCGTGACGTGGCATATGCCGACGGTGCCGCTCGCCCTCTTTGCGAATGCGTGCGTGGGCGGCCCGCTGCTGGTTGCCATGACGCTGCGCATCGCGCGGTGGGAGCAGTCGGAAGGCGCGGTCAAAGGAGGTTCGGTGCCTGTGCTGTATGCGGGGCTTGCATGGGCGTCCGTGGCTGGGATTGGGCTGAGCACGATCGTGTACGCTGTGCAAGGGGTGCTCCTGGGCGGAATCCAGAACTATGTGGCAGCGGCATCACATCTCGTGCCGGGGTACTGGGGGATGCTGGCGGCATATGTCGCGCTCTGCGCGCTCGGCGTGTTCTTTTCCCGCCGCGCGGCGCGGCGTTGCGTGGGCGGCTGCGATGGGGCGCAGGACGGCCAGGCGGGCGACGCGCAGGGCGACCAGGCGGGTGACGCGTCTCGCGACGAGCGCAGCCCCCTTTCGGGGCATCGGCGCATTGCCGGGGACAGGCCGTGCTTCGATGACGTTGCCGCCTTGGCGTGCGCGTTTTGCGGCATCTTCGTCATGCGCTTCGCCTTTTACATGATGCATATGACGGCAGGCATGGGCCTGTAGCGCAGATGGTTCGCCTCGCCGAGCCGTGCGAGGCTGCCGTGTCGTCGCTGCGCGTGGCGTGGCGACAGCTGCTCGACAGGCGTCAAAGGGCGATGGGCGTCCAGCTGCCGTCGATGTCGCAGAGCCATGCCTCGCCCTCGGTGAACGAGAAGAGCGTGAGGCGCGCATCGTCAGGGCCGTCGTACGTTTCGCCCAACGACTCGAGGTGCTTCCAGGCGGCATGGCGCGTTGGTGCGCTGGCGCAGTCGGTGAGGTCTGCCGCGCCGCGCAGGATGATCCAGCCGTGGCCGGGCTTCCAGGCGGTGAGCTCGAAGCGCGGGTTGGCTGCCAGCTCGCGATAGACGTCTTTGGTCGTCGCCGTGGCGAACCAGATGCGGCCTGCGTCCAGCGCGGCGAAGCTGAAGGGCCGCACGTGCGGCTGGCCGTCCTCGCTGGTGGCCAGGTACCATGCCGGCACGCTGGTCAGATATTCCACGATTGTCTGTGCTCCGTTTGCTTGATTCTCGGTCATGGGCTCCTCCTCTTTGCGAGCGGGTTCGTGCGGGGGCGTCGTCGGCGCTGCGTTGCCGGTGACGCAGCCTTCGTTCGTTTCGTTTCCTTATCTGATGCCTTGCTGCAGGATGTTTGCTGCTATGACAGCGCCCAGCATCAGCGCCATCACGACCACGGCGAGCGCGTCGCGCGGGGCGAACGCGAGCGGGTGCAGGCGCGTGCGGCCGACGCCGCCGTGGTAGCAGCGTGACTCCATGGCAAGCGACAGCGTCTCGGCATGACGGAAGGCGCTGGCGAAGAGCGGCACGATGAGCGCGGCAAGCGACGCGGCTGTCGTGCGGAAGCCCTTGACGGCAAAGCGGGCGCCGCGGCTCACCTGGGCGCGATAGACCGTCCGCAGCTCGAAGGCGAACTGCGGCAGGAACCTCAGCGCGATCCCCATCATCATCGCCAGCTCGTGTGCGGGGAAGCGCACCTTCGCAAGAGGGGCGAGCAATCGCTCGAAGGCTTCGGTGATGTCGAGGTTGGTGGTCGTCAGCGTGAGCAGGCTTACGCCCAGCAACAGCAGCACGAGGCGCACCGAGATGAATGCTGCGTGTGCCACTCCGGCCTCGCTGATGCGGATGACTCCCCATTGGAAGTAGACCTCGCCGCCTTGGACGAACAGCACGTTGAGCAGCGCTGTGATGACGACGATGAACAGAAGCGGTGCGATGGAGCGCACGGCTTGGGTGAAGGGGATGCCCGACAGCCCATAGAGCGCGAGCGTGAACGCACCGCAGAGGCCGAGTGAGACCCATCCGTCGGCGACGAAGACGACGGCCATGAACGCCACGGCAAGCACGAGCTTGGTGCGTGGGTCGAGGCGATGGATGGGGCTTTCGCCGGGCCAGTAGCGGCCGAAGAACGCCTTTTCATGCATGGGTCGCCTCCGTTCCTGCGCTGTCTGGCGACCCATTTGCCCCGTCCCTGTGGGCTTTCGCATTAGCTGCGGCGGTCGGCTGGCAGGCACAGCTGCCGAGCAGTGCGCTCAGGTCGCTTGCCAGCGCGTCTTCGTCGTAGAGCGCGCGCTCAAGCGGCCAGCCCTCGGCGCGCAGCGCAAGCGCGAGCTCTTGTGCGGCGGGAACGCCGAGGCCGATGTCGTGCAGCGCTCCTTGGTCGGCAAACACCGTTTCGGGCGCACCGGCCATGAAGACGGTTCCCTGGTTGAGGACGAGGATGCGGTCTGCCAGCCTCGCGAGGTCGTCCATGCAGTGCGACACCATCACGCAGGTCAGTCCGCGTGCATGCAACTCGTCGATGAGCGCTAGGATTTCCTCGCGACCGCGCGGGTCGAGCCCGGCAGCGGGTTCGTCGAGCACCAGCACCTCGGGCTCCATCGCCAGCACGCCAGCGAGCGCGACGCGCCGCTGCTGGCCGCCGGAGAGCTCGAAGGGGCTTTTGTCGGCAAGAGCGCTGACGGCGAGGCCGACGTTTTCGAGCGCGCGGCACACGCGGTGGTCTACCTCAGGCGCATCAAGCCCTTGGTTGCGCGGTCCGAAGGCAACGTCGTCAAAGACGGTTTCAGCGAACAGCTGGTATTCAGGGTACTGGAAGACGAGGCCCACCTTGCTGCGTGCCTGTGCAGCTACGTCTTTGTCTGCCAGGTTGCGCCCGCGAAACGAAACGCGGCCCTCGGCGGGGGCGATGAGCCCGTTCATCAGCTGG
>CAJUFC010000126.1 GCA_910585565.1 uncultured Eggerthellaceae bacterium | reverse complement strand
GTGAGGGGAGCGCAGCTGCCGCGCGTCGTCTCGACGAGGAGCGCCGTGAAGGCATCGGCATTGTCGGCGCGCGTGCGGAAGCGCAGCGACACCTGGTCGGTGAAGTCTGTCTGCATGACGTGCACGCCAGGCGCATCCGCGAGGCGCGCGACGCTTTGGTAGAGGTCATAGGGCACGGTGATGGTGACGTCGACGCATTCCGACACCGTGACGATGCGGGCGACCTTGATGGCTGCTTGGCAGGCTGCGGTATAGGCGCGCACGAGGCCGCCGGTGCCGAGCAGGGTGCCCCCGAAGTACCGCGTCGTCACGCAGATGACGTCGACGAGGTCGGCATGGGCGAGGGTTTCGTAGGTGGGCAGGCCGCTCGTCTGGGCAGGCTCGCCGTCGTCAGAGTAGCGCGTGCGTCCGGTGCGCAGGCTATAGGCATACACGTTGTGGCGTGCCTGGGCATGCTGGCTGCGTATCTCTGCCAGAAACGCCAAGGCCTCCTCCTCGGTCTCGACGTGCGCCAAGTGCGCGATGAAGCGCGACTTCTTCTCGACGACCTCGGCCTTCGCGACGCCCTCTATGGTCTGGTATGACGTCAATTGAAGGCGCCTTGCGTCTTGGCGAGGCCGTGCTCGATGAGATAGGGGACGGCCTCGGTCCCTGTGCTGACGGCGCACTCGAAGTCGGCTGCGGCATCCCCGCGCGGGGCTCGCAGCACGTAGTCAGCGGTATCCATCCGCCCGGGCGGGCGTCCGATGCCGATGCGCACGCGCACGAAGTCGCGGCTGGCGCATTTCTCGAAGATGGACTTGAGCCCGTTGTGGCCGCCATGTCCGCCGCCGCTCTTGACGCGGATGGTGCCGGCAGGGATGTCCAGCTCGTCGTGCACGACGATGATGTGGTCAAGCGGGATGTCGTATGCCTTCATGAGCTGGGCGACTGCAGACCCCGACAGATTCATGTACGTCTGGGGCTTGGCCAGCACCAGCTCGCGTCCGCGGTGCTCCTTGGCAGCGACGAGCGCGCCGCACTGACTCTTCCAGTAGGTCGCGCCGATGTCGTCAGCCAACGCGTCAACGACGCGGAAGCCTGCATTGTGGCGCGTGTCTGCGTATTCGCTTCCCGGGTTGCCGAGCCCGACGATGAGCCACGCTTCGGTCTGGGGGCGTATCTGGTTCATGATGGATGCCGCCGGTCGTGCCGCGGCGCAGTGCCTACAGGGCAAAGTCCGGGTCAAACAGCTCGCTCACCGAGCCGTTGCCGTACACGTTCGCGATGGCGCGGGCGAAGAGCGGCGCCACGCTGACCACCTTGATCTTGCCGGTCTGTCGCTCGAGCGGCACGGGGATGGTGTCGCAGACGACGACCTCCTCGACTGGCGCATTCTCGAGGCGGTCGTAGGCCGGCCCTGAGAACACCGGGTGCGTGCAGCATATATATACGGCTTCGGCGCCGTTGGCCTTGAGCGTGGACGCAGCGGCGACGATCGTGCCGCCGGTGTCGATCATGTCGTCGTTGATGATGCAGATCTTGCCTTCGACATCACCGATGAGCGCGGTGATCTCGGCCTTGTTGTGGCCGGGGCGGCCCTTGTGCATGATGGCGAGGTCTGCCTGCAGCATGTCCGAGAGCTTCTTGGCGGCCTTAGCGCGTCCGACATCGGGGGACACCACGCACATCTTGTCTTCGGGAAGGTTCTTCGCCTTGAAGTAGTCGGCCAAGATGGGCAGCGCCGTCAGGTGGTCAACGGGCATGTCAAAGAAGCCCTGTATCTGGCCTTGGTGCAGATCGATGGTCATGACGCGGTTGATGCCGGCGGTCGCGATGAGGTTCGCGACCAGCTTGGCCGTGATGGGCTCGCGAGCCGCGGCCTTGCGGTCTTGGCGCGCGTATCCGTAGTGGGTGATGACGGCCGTGACCGTGCGGGCAGAGGCGCGCTTGGCGGCATCTGCCATGATCAGGAGCTCCATGAGCGCGTCGTTGACGTGCTCGCCGGCAACCGACTGGATGAGAAACACGTCAGCCCCGCGAACGCTTTCGAGGTAGCGGGCGTATATCTCGCCATTGGCGAACTTCTCGAGCTTGACCTTCCCGAGCTCCACGCCGAGCACGTCAGCGATCTTGTCTGCCAGTTCAGGGCTGACGGAACCCGAGAAAAGAGCCATCGATTTTTGCATCTCTGTCATACTCTGATCCCCCTCTGGTGTGAATGCGTCATGAGGATTATACCCGCCTGGCGCGCGAGCGCCACAAGGTGCGTGCATCCTTTTGTTGCTGATGTCACTGGCGTGCCTCGCGGTGCGCCGAAACCCAGCCGTCGTATACCCTTTCGCGCGCGCGAGCCACCGCCAGCGCGCCTGCGGGCACGTCTTTGGTTATCACCGAGCCGGCCCCCACGACGACGTCGTCTGCGATGCTCACCGGCGCCACCATCATGGTGTCAGACCCGATGAACGTGCGGTCGCCGATGGTGGTGGCGTGCTTGCTCGTGCCGTCGTAGTTGCAGGTGATCGATCCGGCACCGATGTTCACGCCCTCGCCCATGACGGTGTCGCCTATATATGAAAGATGCGGCACCTTCGAGCCTTTGCCGATGGTCGACTTCTTGATCTCGACATGCGTGCCTGCCTTGGCACCTTCGCACAGGTGCGCGCCGGGACGCAGGTAGGCGCGCGGGCCGGCCGTGGCGCCGTCGTCGAGGGTCGCCTCAAGCGCGATGGTCTCCTCAACCGTGCAGCCATTGCCTATACGGGTGTCAGTGAGGCGCGTATTGGGCCCGATGGTGCAGCCCTCGCCGATGCGCGTGTCCGTCAGCGTCGTCAGCGGCAGAACGATGGTGTCCTCGCCGATCTCGACCGTGCCCATGAGCGTCACGTGCGGATGCAGCACTACGTCGCGCGCGACCTTCACGTCGGGGCCGCACCAGACGAGCTCGGGGGCGACCATCGTGACGCCGGCGTCCATGAGGCGCCCGTTGATGCGCGCCTGCATGATGGCGCTCGCCTCGGCCAGCTGGCGGCGCGAGTTGACGCCAAGGCATTCGGTGGCGTCGTCGCTCTCAAGGGCGATGGTGGCGTGACCCGAGGCGCGCAGAAGCGCGATGACGTCGGTGAGGTAGAACTCGCCTTGGGCGTTGTCGGTGCCGACCTGGGCGAGCGCGTCAGCCAACAGGCGCGCATCAAAGCAGTAGAAGCCCGCGTTGCACTCGCAGACGGCGGCCTCCTCGGCGGTGGCGTCCTTCTGCTCGACGATGCGGGCGATGGCGGCAGCCGCATCTGCGGTGTCAGGCGCATCGGCCTCCTCGCGGATGATGCGGCCATATCCGAACGGATCGGCAAGGCGCATGGTGAGCACGACGGCTGCAGCACCGCTAGCCTCGCGTGCGTCTGCCATCGCCCGAATCGTCTCGGGGCGAACGAGCGGGCAGTCGCCCGACAGGATGACGATCGTGCCGTCGAACCCTGAAAGGGACTGGTCGTCGAGCGCACACAAGACGGCATGGGCCGTGCCGCGCTGCTCCTCCTGCACGGCGATGGCGGTGTCTGCCTCCACGAGGGGAACCACCTGGTCGCGCCCGTGCCCGACGACGGTCACGATGCGCTCGATGCCGGCCTCCTTGGCCGCATCCACCACCCAGCGCACCAAGGGTTTGCCCAGTATCTCGTGCGCGACCTTGGGCTTTTTCGACTTGAGGCGCGTTCCTGCCCCGGCTGCGAGGATTATCGCTGCGTGCTCGCCCATACAGAACCCCTCTCATGTGCCGCTTATATATGTATTGGAACTTCCGTTCATCATAGCGAATCATGCCGTCTCTGGCTTCCGATTCGGCAAAACACGCATGTCTTTCGTGCGTGGCGGACCGCTGTTAGAAAACCGTTGCCAAATTGATGGAGAATTATGGGAATGGTTCACATTTCCTGCACATCTTTCTTAAAAAACTTTCAGGAAGATGGTACCATTCGGGTACCTATACATAGGGGGACTCCGTACAGGGGATGGAGTCCCTTGAACTACGCACAATATGCATAGGCATTGAGGGAAAGGGGAAAAGAATGAGGAAGTTGCTGAACTACGCGCTTGCCGCCATCTTGGCGGTCGGCCTGGTTCCAGCTGCCGCATTCGCGGAGCCGACCAGCGACCAAGGGGTGAGCGCCTATGCAGGCGAGCCGCTTGGCGAGGTGAACGTGACGCTCAAGCGCGAGGACGCTTTGGCTGAGACGACGTTCACGCTCAAGATGACGCCGGTTGCGGCAAGCGAGGGGGCAGCAGTCGAAGGCGAGGCCATCCAGGGCACCGCCATCGCCAAGGCGCTTGAGGAGAAGTCGTTCCTCGTGCTGCCGCACGTCAAGAACGGCACCTACAAGCTCGAGATCAGCGCACCGCGCTATCTGACGTACACCATCGATAACGTTACGGTCAACGACAACTGCGTCAACGTTGACCTGTACGAGATCATTTCCAAGAACGAGGGCCGCGGGAACGGCGCGCCGGGCGACAAGGATTATCTGCCGCTCGTGGGCGTCATCCCAGTGGGCGACCTCAACAACGACGGCGTCATCAACGATGTCGACGCTGACGTCATGAGCAAGGCCGTCGAGCGTGGCGACACCAACTACGACCTGACGGGCGACGGCAAGGTGGACATCGCAGACCTGTCGGTCGTCGTGCGCAACGAAGGCGCGACGACGGTGGTCGATCCGTACATGGGCGAGCCCAGCAAGGCGCTCGTTGCTGCTGTCAACGACGTGCAGGTCACGGGCACGGCCAAGGGCGCGGATGGCGCTGAGCTGAATGAGAAGGCGCTCGTCGAAGCCCTGATCGACAAGACGAAGGCCGACAGCACCGTTTCGATTGCCTCTAAGAACGGCCAGGCAATCAGTGCGGACAATCCGGTATCCATCGCGCTGGCGGCTGACGAGAGCGACGCGAACGCGGCTCTGTCCAAGGAAGCCCAGGCCATCGTCATTGCCGCTCCCACCCCCAAGGTGACGGTCAACCCTGAGACGGGCGAGGCGACCAAGACGAACGCCTCCACCATGACTGGCGGCACCGTCAAGGTGGAAGCCGTGGCAGGCGAAGACATCTCTGAGAATGGCAACGTTGTGGCCCATGCGGGCGACGCCATCGAGATAGAGGCCACGGTCGGCGCCGAGACGTCCGCCCTGTCTGCCTACTCCATCAACGCGTTTGCGGCGACGAAGGTGCAGGCGCGCGGCGTCACCATCGAGAACGATGGCTCCGTCATCATCGATTTGGGCACGCGCGTGGCCATCAAGAAGGTCACCATTGACGTGACGAAGGTCGCCGACAAGAAGAACCCAGTGCTGGCCGAGATCGCAACAGTCGAGTTCTTGCAGGACTTCGAGAATCGCATTCCCGAGCCGCAGCTCTCCATCCCCGAGATCGACAAGAACAGCATCGTGTTCTCCAAGACCAATGCCACCGAGGGCACCAAGGACGTTACGTTCGCTTGGACGAAGCAGACGAACGTCACTGGCTATGAGGTGAGCATCGCAGGTCCGGGGTATACCAAGACCGCTCTCACCGAAGGCGAAAAGGCAACCGATTCCCACTATGTCTCCTATACGTTCAAGGGCAGCAAGTCGAGCGGCACGGCCAAGGCCGGCAACACCTACACCCTGAAGGTGCGCTCGGTGAGCGGCAACTGGCGCAGCAACTGGTCTGAGCCGGTGGAGGCCAAGTGCGAGTACAACAACGTTCCGTCTACGCCGGAATACGTTACGGCTGCCGTGGGTGTGCAAAGCCTCAACGTCACGTGGCGATGCAAGTTCGACGGCGTGAGCTACACCGTCCAGTATGCCAAGGGCAGTGCCGCAAGCATCAACTGGAATTCATCTGCCGTGACCACGGTCAACGACATCACGTCGACCTCCTATCGCATTGCTGGCCTGGAGGGTGGCGTGAAGTATGCCTTCCGCGTGCAGGCGCATAACCCGTTTGGCGACTCGGGATGGTCAAGCGCTGGCGAGGCATCCCCGCGCAGCTCCTCTTTGGCCTCGATGCCGAAGTACGACCTCATCAATACCGACAATGCCAGTGACGGCAATTTGGCGAGTACGCACATCAAGAGCATCACGGGCATTCAGAACAAGTCCTATACCATCTATAAGAAGGATGGCAGCACCGTCACTAACGCCAATGCGACGGCTGCTGACTGGAATGCCCTCATCGACAACGATGCTGAGTCCTATCTCTATATCAACGACTGGGACAGCGGTGTGTCGTATGCCAACTTCCGTGGCCCCTGCATCACGCTTGATCAGCCCACCACGATGGACACGGTGCGCATCATGCCGTCCGACAAGCATACCTCTGCGCTTTCGGCCGTGCGCATCCGCTACCTCGATGCCGACAACAGCTACAAGACCGTTAACACGCAGCTCTCGACCAAGTATGACAGCGAGGGTCGCAAGTACTACGAGATCGTTGCGAACGAGAAGTTCACGACGAGCTATTTCGAGCTGCGCACCAGCAACGTGTACGCCTATACGAACTACATCACGATCGCGGACATGAAGCTGTACAACTACAACTCGCTCGATGATGACATTGCTGCGATATTCACCGACGATCAGCGCCTCGAGGTGAAAGAGGGCGTGACCGAGGCCCAGATCAACGAGCTCATCGCTCGTTCCAACGAGCGTCAGCCGGGCACGGCTTCTGCCGCCAATCCCGAGGGCGAGATGCATCCGCATCACGACATGCAGATCGCCGACCTCAACTACGCGCTGGAGTATCTGAGGACGGGCGCTGCGGCTGAGCCCATGACGGTCGACAACCAGATTACGGCTACGGGCTCGCCCGCCAACGGCATCGCGATGGGCCTGTCTGACTATCAGTCGCTCGGACGCGTTGCGGCCGCAGGTGACGTCGTGGTCATCTATGTTACGGACACCGACGGCACGACCGCCAAGGGTAACAACGTCAATCTGCGCCTCGTGGCGACGCAGGTGCATCCTGAGGTGGCCAACTGGCAGTCGAGCGCTATTCAACTCAAGGCCGGCCGCAACGAGATCACGATTCCGCGCATCGGCTCCTACGCTCAGGAGTCGGGCGGTTCGCTCTATCTGCAATACACCGGTGCCAAGGGCGCCAAGAACTACACCGTGCGCGTGACGGGTGCCGAGAAGATTCCGATGCTCAACGTTGACGGCATCACCGGTGCCGAGCGCACCGCCGCTATCGAGAAGTATGTGCAAGAGCTCAAGACCCATGTTGCCAACTTGACGAGCAGCCATGAGGCAAAGCATGCCGGATCTTCGAATGCATTCGTCAACGACTATGCGTACGACAAGCACAACTGCATCCTCAACTATACTGACATCCAGATCGACAACATGATGTACTCGCTGCCGGCAGACGCATCCTATGCCTGCCTTGCGGCTGACCCCAACCCAGCTCAGAAGCTCGAGACGACCATCGCGGGCATGGAGCAAGAGATCGACTACTTCTACCAGTTCAAGGGCATGAACCGTGCGGCTACTGACAAGGACGCCTATCCGTTCATGCGTCTCAACGTGCGCTATCACCGCATGTTCACCGGCGCCTTCATGTATGCCGGCGGCAAGCACATCGGCATCGAGTATGGCTCGACGGGCTCTGCGTTCCGCCTTGCCCCGGTGACGACGGTGGACGGCAAGCAGCGGGCCACGTTCAGCGGCTGGGGTTTGTCTCACGAGATCGGCCATGTCATCAACGCTGCCGCGTACGCGCATGCCGAGGTGACCAACAACGTGTTTGCCCAGCTGGCCAAGTCGATGTCCGAAGGCGAGACGAACGAGAAGTTCCGCACGCCGTACAGCACCGTCTACGCGATGGTCACCGGCCAGACCAGCCTGCCGGCAAAGCACCTTGCCATGTATTGGCAGCTGCACTTGGCCTATGACAACGCTTCGGTCTTCACGCTGTATCCTGAGACGGCAGAAGGCATCGCTCAGCAGCAGCAAAACGTCTTCTACGCACGTTTGGAAAGCTATCTGCGCGACCCGTCCAAGGCTCCGCATGCCTTGACCAACACCGCAGGCGACCAGGGCCTCATGCAGGCAGCCTGTGCTGCGGCCAACAAAGACTGCCTCGACTTCTTCCGCGCTTGGGGCCTGGTCCCCTCGGCAGAGACCGAGGCCTATGCCGCACAGTACGAGAAGGAGACGCGCAAGCTCCAGTACATCGATGACGACAGCCGCAACTATCGCATGCAGGGCGGTAGCGGCTCTGCGACAAACGCGACCGTGACCGCTGAGGTTGTCAACGCGACTGACCAGCGCGTTCAGAACACGAACCAGGTCAAGATTGCGCTGTCCTCCAATGCGAGCCAAGAGTCGCTTCTGGGCTACGAGGTCAAGCGCAACGGCAAGGTGGTTGCCTTCGTGACGCCTGACCAGCTCAAGGACGAGGGCGGCAAGAAGGTGTATGCCGACACGATCAAGACCGAGAACAACAAGACGTTCGTCTATACGGTGACGGTGATTGATCGCCTGCTGGGCGAGTCGGCGGTGTGTACGCTTCCCGAGGTCAAGGTGCAGCATGACGGCTCCATCGACAAGACGGGCTGGGCTGCCACGACGACCATGAGCTCGGTGCATGACCAGACAGTTGTGAAGAACGACGAGGACCCCGAGTCGGGCGTCGTCAACGGCAACACCAAGCCCGGCGTCGAGAAGCTGTCTGCCATTGGTTGCGTGCTCGATGGCGACAAGGACACGGTGTACTACGGCATCGGTTCTACCCAGAACCGTCCGAGCGTCACCATTGACATGGGCACGACCGAGCAGGTGACTGCGCTCAAGTTCACGCCGGCACCGGAGGGCTATGCGGGTGACGCCGCTACGAACCCGGACACGAACGAGGTGCTTGTTCCTGCTGGGGACCTGTACAAGTATCGCCTGTTTGGCTACAAGATTGAGACGTCTCTCGACGGCACCAACTGGACGGTTGTCAAGCAGGGCAACTCGTTCGTCGGCAATGCGTCAGACCCGAGTACGTGGCAGGAGCAGCCCGATGTCAAGGTCAATGACGACGGGTCGTACACGCTCTACTTCAACAAGGTCAAAGAGGACGGCACCAACGATCCGTTCATGTATACCTATGACGCTCGCTATGTGCGCATGACGGCGACGAACATGTCTAACTTGGCTATCGCTGAGCTTGATGTGCTCGGGCCGACGAGTGACAATGTCGAGCTCGTGCCAGATGGCTTCGGCAGGCTTTCTGCTGACTACAAGTACACCAAGCAGGTGGACGAGAACGGCGCTGTGACCGAGCAGGGCACCATTCCTGCGGGCTCCATCGTCTTCTATGGCGAGTATCGCGGTGACCCGTCCTATAACATCGTGCTTCTGCGCGACCAGGATGGCAACGTCCTCAACGGCGAGCAGCTGTTCTTTGCTGACGTTCCCGATGAGGGCATGCTGGGCGAGACGAGCGACGGTCGCTGGATCTTCTGGTTCGAGACCCAGGCTCAAAAAGACCAGCTCAGCAAGATGACGTCGGTGCAGGTTTCGCTCTATCGCGTTCAGAACGCATTGACCCTGGAGGGCCAGCGCGTCACGAGTACGTCGCTCACGATGACGAAGCTGAGCCCCGTGCCAGATGTCGAAATCATCGATTCCAGCAAGCCGAGCAAGATGCAGCCTGCCGAGGGCGAGAGCTTGCTTATGTCCAGCGATGCCAACATCGCGGCGCTGTCGGCCCATGTGGAGGGCGATACGGTCGTCACCTCGCAGGGCAACACGTATACCATCGAGCAGGAGGAAGCGCCTGAGGCCGAGGAGCCTTCGACGTCCGAGCCTCTGTTCGGCCTGTTCTCCTTCGGCGACACGGGCGCGACGGACGGCGAGGTGGCGGACGCCCCGGTGCAGCTCATGACGACTGAGAGCGGCTTCGATGCTTTGGTGGACGTGTCTGAGAGCAGCATCGCCGTTCGGGCGTCGTTCCAAATCGATCCGGCCAATGCCTGCAATGTGGCACTGACGCTGAACAACAACAATAACGTGTACAAGTACTATTCCTATGACAGTGGCGTGCTGAACGTCATGACGGTTGCACGTAGCGGCGTCATGGGAAGCAATGCGTCCTTGCTCGTGAGCGTCAGCGGCCTCAAGGGCGAGACGACGCTGACGACGAAGAGCTACAAGGAGCTGGCGGAGCACTCGCATGCAGTGGAGTCGCAGTTCGATTCGCTGTCAGTGACGTTTACGCCGTCTTCTCCCGAGAATCCGGACAACCCAGACAACCCAGATAACCCAGACAATCCGAATCCGCCTGTTGATCCGGACAACCCGGACAATCCGAACCCGCCGGTAGACCCCATCGAGCCTGATCGTGACATCCAGAATGCCACGACGCGCGTGGGACAGGGCACGTCTGTTCAGACCTCCGTCGACATCTCGAAGACGGCGTACCCGGACGGATGCGAGTGGGTTGTCATCGCCCGTTCGGATGACTTCCAAGACGCCATGAGCGCGACGGCGCTGGCGGGCGCAATCGAC
>CAJUFC010000125.1 GCA_910585565.1 uncultured Eggerthellaceae bacterium | reverse complement strand
GGACGGGCCGACAGAGTCGGGTGCCCCTTCCTGCCGGATGCCCACCTCGACGCCGAGGCCGACCGAGCCCGCGCCTCCGGATGCAGGCCCCTCGGCATCGGCCCCCACGGAGATACCGAGCGAGACCGACCCGCCGGCGGCGTGGGCCGAGGCCGCAGGCACCGCCAGCACGAGCAAGGCCACCAGCAGCGCGAGCACTGCGGACATGCGGGCGCCCGGGCAAGGCGCGCCGGAGGCCCGCGGGCTGGTCATCGAACGAACCATCGTCCCCACGCTCCCTACGCGAACGCGTAGTTCATCTTGACGAGGGAGGCGACGTAGGAGCCGTCGGCGTAGGACACGGGGATCGACGCCTCGTCTATGTCTGCCGTGGGTATGCTCACGCCGACGTAGACGCCGTAGCTTCCCTCTCCCAGCTTGGCGAGCTCGCACTCCCAGCCGGAGGAGGTGGAGCCTCCCCACGAGAGCTCGGTGCCGGACGAGAGGGCGTCCTCGGAGGCGCCGACGAACAGCCTTACGCCGGACGTGTCCCTGAGCAGCCCCGTGCGGTCGTCTCCCTCGAAGGAGACGCTGGCGAGCGTCCCCGGCGAACTCGCGAGGCGCACCTTGATGACGTGGGTCTGGGTCGCCGAGGCGTCGTCATGGCGCAGCGGCGCGTCCGAGGTGAAGAAGTGCTTGGCCTCCGGCGTCTCGGGTTCAGCTTCTCCCCATTTCGCGGTCAGCGTGACCGCCCCGCCACCCGAGAACGCCGCGCCCGGGTCCCTCGCAGGCGTCTCCTGCCCGGCCCACGTCCACCCCAGGAACTCGTGCCCCTCGCGCCTCGGCTCGGGCACCTTCGGCAGCTTCGCTGCGTCGTTCACGTAGAACGTCGGCAATGCTCCCGCATAGTCGGCCTCGTCCAGGCCCTCGTAGGAAATGGTGTTGAACTTCGCCTTGTCGTAGAAGTTGTCGAGGTCGGTAGCCGCCTTGGTGAGGTAGTTGTCGTCGACCCACTTCTGGATGTCATTAGTCTTGGCATAGGGGGTGAGGTCGTAGGTTGTATCCTTGTCAATAGTAAGGACAATCGTAAAAGCTGTCCCACGCTTAAGCAGATCAAAGTACTTAGAGCCACCAACCAAAAAATAGCTCGTTATAACGCTTCCCACAGAGTACTCCATCGCAGCGTCCGTTATCCTTAATCCAGCGATAGGCTCAAAGGGAATGTCCCCGCAAGACACCATTCCCATTGCGGTGCCCACAGCCATCCTGTAGCTGTTGCCAGAGGACGGCTCAAGGTTTGAGCACGTTATGTATTGCTCGTCTTTGTGCATTTTGATTCCATAAAGATAGTGCGTACCGACATCCTTCAAAAGCGTCCAAGTATAGGTGTCGTTGTCAATGGCAGGAGGCTGGCGGATATAGCTTGTCGGAACCCTTACGGTCGCAACATAGTCGTAGGACGCATATTCGCCAGTAAGATCGCTATAGCTAGCAATACCGCCATTGTCAGAGTTAGCCTGTGCGTCCATCTGCACCAATTGATAGTTAGTCCTATTCTCTGATGGTGAATCCTCCGAGGCATCATCCTCGTAGGCAACAATATCCTTAATGGGCGAGGAAATAGCGCTTCCGACACATAATCTGGATTCGTAGTTGTTTTTTCTCAACGTTGAGGGAAATGAGATATCCGCCAGGTTGGGGCAGTCACTGAAGGCATCCTCGCCAATGGTCATGACGCCCTCGGGGATGGCGACGCTCTGCAGGAAGGCAGCGCCTTCGAATGCGTTGGGGGCTATCTCGGTGACGGGATAGGTGACGCCGTCGATGACGACGGACGACGGGATGTCGAGGCGCGCGGGCGTGGCGGTCTTGTCGCCTTGCCACGTGACGCTCGCGGTCATGTCGGACTTGACGGTGAAGGCGAGGCCGGACTCGGCCTGCTCGACGACGCCGTCGGCATTCGGCTTCTTCAAGTCCATGGCGTTCTCGTGGGCGCCGGGATAGGAGACGAGCTGGAGCTCCGTGCGCTCGATGGCGCCCCCGTCCGTGACGGCCACGGTCTCGGTGAGGGAGCCGTAGGGCTTGCCCATGACGATGTCGTCGGTGCGCCACCCGGCCTCGTGCCAGGCGCTTCTCCGCTCCTTCTGGCCTGCGTCGCCCATGAGGGCCATGCTGGCGCTGACGCGTTCGGCGTCGGTGACGGCAGCGCTCGCCTGCGGGACAACCACCTTGGATGACTCCATCTGCTCGGTCGAGAAGGCGCCGTCGGCGATGCGCTCCATGGTGCCGAACGCAACGACCGTCTTGAGGTCGCACACGTCGGCGAAGGCGCCCTCGGCGACCGCGCGGCACTCGACCGGGATGCGGGCGGAGACGAGCGCGGGCGGCGCCCACAAAAGCTCCTTGCACTCGATCGACTCGATGGAGCCGTCATCAGCCTGCAGCGTCACCGTGGTCGGGCGGAAGAGCATGCCGCCGGAGGTCGAGTATGCCGCGCGCACGGATGCGGCGCCGGCTGCCACCGGCAGCGAGGACGCATTGGCGCCCGCGATCTCGACCGACAGCAGCGCCGGGAGCGCTGGCGCGAGGCTCGCGATATTAATGTCCTTGATGCTCTGCGGGAGCGAGAGGACGACCGCCTTGTCGGCCACCTGGCCTTGGGCGAGATCGATCGCGACGACCGGAGCCTCCCTGCCGTCGACCACGACGGCCGCCGGAACGGCGAGCGCGCCCTCCGGGGCCTCTCCGTCGAAGCCGACGAGCGCGAGCCCGCCGTCGGCGACCGTATACATGAGCCCATCAGCCGCAAGCATGCCGTCCTCGCGCTCCTCGGCAACGGGCGCCTGCGGCGCGGCCGCAGAGTTGTTTGTACTTTCAAGGGCCACGTCGCCACCAGACGTAGCGGGGCGCTCGACGGACTCGTCGGCGTAGGCCACCTGCAAGCCAGCGACGGGCAGCATCGTCACGGCCAGCAGCATCGACAGCATGACGGAGACGAAGCGAGTCGCGGCGTGCATGGTTGGGACGCTCCGAGCTGCACATCCCTCCCCGTCAGCTCGCGGCGACATCCCCCTCGCGGCGGGGAAGATTCCTCGTCGGGGCTTCGCCCGCTCCTCGGAATGACGAGGGGCGTTCGCTGGGCGAGGCGACGATGGCGCCCGCTCCTCGGAATGACGAGCGGCGTTCATTGGATGAGGCGACGATGGCGCCTTGCCTGAAACAGCACGTGTGGCATAGGTGTTGTGCGCATGGGTATGCGCGGACGATTTGTCCATTCTTTTTCCTTCCCTTGGTGCTGGTCGCGCCGGTGGCGGAAAGACCCTGGGGAAGGTAGAATGATTCCCGCAGAAGTCCCCCGGTACCGGGTGGACCGAAGCTGAGTGCTGCAACCTCTCTGATGCTTGGTAGGCTGTGCGAGGCTGCGCACCATACTCAGGCGTCCGTCACTTTGGCGGGCGCCTTTTTATTCCGTTATATATGCATGATTGCTGTGGATCGAGTGCCCGGCAACATATCCTCCCCTTTCCTCGCAATCGGCACTGCGGCATACGGGGAACGCCCACAAACCAAAAAAGGCGCACCCTCAAGGAGAGTGCGCCTGCGCAAAAGCGACTCCCCAGTTGTTGCCACACAACTCACACACGACCTCAAGAGGAATGCGTATACGGAGAACTGCGTCGCTTATCGCTAAATAAGCACCGCATTCTTCTTGAGTAAAATATTCGAGTTGTGTGGCAAGGTGCATTATCGCCCTTTTTCCCAAAAGAGCCAACCACAATCCCCATCCACATAATTTGTCCACGCTCCATCCCAGAGGCAACGCTCCAGCGGATGACTTGCTGCCCACTAGAAAAATAGCTGCATAATAGGCTCAAGTACGAAAGGAGAATTATGTCTACCACGAAATCGTTATCCGATTTCGATCGAAACCCGATAGCACATGCTAATCAGCTGCATGATACACCGGAGCGCATGTACGAGAGCCTCATGGAAGGGTATGCCGACTATCTTGATGGCAACGTCATCGAAGCCAACAAAGCCGAACAAATCATCTTGGAATCCATAACGGCGCGGCCCCTCACCTAGGGGGCCGCGCCGTTGTTGGAAGCATAGGTGTAACGTGCGGCTACATCTTGGTGGGGGCGGTGACGCCCATGAGGCCCAAGGTGAGAGCGATCATGATGCGGGTGGCGTCGCACAGGGCGAGACGAGCCGTCTGCACGTCGGCATCATCGGTGATGACGCGACAGTTGGTATAGAACGAGTGAAAGAGCCCGGCCAAATCCTGCGCGTAGTGCGTGAGGCGGAACGGCGCGCGGTCGCGAGCAGCAAGCGCCACCAGGTCGCCAAAGTCGGCGATCTTGCGAATGAGCGCCAGCTCGCTCTCGTGCGTGAGCGGAGACAGGTCGCACCCCTCCGGTACCACGGCCAGCGCCAGCTCGTCCATCGGCATGGCGTCGGCGGCTTCCGCATCAGCCACTACGCCCGC
>CAJUFC010000124.1 GCA_910585565.1 uncultured Eggerthellaceae bacterium | reverse complement strand
GCCGTCGCCTCGCTGCCGTATGTCGTCTTCGTGGTGAACGGGACCAAGGCACCCCTCTTCGACGAGAAGGTGTCCGAGCAGCGCCTCGAAGAGCGCATCCGACGCGCCCTTGCGGGCGACGCCCTTCCCACGGCCTGCCCGCTGTAGGCACAAGAGCCTCGAGCCTCGGCACGCGCGGCAGGCGGGATGCGCATGCCGAGGCTTTCCCGACGCCATCCCCGCCACCCGGGCCTCTCAAGCGGCATTCCGAACACGATTTGGTTACTGTTCTGGCGGCGTGGCCCACACGGGGTCGCGCTGCTCCTACCATGGAAGGCATACGCGATGCCCGCGAACCGGCGCGCGAACCAGCATGCGAGCCGACATGCCAGCTGACACGTCGACCGACGCGACCGCCGGCACGCGAGCCGACCATCCACCTTCCGCGAAGGAGACCTATCATGCTCACGCTCGGTTGCCACCTCTCGACCCATTACGGATACGCCCGCATGGCCGAAGAGGCCCACTCCATCAACGCCAACACGCTGCAGTACTTCACCCGCAACCCGCGCGGCGGACGTCAGCGCGAGCTGGACCGAAAAGACATCGATGCGTTCAACGCGTATGCGGCCGCCCACGGCATCACGGCCCCGATGGGATATGCGCCCTACGACCTCGAGCCCAGCCAAGACGACATGGCCAAGCAGGACTTCGCCAAGATGGTGATGATGGAAGACCTGGCGCGCCTCGCACTCATGCCCGGCTCGCGCTATCTCGTGCGCCCCGGCAGCGCCCAAGGCACGCCCAAAGACAAGGCGCTCGCCAACGTGAGCGCGGTGCTCGGGCACGTCGCCGAGGCGCGCGCGGACGTGCCGCTGCTCATCGTCAACATGCCCGGCGAGGGCACGCAGGTCGGCAACACGTTCGAGGAGCTGGCCGCCATCATCGACGGCGTCAAAGCCGATGCTCCGATCGGCGTGTGCCTCGACACCTCGTCGGCATTCGCCATGGGCTACGACATCGCAGGTGATCTGGATGGCGTGCTCGACCAGTTCGACCGGGCCATCGGGCTGGACAAGCTCATGGCCGTGCACCTCAACGACATCAAGGAGGGCAAAGGCGCCCACGCCGACCGCCACGCGCGCATCGGCGAAGGCCAGATCGGCTTTGATGCCTTGGCTGCGATGACCGTGCACCCGAAGCTGGCGCACCTTCCCTTCTACCTCGAAGAGCCCAGCGCCGACCTCGTCATCTACGAACGCGACATAACCCGCTTGCGCGCCTACGCCGACACGCACTAAGGCACATCGACCGGTGACGCGAACGCAACTTGTTGGCCGCAGCTCGTCGCCCCGAGCAAAACGAAAGAATCGTGCGCCGTGCTACAATCCATGCATGCATTGCGTCCCAGCACGGCGCACAGCATCGAACGCCCGTCAATCCGCGACCGAGAAAGAGCGCAATGTGCACACCACGCTAGACATAGGAATGAACCCCATGCACGTGCTCACGACCGCCGAGGAGACCATTGAGGCAATCGCGGCAATCTGCCGGCATCGGGGAGCTCAGGCATGGCTCTTCGGCTCGCACGCCAAAGGGGCGGCAGGCTCTGGCAGCGACATCGATATTGCCATCGAGGCCGCTGACTTCGATGCGATTGAGGAAGAGATAGACTCGCTTGATACGATATTCGTCATCGACCTCCTCGATGCCAGCGAAAACCACTTAGACGGAGTAGACTATGCCCGGATTAACCTTGTCTGAGCGCTTCTCGTCCTCATTCGTGATGAGTACGTCCCGCTGATGACCTCCCTCAAAACCACCATCAAATCCCAAATCGCCGACCTCTGTCAAGAATAACGAAACATAGCGCAGAGCAACACGCCCTGCGAAACGTAGGGGCAGAGCTTTAGCCGTTGGCGATGCAGGCGTCGGTAAACGCCCCCAGGTGCCGCCAGGTGTAGGGGCGAAACTTTAGTCCGCCCGCCGCCCGCAGGGCGGTCGTGACGGCTGCAACCCGTTTGCCCCGTCCCTTCGGGTCTAAGAACAACTTTCTTTCTTAAAGTGTTCTTAGAGGTCATCGATGAGCCGTAAGAACGGAAACGTGTCGTAAGGGTAGGGCGGCGGAACGTCGCTTGACGTCTCGCGCGAAGGCAAAACGATGCGAGGGAGCCGGGCTGATCTGTCTGGCTCCCTCGCGGTTGGTCGTTTCAAATGGAGTTTGGCACCAGCCTGGGGCCAGGCGCATCCCTCGGATGCCGAGGGATGCGCCCCGTCCTTCGAAGAGCCTGCAAGACTCGCATCGGACGGGCTTGCCGGCGGCCCCGGCCGCTTCTCGCTTCTCTGACCTTGTCCGGAAGGGGTCGGGCCTACCAAGCCAGCCGCCCTCCGGGGGAAGGGGAACGGTCTCCGCGAGCGTGAGTTCGGGCGGCCAAAACGCCCTACGCAAAGGCCTACGCCACGGCCATCACCGTCATCTTCAGGCGCGTGATGGGGACCGCGCCCGCCTGGCCGACCTTCACCTTGAGCCGGTCGGACACGCTGAGCCCCAGCTCGAGCGCGAGCCGCTGGCTCGGGTCTGCGCCCTGCCAGGCGTCGTCGTCGGGCGGCGCACCGTAGCTGAACGCGGGCATGCGCCACGCGGCGCGCTCGGCGTCCACAAGCGGGCGGACCGCCTCCCACACCGGGCCCGCGCCGCCTGGCTCGGCGAACGGCAAGGCGACGGCCTCTGCGGCATGCTCGCTTCGCACCGACAGCGACGTCTCGCACAGCGGCGCCTCCCAGCCGTCGACACCCTCGCCCAGCTCGAAGATGCCTTCCAGCTCGCCTTGCCGGCTCTCGAGCGCAAGCGCAGTCACTTCCACCGGCGCCACCGTGCGGCTCTTGAGCGCGTACGCGCCCGCATCCGGCCCCGTGGCCTCGCCCGTCTCGGCGTCCACCGCGAAGGCGACCGACACCGGCACCGTCACGTCCAGCCTGAGCGTCCACGCGGCCCGCAGGCTCAAGTCGCGCAGCACCTGCATGTCGAAGTCCCATGCGTTTCCGTCCTCGTCGACCCAGCCTGCGAACTGGTACCCTGAGCGCTTCGGGTCGTCGAATGCATCGATGCGCGATCCCTTCTCGACGCCCTCCACCACGTGCGGGGCGGTCGCCCCGTCGGCGAAGTCGAACGTCACGGTGAAGGGGCCGTCCTCCACGCGCTCGGCCCACTTGGCGTACAGGTTCACGTAGGCGCCGGCCACGTCGGTCAGGTTCCGCACCACCGAGCCCGGCCCATACCACTCCCCCGTGCCGTCGAACATCGTCGTCCAGCCGTCGAAATACTTGCCACTCGGCTCGACGAACATGGCCTCGGACACCGGCGCTCGCACCTCGTCCCAGGTCAGGAGGGCTTGGTCTGCGTCATAGGTGTGCCCGACCATCCACGTGAGACCGCCGCCTGCGCTGTCGGTGTTGTTCACGTAGCGCACCTGGTACTCGATGGGCTGCCAGCGAGCCCAGAGGTCGCGCACGTCCGGGCGCACGCGCTCGCCCACGTCGATCGCCTCGCCCCATCCGCCGCCAGCGCTGCCGTCGGTCGGGAACCAGCCGACGAACGCATACCCCGGCCGCACTGGCTCGGGCAAAGCGCGATAGGTCGCCAGAGACCAGCGCACGATGGCAAGCTCCTCCACCATGTCGGCGCTGTCGCCCGCGCCGGGCTCGCCTTCCATCAGGCCGCCGCGTCCGTGCAGCGTGATCTCTATCTCG
>CAJUFC010000123.1 GCA_910585565.1 uncultured Eggerthellaceae bacterium | reverse complement strand
ATCTGCTTGAACTGCTGGGGCGACTGCGGCAACGCATAGAACTTGCCCGGGTTGGGACGCGACGGCACGATGTAGTCGCGCGCGCCCTCAGGGGTCGAGTTGGCCAAGATGGGCGTCTCGACCTCGATAAACCCGCGCTCGTCGAGCGCGCGGCGCAGGGCCTGGGCCACCGTGTGGCGCAGCGCCAAGTTGGCATACATCTCAGGGCGGCGCAGGTCGAGATAGCGCCACTTCATGCGCGTCGTCTCGTCGGTCTCGATGCCATCCTCGATGGAGAACGGCGGCGTCACGGACGTGTTCAGCACCTCAAGCGCACTCGCCAAGACCTCGATCTCGCCCGTCGCCATGTCAGGGTTGACGGCGTCTGCCCCGCGCAGGCGCACGGTGCCCTCGACACGCAGAACGTACTCGCGCCCCACATGCTCGGCGATGGCGAAGTCATCCGCTGACACGCAGTCGGGATCCACCACGATCTGCGTATAGCCCGTACGGTCGCGCAGGTCGATGAAGATGAGCCCGCCATGGTCGCGATTGTGCCACGCCCACCCGGTGAGCACGACCGTCTGCCCCTCGTCAGCCGCCCGCAGCTCCCCACAGGTAACGCTATGCATCGAATACTTGTTAATCATTTCCTTATCAGACATTGAATGCTGCTTTCCTATCTCATACTAGAATTGCTCACGTAGGTATTGTTGTCTTTCAGCAACACGTCATGAGCGCCGCCTTCGACGATGGAAGTGGACGACACGACGGTCAGCTTGGCCTTGTCTTGGAACTCCGGAATAGTGAGGGCGCCGCAGTTGCACATGGTCGAGCGAATCTTGGACAGCGTGAGGTCGACGTTGTCCTTGAGCGGCCCGGCATACGGCACATAGGAGTCAACGCCCTCTTCGAACGTCATGCCCTTCTTGTCGCCGCCGAGGTCGTAGCGCTGCCAGTTGCGCGCACGCGACGAGCCTTCGCCCCAGTATTCCTTCATGTAGTTGCCGTTGATCATAACGCGGTTGGACGGGCTTTCGTCAAAGCGAGCGAAGTAGCGCCCAAGCATCACGAAATCAGAGCCCATCGCCAGCGCGAGCGCGATGTGATGGTCGTATACGATGCCGCCGTCAGAGCAGAGGGGAATATAGACGCCCGTCTCCTCGAACCACTCGTCGCGCGCCTTTGCCACCTCGATCACAGCCGTTGCCTGGCCGCGGCCGATGCCCTTTGTCTCGCGGGTGATGCAGATAGAGCCGCCGCCGATGCCAATCTTGATGAAATCGGCGCCGTGCTCGGCAAGGAAGCGAAATCCGTCGCGGTCGACGACGTTGCCCGCGCCCACCTTGATGTCATCGCCGTAGCGCTCGCGAATCCATTCCAGCGTAAAGCGCTGCCAGTCAGAATAGCCCTCCGACGAGTCGATGCACAAGACGTCGGCGCCCGCCTCCACGAGCGCCGGCACGCGCTCTGCGAAGTCGCGCGTGTTGATGCCCGCGCCTACCATATACCGCTTGTGCGAGTCCAGAAGCTCGTCCGGGTTGGACTTGTGCGAATCGTAGTCCTTGCGGAACACGAGCGCCACCAGCTTATCCTGGTCGTCCACGATGGGCAGCGAATTGAGCTTGTGATCCCAGATGATGTCGTTGGCCGTCTTGAGCGACGTGTCGACCGGGGCCGTCACCATCTTGTCGCGCGGCGTCATGATGTCGGCGACCTTGGTGTCGAGCGGCATGCGCGTCACACGGTAGTCGCGCGAGGTGACGATGCCGAGCAGCTTGCCATGCGGGTCGGCACCCTCGGTCACGGGCATGGTGGAATGCCCATGCTCCTCCTTCAGCGCGACGATGTCGGCCAGCGTCATGTCAGGCGACAGGTTCACGTCCGACGTGACGAAGCCGGCCTTGTAGTCCTTGACGCGGCGCACCATGTCAGCCTCGTCCTCGACGGACTGCGAGCCATAAATGAAAGAGAGGCCGCCCTCGGTAGCGAGAGCGACCGCCATCTTGTCATCGGACACGGACTGCATGATCGCCGAGACCATCGGGATCGAAAGCTCGACGGGGCACTCCTCCTGGCCCTTGCGATACTTGACGAGCGGCGTCTTGAGCGACACGGCCGTAGGAATGCATTCGCTCGGAGAATAACCGGGCACCAACAGGTATTCATTGAACGTGCGCGATTGCTCATCGAAATAATAAGCCATGCCACTCCCTTCCCTTGCTGTTGAATAACGCACATTATACGGCGTGACGCCGCCGTGTGGCGCAAAAACGTAGCGCGCGTCTGCCTACATGCCGCGCAGCGCCGCGGAGCGTTGCGCATGGACTCGTCGCGCAGCGGTGCGAGACGGCCTGCGCCCCTCCGGCGCCGCAGCGGTGCGGGTGCGCGTCTGCCTACATGCCGCGCAGGAACGCCTTGTAGCCTTTATATGCCTCGAAGATGTCGGCCTTGCTCGTCGCCTCCCACGGGCTGTGCATGCTGAGCACGGGCACGCCGCTGTCGATGACGTCCATGCCGTAGCGCGCCGGGATGAACGCGATCGTTCCGCCGCCGCCTGCATCCACGCGTCCCAGCTCGGCCGTCTGGAAGCTGACGCCAGCGTCCTCCATCACGCGACGAATGCGCGCGAGGTATTCGGCGCGGGCGTCGTTCGAGCCGCTCTTGCCGCGAGCGCCGGTATATTTGTTGAACACGAGGCCGCGACCGAGATAGGCAGAGTTCTTGCTCTCGAAGACGCCGCCATAGGCCGGGTCGACACCTGCCGACACGTCCGAGGAGAGCATCGCCGAAGCCGCGAGGGCACGTCGCATCTTGAGCATGCCGCCCTCGCCGGCAAGCTCCATCACCTCGGCAATCGTGTTCTCGAAGAACAGCGACTCCATGCCGCTCGCGCCTACGCTACCGATCTCCTCTTTGTCCACCAGCACGCAGACCGCCGTCTTGTCGGGCACTTCCTCGTGCCGCGCCAGCGCCAGCTGGGCCACCAGCGACGTGTAGGCGCACACGCGGTCGTCCTGTCCGTAGCCGAGCACCATCGAGCGGTCGAAGCCGAGGTCGCGGGCAGCGCCTGCCGGCACGACTTCCAGCTCGGCTGACAGGAAGTCAGCCTCGGTGATGCCATATTTCTCCTCGAGCAGCGCAAGGACATACTGCTTGACAGGGTCTTTTGCGGCGGCGCTGGCGGCAGGCGCGGCGTCGGCGCTGGTGTCAGCGCTGGTGTCGGCGGCGTCGGGTGCCGCCTCGGCAGCGGGACGATTGCCGCACAACACATCAAGGTCTTCGCCCTCGACCACCTCAGAGCCCTTCTTCTCCATCTGCTTCTGGCCGAGATGAGGCAACAGGTCGGTCACGCAGAACACCGGGTCATCGGCGTCCTCGCCAATGCAGATGTCTTGCACCGTGCCGTCTTTCTTGGCGACGACGCCATGCAGCGCCAGCGGCAGCGCGACCCACTGATACTTCTTGATACCGCCGTAGTAATGCGTGTCGAGGAGGGCCAGCCCATCCTTCTCGTACAGCGGATTTTGCTTGAGGTCCAGCCGCGGCGAGTCGATGTGAGCCCCCAGGATGTTCATGCCCTCTTCGAGGGGACGTTGCCCCACGTGGACGAGGACGAGCGCCTTGCCTTGGGACGTCGCCCACACCTTGTCTCCAGGCGCCAGCGTACGGCCCGACGCAATCGCGGCGGCAAGCGACTGATAGCCCAGCCCCTCGGCCTCCATGATGGACCACGCGCAGCACTCGCGCTCGGTCTTGCATGCGGAAATGAACGTCTTATATCGGTCGCACAGCTCGTCCAAACAGGCCATGTCTCGTTCGTCGTAGTTCTTCCAAGCGGTTTCGTTTTCCATAGATGACGCGCCTTTCGTCGTGCCGGGCTTTTTAAGTCAATGTAACATTCTCGGCACTTCACCGCACTCGTCAGCATGCAAATATCTATAATGTTCAGATGCAAAAGCGGCTGCCGAGAGGGCGGCCTTTATGAGGAAAGGATCGCTTCCCATGAAAGTACGTGACACCCAGCCTACTGCCGAGAATTCAACCAACTTCGACGTCGTCTCCGACAGCCAGACCAAGGTGGGCACCACGCTCGAGAACCTGAAGGCCGCAGTGCAGGGCGAGACGGGCGCTTCCGCCAAGTACGCTGCCTTCGCGCAGGTCGCACGCGATGCCGGCTACGAGCAGATCGCTCGTCAGTTCGAGGCGACCTCCGCTGCCGAGCAGATTCACATCAAGCTCGAGGTCAACGAGATTAAGAAGGTCGAGCCCGACTATGTGGCCCCTACGGCCCCCGACGCCGCCGGCGAGGCAACCGACCTCAACCTGATCAGCGGCGCCCTGGGCGAGATCTACGAGACGTCCGACATGTATCCGTCCTTCATCAAGGTTGCCCAGGAGGAAGGGGACGCCGCGGCTGAGCTCGTGTTCACGCGCGCCAAGCTCGCCGAGGCCGTGCATGCCCAGCTCTACCTGAATGCCTACAACGACATCGACGCGCCGGACGACGACAAGTACTACCTCTGCCCGGTCTGCGGCTACATCCACAAGGGCGACGATTTCGAGAAGTGCCCGATCTGCTTCGCCCAGAAGAGCGTCTTCAAGGAGTTCTAGTTCGCCCGCTGTGCCGCACAGCAGCGCACGCGAACGAGAATGAAAGAGGGCCCGACATCGCGTCGGGCCCTCTTTGCGTCTATGTCATCTCTGTCGTCTGACGTCGGCACCTTGCCAGTGCCGGCGCCCATCGCGCCAGCGGCGCTACTTCGAGTTCGAATAGTTGAACAGAACGTCGAGCACCGGCGAGTACCACGTATCAGGCGCCGGCACGCTGCCAGGCACGACGTTGGTCGAGAACTCCTTGGTGTTATCGAAGTCGATGCCCTTGACCGTGGCGGTGCGCTCGCCGCTCTTGATGTAGCCGAGGTCGGCGTGCGCCTTGTCCTCCACGCCGGCATTGGTCTGCAGCGAATCGATGGATGCCTGTAGGTTGTCGCTTCGCTCGGCAACGGCAGCATACTCGGCCTGCAGGCGGTCCGTCTCGCGCATCTGCGTGTAATACTGCTGCGCCGGCCCATAGAGCGAAAACGCACAGACGGCACAGGTCAGCACGGTCGCAAGCGTGGTGCCCATCCTGCGCGAGATAGGGGGCAGCCTCACCGACGGAATCGACAGCCTCCCGTCAAGAACGCCCGCATGAGCGCCGCCCTTCGTCTGGAGCTTGGACGCCTTTTTGTGCAAGGCGCCCATCTTGCCCTCGTATACCGCCGCGCGCGGACCGCCGCCCTCGCGAGGGGCAGCCGCCGCAGCCTTGGGACGTTTCCCAACGCCCATCGACGCGCCATCGGCATCTCCGTACTGCTTGTCGAACTTCTTGTCTGCCTTGGCCTTCGTGCGGACGCGCCGACGCTCCTCGCGCACCTCGCGCATGGCCTCGACGCGCGCGGCAAAGCGCGACTTGTGCCCAGCGGCACTCGGACGGTCTACCTGCTCGACGGCAGCAGGCGCCTTCGCCACGGTAGGACGCGGCGCCTCGTCCATCTTGAATTCGACGTCTTTGCCCTTCTTCGCGGCCTTTGGCTTTGAGACCGTGGGGCGAACGTCGGCCTTTTGTTCTTTGATGGGCGCCGCTTCCTTTGCGGCAGGCTTCGCAAGCTTCGGACGCTTGAGCTCCTTGAGCTGCTTGGTGTTGATCTCCATGGAGTTCGTGTACGGGTTGTACAGCGCCCCTTCGCGCAGCGCACCGCGCGCAATGTTGAACTCCTTGCGCTGGCCGAGTCGGGCACGAGCGACCTTACGCGCCTCTTCGAACGAGACTACGTTGGCACCTTTGCGAGGCTGAGGCTTGCCCTTGGAATCTTCGGGCGAGTTACCCAAAACGTCTCCTGATCGTTGCGTGTTTTAGCTGCGTTTGAAATGAGGTATCTGACAGGGTAACATCCTTGAGCGCCGAATCGCAAATCCGTTACCTTCAGACAGCAGCCTGCAAAAGGCACGCTCGCGCGCTCTGCAGCCGGCGCGCTCTCCGCGGCCAGCAGGCGCTCTGCGGCCAGCAGGCGCCTCAGTTCCGCGGCCACGTGGCAGCACTCCCCTCGCTCGGCTATGCCACCACGCACGACCACCTGCTCGCGGTGATGTCTGCACGCGAGCAGAGTGCGCCGGGGTGCTCGCACGCGCACGTTGATGCCAGGCGAGCTGGATAGCCCTGTAAAGCGGATGCGTCTCCTTGGGCCGCAGCCACCAGTTGAGCCAGCTGGCGCATGCCCTCCTTGTTCGGGTGCGTGCCGTCGATGGCGTCATAGTCATAGCCAAGCCCACCGATATCGACGACCTGTGCCCCTGCCCTGGCTGCAGCGCGGCGAATCGCGTCGTTGTACGCGCCGAGCGGCACGCCGCGCAGGCTCCAACAAAAGGCGCTCGCGTCGTGCCCAAGCGCACGACCGGGAAGCAGCGTCAGGCAGCGCACCTCCGCATCAGGCGCCACCGCACGGATGTTTCCCAGCATCTGCGCATACGCAGCCTCGAACCGCTCGACAGCACCTGCAGGGGCGGGCCCTGCCGGGTCGACGTCGGGAAAGTCCTCCGCGCAAGCACATGCCGGTGCAGCCTGGGACCCTCCGACGACCTGCGCCTCCGGACTGCCCCACCCATAGTCGTTGGTGCCGATGAATACCCAGACCACATCGGGAGACGAACCGTCCGTGCCGAGAATCTGCCGCACCCGCTCTGGGGACTGGCCCGCAGGAAAGCCAGCGCCTTGCACCATCGAGCCCGAAAAGGACGCATTTGCCAGCAACTCGCCACCCTCGCGCTCGATCGCGCGCATCCACCAGGTGTCCTTCGCATCGACCACGCCGGTGCCGTTGGTGTCGGCCTCGTCGTAGAACCAGATGCTCCCCTCTGGCACGATGCCCTCGAACGTCGAGATGGAATCGCCGAAAACCGAATGCTTCTCGGGCATGCACGCCTCGCTCCCTCAGTGACTTTGTTTATACTGATTGTATTCGCTGGCACCTCAAAGGCAAGGATTTCATCGTGAGCAGCAAACTCGACCGCAGCAACAACCCTGGCCAGAACCGATACATCGACACGCGTGGCGTAGAAGCGGCGTCGGTCTCGTTCACCCAAGCCGTCATCAACGGCCTGGCTACCGGCGGCGGCCTCTACGTTCCCGAAGAGCTGCCTCGCTTGTCTCTTGACGACATCACCTCCTTGACGCAGCTGCCTTATCGCGACCGAGCAGCATTCATATATCGCGCGTTCAACATCGACTTGCCGGATGACGAGATCGATACATGCATGGCGCGCTCCTACGGCGCCAACTTCGACACGGAGAGCATCTGCCCGATCACGTCGCTCGATGACGGCATGCACTTGCTCGAGCTCTGGCATGGCCCCACCAGCGCATTCAAGGACATGGCGCTGCAATGCCTGCCGCAGTTCTTCTCCGCCAGCGCGTCATCCTTGCGCGAGGCTGGAAAGCTCGACCACGACTTCTGCATCCTTGTTGCAACGTCTGGCGACACTGGCAAGGCGGCCCTCGAGGGCTTCAAGGGCGTGCCCGGCGTCAGCGTCGGCGTCCTCTTTCCCGATGGCGGCGTCAGCGACATCCAGCGCAAGCAGATGGTCACCACGACCGGAGACAACGTTCGCGTCTGGGCCGTCGAGGGCAACTTCGACGACTGCCAGACGGCCGTCAAGCGCGTGTTCTCTGACGACGCGTTCGCCGCGCGGCTTCTGGCTGATGGCAGCATCGCCCTTTCCAGCGCCAACTCCATCAACTGGGGACGCCTCCTGCCGCAGATCGTCTACTACGTGTCCGGATACGCCGAGCTTGTCGCGACCGGCAAGATAGCAGCCGGAGACCCCATCGACGTCTGCGTGCCGACGGGCAACTTCGGCAACATCTTGGCCGCTTGGTACGCCAAGCAGATGGGCACGCCCATCGAGACGCTCTTTTGCGCTAGCAACGAAAACCGCGTCCTCACCGACTTCATCAACACCGGCACTTACGACATTTCCGACCGTGCGTTCGTGCTCACCCCCTCTCCTTCGATGGACATCCTCGTCTCGTCCAACCTCGAGCGGCAGCTCTTCGAGCTGACCGGCCGCAACAGCAGCTCGATCGCCCAATGGATGGCCGACCTCAGCAACGACCGCAAGTTCGTCGTCGACGACGCGACGGCCGCAGCGCTCGCAAGCACGTTCAAGTCAAGCTCCACTGACAGCCCTACCTGCCTCTCCGTCATCAAGTCCGTCTTCGACGAGCATGACTACCTGATGGACCCCCATACCGCTGTCGCCTATGCCTGCGCGCGCAAGCTCAAGGGCAGCAACCCCGTCCTGGTGGCCAGCACAGCCCACTGGGCGAAGTTCGGCGACAACGTCTACCGCGCTTTGCACGGCATCGCGCCGGGCGCCCCGCTTCCGCAAGACGTTGATGCCCTCACCGGCTGCCAGCTGAACGAGCTCATCGCCGACGAGACGGGCATGCACGACATTCCAAAGGGGCTCGCCGGCCTCGATACAGCCGAAGTACGCTTCGCTGGCGTCATTCCTAGCGATGTCGCCAGCGTCGAAGAGGCCGTTTCTGTCTTTCTCGCACAATGAGACAACTTCCGGCGCAACGCGGCTCTGCCCGAAGACGATATGCACTATCATGTCGGAACTGCAACCAACGCTAGGGGGCTCAGCATGAGCAGTCTTGCAAACCTCGAACCCTCCATTCGGCTCTCGTTCCAAAACCCATCGTCTGAGAAGACCTCCGTCTTCGGCAAGGGCATCTCTGACCTGTGCCGCGGGGTTCGCAGCAAAGGTTCGCTCAATGCCGCAGCCAAAGACATCGGCATGGCCTACAGCAAGGCATGGCGCATCATCAAGGAGACCGAGGACGCCCTCGGCGTGCAGCTTCTCATCAGAGACGGCGCACACGGCAGCGAGCTCACCCCCGAAGGCAAGCAGCTACTCGACACCTACGACGCGATGAGCGAGAAACTGTCGCAAGAAGCCGTCAAACTCTACGAGAAACTGAGCAAGTAGAGCCCCATCGCCTCTCAGCTCCGACCGAGAAGCGCTCGGCAGAGCCGCCGGCCCTGCGTCATCCCGTGCCGCAGCGGCACGGGATGCCTCCAGCTCCTCATTGCTGCCAAACCGATACATGCAGTTGTAGCACGTGTCCATGTCGCCGAAGACCGTCGTAGCGCACACCGGACATTGCTTCATCTCACTGAGGGACGCCAATGTGGATCACGTCTCCTTCCTTGAGCCAGTCTCCATCTCGGGAAAACCTCTCGGCAACCAACGATGCCTCTTTGTGCCTGATGCGACGCATCGTCGCCACGCCTCGATGCACCTCTAGCACCTCGCCGCTCTTGGATATGAACGCAACGTCCAGCGGATACCGCATCCCGAACGTGTGTATGTCGTGACAGGGAATCAAGATCCGCGTTACGTCATCCGGGTCGCGAAACAGCATGCCCCGCAAGCGATCTTTGGCCGTCGTTGCCAGCTCAAGCGACTCGACGTCTCCGCACACATCGAGCGTCCATCGCGCACGCGGGCGCCCGCGCCTTCGTCCGATGGCCGCCTCCGCGCCAGCATCATCTCGCCTCATGCGTGCCTTATATGCAAGACGACGCTGACCGCGTCTCCTACCTTTGACGCCTTCACCATAACCCATCGGCATACACCTTCTTCCTTTATGAACGAGGCCAGCCCTTCTTGGCCGCCTCTCTGCTCTTGCCAACCACGCGCGGTCAGCTCACGACGCAGCATGTCTTCTGCGTCGCCCGCCTCGCCGCCGCGAGAAAACCCGATAATCGAAGCGTCTTCGTTCGCATAGGCCTCGCCAAGCATGCTGGGGGCACACAGCTCGCCTATCCACTCCGGCATGCCTCCTTCGCCCAAGCGATGCAGGCCCACCTCCTCTATCGCTGTCTCGAACCCGCCTCCGTCCGACAGGCACGCCCACATCCGCT
>CAJUFC010000122.1 GCA_910585565.1 uncultured Eggerthellaceae bacterium | reverse complement strand
CATCTTCATCGTGCTGTCCCAGATGATGCTGCCGGCGTTTTTGTGCGGCATCGTTGTTTCCGGCATCCTGGCAGCTTCCATGTCTAGCTCATCGTCGTATCTCTTGATCGCGGGCTCGTCGGTGGCCGAGAACATCTTCCGTGGCGTCATCAAGAAGGACGCCACCGACAACCAGGTCATGATCGTCGCGCGCATCACGCTCATCGTGGTGTTCCTGTTCGGCATCCTTGTTGCCTCGGACGAGAACTCGTCCATCTTCGGGGTCGTGAGCTATGCGTGGGCCGGCCTGGGTGCCTCGTTTGGCCCGTTGACGCTGTGCTGCCTCTATTGGAAGCGCACCACCAAGCAGGGTGCTTTGGCAGGCATGCTCGCAGGCACGGCGGCAGTGCTCATCTGGCACAACCTGTTGGCTCCCTTGGGCGGCGTGTTTGGCATCTACGAGCTCTTGCCGGCATTCATTATCTCGTATGCGACCATCGTCATCGTGAGCCTGGTGACGCCCGAGCCCTCTGATGCCATCAAGGACGAGTTCGACCACTACATGGATACGAATCCCGAGATTGAGGCGCTGGCTCAGGCGCAGGCCGTCGAAGTAGAGAAAACGGCCGTCGCAGCCATTGAGGACTAGGGGAGAGGCTGCTCTCGCCGGGAAGGCTCTCTATAAAGGTAGCGCCCCCTGAGCCGCGGATGCTCAGGGGGCGCTTTTGGTTTCTGGCATGATGCCTTGCGGCATGGTGCGTCGGGGTCGCAGGCGTTTGTGGTTCCCCGCGTTGGAGGAGCGGCCTGCGTCGCGTCTGCGCGGCCGGCGTGTATGCCTAGGCGCTAGACCTGCAGCAAGATGGCGCCGGAGGTGAGGCCGCCGCCGAACGCTACCAGCACGGCATAGTCGCCTGGCTCGAGGCGGCCCGACACGAGGGCGTCGGTGAGCGCCATGGGCACGCAGGCGGAGCTGCAGTTGCCCGTCTCGGCGATGGACACCTGGAAGCTGTCGAGCGTGACGCCTAGGCGCTTGGCTGCGAACTCGAGGATGCGCAGGTTTGCCTGATGCGGCACGATGAGCTTTACCTGGTCGATCGTGATGCCCCCATCCTCGACCACCTTGCGCACAGCGGCCTCCATGGCTTTGGCGGCGAACTTGAAGACCTTCTGCCCGTTCATGTAGATGACCTGGTCAGGGCCTCCCTGAGCTGACTTGTTCTCGATGTCGAACAGGGCATCGATGCGCGCGGCAGCCGGGTCGCACGACAGCCCGAGCGCGTTGATGTAGTCATAGCTGACGTCACTCGCGTCGGGGTGCGCTGCGTCATGCGCGGCCTTGGCCTCGGCATCGTAGATGACGCCGCTTTCGTCGAAGGGGAATGCTGAGGTATAGGACTGCTTGCAGGTGAGCGCATTGGTGTCGTCATCGTCGTTCTTGAGGAACGACGAGATGATGCCGGGTGCGTCGTCCTTCCACTCGAAGACGGCAGCGCCCGCGCCGTCACCAAAGAGGACGCAGGTGTTGCGATCTTGCCAGTCGGTCACGTGCGTCAGCCGCTCAGCGCTGACGACCAGCGCGCGGCGAATGACGTTGCGCGCAGGGACGCTGCCGCCTTTCAGGTGCGATGCTGCCATCATGGCGTCGGCCACGGTGGCTCCGTAGACAAAGCCCGTGCATGCGGCGTTCATGTCGAAGGCAATGGCGTTGTCCAGGCCCAGCAGCTTCTTCAAGGCAGCTGCGTTGCAAGGCACGATCACGTCGGGCGAGATGGTCGTCAGGACCAACAGATCGATGCTGGCCGGGTCGATGTCGACGAACGCCTCGCCGCTGCTTTCGATGGACACGCTGTCGTCAGGCGCTGCGGGCATGCCGAGCGCGGCGCGCGAGGCGGCCAGCGCCAGGTCAAGCATGGTCTCGGCGACGGCGATGCGGCGCGAGCTGATGCCGGTGCGCGTCGATATCCACTCGTCGCTCGTTTGCACGATATGTTCGAGGTCGGCGTTTTCGACCTTCAGCCCGGGCATTGCCTTTCCACAACCGATTATGCAGGCTCCCACATCGACACCCCTTCGTATCGTCATCGTATGTCACGCACAATGTTTGTCAAAGATACAATGATACCAGATGAACGCCTTGCCTCGGTTGCTGCTCGGCGGCGGCAATCGCTCGCGCACAGTACCAATCATGGGACACCTATCACGAGCGTATCGCGTATCCTTGGCATGGTATGGTGACGGTCAAGCGATGTCGTGGAGGTGCTGAGCCATGGCAATGGTAAAGTCGATGATTCCGTTTTGTGTGATGCCGCAGCAGCGAGCGCGAGGCGTCTCGTGGGTGGCGCGCGCGTCCAATGCCGCCTTCGGCTCGCCCAATGTGCGCCGGGGCAACGGCATTCTGAGCACGCGGTTCGACGTGGCAGGCCTCGTGCGCAGGATGGCGCACCGGCTCTTCGGCGCAAGGCGGTCGGCACCAGTCTACTCTGTCGATCGGGTAGGGGTGCCTTGCGCGGAGTCGCTGCCGCGAGTGTGGCTCAGCGAGCGCGTCTCCAACACGCACTCGGATGACGGCAGGCGCGTGTTCGTCGAATGCTATCCCAACTGCCCTGACAAAGGCGGTGTGCTTGCGCTCGAGCTGGGGGACCGCTACCTTGGCGAGGGATGCTCTCCAGCGCCGGGTGCCACGCGGGCAGAGCGCGTCGAGTGCGTGCGGGCGGCAGAGATCTTGTACCTGCATGCCGTGAGGCGCGGCAACCGAACGGCCGCCGCGCGCCTCAAGGTCATCTACGAATACGACCTGGGTGCTGGCTCCTATTGGTCCGGGTACATCGAGAGCCGCGCCAAGCACGCAAAGAGGTTTATTCGTGAGGCAGCGGCCAACGGGAGGCAAACGTTGTAAAATGGCGAAAAGAGACGTCGCGGCCAAAGGGGTGTCCTTCCGCCATGCAGCTCACCGAAAACGAGAGACGGTTTCTCCAGGCCATCAACGACAACTGCTTCACCACGATCGCTGAGGTGACGCAGCATTGCGGCTTCCAACGGGCCATGGGGCTGCACTACTATCGGTCGCTCATGCTGGGCGGCCTGATCGACGGATTCGAGCTGACTTACTTGGGTCATAAGATGCTGCACGGGGAAGTGCCGGACGCGAACATGGATGCGACGCATTTCAGCATACGGTTTCCCGAGGTCACAGACACAAGAGCGAAGTAGATGAGCGAAGAGTTGAGCCACGCTGCGCTCGCTGACGGGCAGGCAGAGACGCAGTCGGAAAAGATCGAGCGCATCAAGCGCGAGCTGTGCGAGGTGCCCACGCTGCCGGGCGTATACCTCTGGAAGAGCCGTTCGGGTGAGGTCATCTACATCGGCAAGGCCAAGCAGCTCAGGGCCCGTATGCGCCAGTATGTCAACTTCCAGGACGACCGCGCCAAGATACCGCTTCTGGTCGACCAGATCCATTCGTTCGAATACATCGTCGTCGACAACGAGCACGAGTCGCTCGTCCTGGAGAAGAACCTCATCAACCAGTACCACCCGTTCTACAATGCCGACTTCAAGGACGACAAGAGCTACCCGTTCATCGCCGTCACCGAAAGCGACACGTTTCCGGCCATCAAGTACACGCGCGAGAAGCGCAAGGCCGGCACGAGGTACTTCGGCCCCTACACCGACTCGCATGCCGCGCGCGACATGATCGATATCGCGCGTCGCATCGTTCCCTTGTGCGCCTCGTCGTGCGCCACTTGGCGCAATCTCGAGCGCAAGCTGGACCGTGGCGTGCCGCTTGAGGAGGCCATCGAGGAGCACCCGTGCTTCGATGCGCATGTGGGGCTGGGGCCGGGCGCGTGCTCGGGCGCCATCACGCCCGAAGAGTATGCCGTCAACGTCAAGAAGGTCGAGCAGTTCCTGGCAGGCCAGCACAAGGAGTTCTTGGATGCGCTGCGCGAGGAGATGGCCGAGGCGGCCTCCGAGCTCGACTTCGAGCGCGCCGGGCGCCTCAAGGCGCGTATCGAGACGATCGAGACGCTGTCGGACAAGCAGCACGCCGCGTCGTCCCACGACCTGGATGCCGACGTAATCGGGTTCTTCCGCGAGGAGACGGTGGCAGGCGCCCATGTGTTCGTCATCCGTGAGGGGCGCATCATCATCTCCAACGAGTTCGTGCTGAACAAGGGCTCGGACGTTCCTGACCAAGACCTGCTGCACAACTTCCTCCTGCGCTACTACGACACCACCACGTCGATCCCGCGCGAGGTGATCGTGCGCGAGATGCCCGAGGACGTCGAGGCCATGCAGCTGTGGCTCACCGACAAGCTGTCGTCGGCACACGGTGCCAAGGTGCGCTTCACCGTGCCGCAGAAGGGAGAGAAGCAGCAGCTGCTCGAGATGTCCGAGACGAACGCGCGCCACACGCTCAACCGCTACAAGGTGCGCAGCAACTACGAGGACAAGCGTCTCAACGAGGCGTTGCTGCAGCTCGAGAGCGCGCTTGCGCTCGACGAGCCGCCCAAGCGCATCGAGTGCTTCGACATCTCGACGCTGCACGGCTCGTACACTGTCGCCTCCATGGTGGTGTTCACGAACGGCAAGCCGGACAAAAACCAGTATCGGCGCTTCAAGATACGCGCCGAGCTGGACGAGGCGAACGACTTCCTCAGCATGCAGGAGGTGGTGAGCCGCCGCTATTGCGCCGAGCGCCTGGCTGACGAGCGCTTCGGCAGCAAGCCAGACCTCATCGTGCTGGACGGCGGCAAGCCGCAGCTGAGCGCCGTGCTCGCCATGTTCGACGAGATGGGCGTACACGACATCCCGGTGGTGGGCCTCGCCAAGCGCGACGAGGAGGTGTTCGTACCGTGGCAGGACTCAGGTCCGGTCGTGTTGCCCGGCGGGTCGGCATCGCTCTACCTCATCAAGCAGATTCGCGACGAGGCGCACCGCTTCGCCATCACGTTCCATCGCGAGCTGCGCGGCAAGGGCATGACAGCCTCGGTGCTCGACGACGTGACCGGCATCGGTCCCGTGCGAAAAAAGGCGCTCTTGAAGCACTTCAAGTCGGTGCGCAACTTGAGCGAGGCCACGCTCGACGAGATCAAGGCGAGCGGCATCCTGCCCGACGACATCGCCGACGAGCTGTATCTGGTGCTGCGTCAGTACGCAGACCGCCTCGCCAAAGCCAAGGAGCGCATCCGTCCACAAGACTGATCCGTGCGAAGTGCGGCACATACCTAAAGATACGAGCGTAGGGTGACACCTGCTTGAAAAGCGGGCCATGAAACATCCTGCTGTATGCATCCTCCGTCGATCGCTCCGTCAACAGTTCAGAATATTTTCTGAATAGATGATATACTCAGCGTAAGGAAAGCGAGAGCGGAGCGTGTTATGACAACGATCAGAACTTCGTCCGATTTGCAGCGCAATATAAGCGAGATTTACGATCTTTGCGAGAGCAGTCCAGATCCTGTCTACATTACGCGCAACGGGAGGGCCGATCTGGTCGTTATGGACGCACGCGCCTATGAGGTTCATGAGCGGCTTCGGCGCGAGGTGCATGACTACGAGATAGGACTCAAGGAGCGTCTTGAGGCGGCGTATGCGGAAGCTGCGGCAGGAAGGACGATTCCCCTCGAAGACGCTTTGAGAGAGCTGGGCTGGGATGACTGAGAGAGGCTACGACCCACCTGAGGAGCCGGTCGTCTACGAGGTGTTCATGACCGAAAGCGCGAAGCGCACGGCTGCGTCCATAGTCTCACGCAGCGACATCGCCAAGATCAGCAAGATGCTGCGTCTTCTTGATGTTGTGCCAGAGATTGGGCGCGTCTATGATCCGTACTACGAAGCGGCCCAGCTCCCTTTCGAGGCCCGCGTCGTGCATGCCGGTAAATACGGCATCTATTATGTCGTGGATGATGAGAAGCGGACGGTTATCGTGTTCGCATTGGAGGACCAAAGACGCAATCCGCTCAACCGCTTCTACGCCATCGAGCCCCATGATCTTTAAGGCAATCAGAGGAATCCTCCTCTGATTTCCCCCGCATGAATTGAATGGAGATTTGATGCACATAATAGTGTGCATTTGCATTGTGTCGACGGAGGCGGACGAAACGGGTAATATACGATATTGCGAAGTCAACTGAATATTTATCTGCATAGGAAACGCTTGGCAACGAGCGCTTATCCACTTATTCCTATGCGGATGAGGTTGACTTCGCAATCAACGGGAGAAGCGCTTTTGCGGTTAATGGCGCATTTCCTGTTGGGGATGCGCCAACCTCTCTGTCTTGGATCATCCCACATATATAGGTAAGAGGCGCTTTTGGGAAAGGGCGCCAAAAGAAAAGGCGCGCGACCCTGATTAGCTTGCCAGCAGAAGGGCCACGCACCTCGAAACGTCGGCCCCTCATAGCGAGGGTCCTCCGCGTGCACCATTGTACCTTCCCGCGGAGGCCTTTGCCAGTGGCGGCCCCAACGGGAAGGGAATTGCCATGGGATATCCTCATCCTGCAGGCGCGACGCCATCGTCGCCTCATCCAACGAACGCCCCTCGTCATTCCGAGGAGCGGGCGAAGCCCCGACGAGGAATCTTCCCCGCCGCGAGGGGGATGTCGTCGCAAGCGGGCGAGGAGGGATGTGCGATCTGGGGCGTCCCGATTGCATGCGCCGCCACTCGCTTCGTCTCCGTCATGTTGGCTGTGCTGCTGGCCGTCACGATGCTGCCCGCATCGGGCCTGTTGTCGGCGAACGCTGACGAGCCCGCCCCGCGCCCGGCCACCTCCGGCGGCGACGTGGCGCTCGAAAGCACGAACGACGAAAACGCCGAGACCGAGTCACGGGCCCCCATCGCCGAGGAGCGCGAGGACGGCATGCTTGCGGCAGACGGCCTCCTCTACACCGTCGCCGACGGCGGCCTCTCGCTCGTCGGCTTCGACGGCGCCGCTCCCGAGGGCGCGCTCACGGTCCCGCCTGCCATCTCGGTAGAAGGCAAGGACACCCCCGTCGTTGCCATCAGCATTGCCGAGGGGCAGACGGCCGACCAGGCCGCCGTCCTCTCGCTGTCGCAAAGCGTCAAGGACATCGACACCGCTAGCCTTGCGCTTGCGTTTCCTAACCTGCGGTCCGTCGAGGCCGCCGGCGCGGCGGGCGCCTCCTTGCCCGCCGCTTCCGGCGCGTCCTCGATGCGTGCTGTCTACTCGACGTCTGGCGGCATGCTCTTCCGCCCGACAAGCGTGACGTTCCAGAACGAGGACGGCTCCATCGAGACGATAGAGTGCCGCGAGCTCGTCTGGGCGCCGCCGGCCCTCGTCTCCGCCCGCATCCCGGTAGACTGCCGCGCGGTAGCTGCCGGCGCCTTCGCTGACGTGCGGGAGCTGCAAACGGTGGTCTGCTTCGGCATCATGGAGCGCATCGCGGACGGCGCTTTCTCCACTGGCCAAATGGAGGCTGCCAAGGTAGTCATCCCCGCTAGCAGCCCGGCTGTGGCCGACGAGGGTGCGGGACGCGTGTCTGCCAGCATGGCTCTTATGGGAAGCGCGGGGCAGAAGGAGCGCCGCTACGCTTGGCATGAGGCTGGATGGAGGACCGACGACATCGTTATGGGCAAGCCCTACGGATCGCTCACCGAGACCGTGGCCGTCACCGACGAGGGCGCGCTCGCCTCGGAGGAGGCGCAGCTCATCTCCTATCCCGACATGCACCCCCAGGCCATGGACGTCAAGCATCCCGGTGAGGACGGCAAGATCGATATGGCTGACAACGGCCTCGCCTTCACCGT
>CAJUFC010000121.1 GCA_910585565.1 uncultured Eggerthellaceae bacterium | reverse complement strand
TCTATAACCACCCGAAGGTGGGTTAATCGTTCGACTTGCATGTGTTAAGCACGCCGCCAGCGTTCATCCTGAGCCAGGATCAAACTCTCCGTTCGAAACTGGCTTTGGAGTTTTGGTTATCCCAAGATCCAAAGTCATGACGCACGACTTGGCTTCATATGGTCCATACAAAACCTTGTCGTGATAACAAGCTTGAATTCTTAAAGTAAATCTTTCTGTATGTCCGTCTCTTTTGAAGTGATTTGTGCCGCCTGAGCGGCGATCACTTCGAAACAGTATCCGGTTCTCAAGGTGCTGGATTCTCGCTTTCGCTTCAAATCCGTTGCGTTTGACGCGAGGAGATACAATACGCTCATGTGGAGGGGTCGTCAAGCATTTTTGCAAACTTTTTTGAAATTCTTTTTCATTTTGGTGAAGATTTGGCAACAAAATGCGGTTTGAACTGGGCAAATATGAAAAGCGCGTTCTCAGACGAGAACGCGCCCTTTTTCAGGAACTTTTCAGGTTTCTTTCAGCTACGGCAATCGGATGAACTTGCGCTTGCCTACCTGAAGGGTGGCTCCAGCCAGCTTGGCCGGGTCAATGTTGTACGTCTTGGGGGCAACAGGATCGCCGTTGAGCTTGACGCCACCCCCGTCGATGAGACGCCTGGCTTCCCCTGCGCTTGCCGCCAGCTGAGATTCAGCCAGCAGCCCTGCCAGATATACGAGGCCCTCGTCGTTGGTGACGAGCTCTCCGGCAAACAGCGGTATATCCTCAGGTGCGGCATGCTCCTTGAACAGGCGATCGAAGTGCTCTTCTGCAGCAATGGCCGCATCCTCACTGTGGTAGAGGCTCACGATGTTGCGCGCGAGGGCTCGCTTGACCTGATTGGGATGCAGCTCTCCTGCAGCCAAGCCCGCCTCGAGGGCATCCACCTCGTCAACGGGCACGTTGGATGCCAGGCGGTAGTACTTGACCATGAGCTCGTCGGGTATCGACATCACCTTGCCGAAGATGTCCTCGGGAGGCTCGCTCAGTCCGACGTAGTTGCCGTATGACTTCGACATCTTCTTGACGCCGTCGGTGCCCTCAAGCAGAGGCAGCGTCAGGCAGACCTGCGGCTCGAGGCCCATCTTCTCCATCAGCTCGCGCCCGGCCAGCAGGTTGAAGAGCTGGTCGGTGCCACCCAGCTCGACGTCGGCCTTGATGACGACCGAGTCGTATGCCTGCATCACAGGGTACAAGAACTCGTGCAAGCTGATGGGCTGCTGCGATGCATAGCGATTGTGGAAGTCGTCGCGCTCGAGGATGCGCGCCACCGTGAAGTGGGACAGCAGCTTGAGCAGCCCTTCCATGTCAAGCGACAAGATCCATTCTGAGTTGTAGCGCAAGGTGGTCTTGCTGGGATCGAGGACGAGAAACGCCTGGTCCACATAGGTCTTCACGTTCGCCTGAATCTCGTCGCGCGTGAGCTGCGGGCGCGTCGAGTTGCGCCCGGACGGGTCGCCGATGAGGGCGGTCCCGTCGCCGATGATGAGGGTGACCTCATGCCCGAGGTCTTGGAACTGGCGCAGCTTGCGGAAGGGAACCGCATGCCCGATGTGCAGGTCCGGGCTGGTAGGGTCGACGCCCAGCTTGATGTTGAGCGGAACGCCGCGCTCGAGTTTCTCAAGCAGTGCCTTCTCAGGGACTATCTGAGCGGCACCCGATTTGATGATGTGAAGTTGCTCTTCAGGTGACAGCATGATGCTCCTTTTGTATCACGTTTCATGCGGAAACAATGATAAAGCATTAGCTGCCGCAGCATTACATGATGCCGCGATGGAGATGCCCTGTGGTCTTGCCCGCCTGCTTGGGCAGCGCTTCGTCGGCGCCGAGAGCCTGGATGAGCCTGCCAGTTGCCTGCGCTGTCTCTTCAGGCGACAGGAGCGTGGCGTCAATCATGAAGTCGCCGACGCCTGCCTTCGCGAGGGCCGCAACGGACGGAACGTTGTCTAGCTCGACGCTGTTGTAGATATGGGTGCGCCCGGTCGCGTCGGTAGCGACGGGGAATATATACCCTTTGCGGTCGCGCAGCGCAAAGGGTATGCGCCGACGCGTGCATGTCCGGCACTCTTGACTACACGGCCCGAGGCTCATGAGGGCACAGTGCTCGGTCAGCATAAGCTCTTGGGCGCCCGCAACCTTGATGCCGAAGCGAACGTCGGGCGCGTCATGGATGACCTGGGCGATCTGAGACAAGTTGAGCTCAGGGGAAAGCCAAACGCACGTGGCGCCCAGCGCCTTGGCAAGGGCAACGCTTGCATCGTTGGTGATGGGCAAAGACGGCCCGACCTCGAGCACGGCGCCCACCTGACGCCCGCGATACAGGCCTGCCAGCGACTCGACGACGACCACATCGTCAGGCTGCACCGCCTGCCAGGCATCCTCGTCGCCATCGTGGGCAACGGCCGGCATGACGAGCGTGCAATGCTTGGGATATCCCGCCTGGATGGGCCCGTCAGACGCGCAGCCCTGCCAAGCAGCCTGGCCGCGGCGATAGTTCAAGGCAGGCACGTATATCCGGTCGGCACCCACGCGCTTGGCAGCCCGAGCGCATTCGGGATTGGTCACGAGGACGCAGACCGCTGGCGCTGACGATGGGCGATGGGTGGCGCCGGGAGACGCGTCATCACCCATGCCGGGCGCCTCGCCTGGCGCGAGCGCGACGCGAAGGCGCGTGTTTTGCTCGTACGCCTCGAGCATGCGCTCTTGCAGGCCTTCGAGTGCCGCCGCGCGAACCCGGTGAAGCTGCGAAAAGCCGATGCCGACGCCCTCGTCAAGGCGTATTTCCAGCTCATCCAGCATAAACGGCGTTTGCCCGAGCCGATTGACGTGCTCGCGCACCTCTGCTCGGCTGACTGGCTTCGTGCGGGCCGCCTCGACCGTGACGCCCTCCGCCACGCTGGTGACAGACGGGGTGCCCGTCGGCCAGAATTCGATGCGCAACGGGGAGCCTAGCTCGAGCCGCACCTTGCCTGAAACCGCGATGCGCGGTTCGCGGCTATCATCAACAAAAGCCGCATCAGCGCTGCGGACGCGAAAGACACGGTCGTTGGCGTGGATATGCTTGAGCCGAGCATCATCGCGATAGGCGTCCAGCGGAATCGCAACGGCAGCCCCGCGCCGCTCGACACCACCGCCGACCGTCACGGCCATGTTCGATCGGCTCGTCCACACCTCTACGACATCGCCTTCGCGCAGCGCAAGGTCGGTCGTCACGACCAACTCGTCATCGCGCATGCGTTTGACGCGCCCCACGAACTGCCCGCGGTTGTTGGGACGCTGGTAGCTCATGAGGTCATTGCCGCGCTCGCCCGCAAGATACGCCTCGGAAAACCCGCGCGAGAACACAGATGCGAGACGCGTGCGTGCGTCGTGCTCGCCCCCGTCGAGCGCCATGCGTCCAGAGGCGCCCCCGTCGCCTGCGTCAGGCGACACGAGGCCATCCAGTGCCTCTCGATAGACGGAAACGACGGTATGGACGTATTCGGGCGACTTCATGCGCCCCTCGATCTTGAGGGAGGCAACGCCCACTGACGCCAAATCGGCCACACGGTCAATCGTGCAGAGGTCTTTGGGTGACAGCAAATGCTCGCCCGGAGACTTGAGCGTGCGCTCAGGATCGCGCGTGTCAATCAGCTCGTAGGGAAGGCGGCACGCCTGCGCACACAGCCCACGATTTGCTGAGCGACCCCCGATCATCGAGGACATCAGGCATTGCCCCGAATAGCAGACGCACAAGGCCCCGTGGGCAAAGACCTCCACCTCGACGTCGCACGCACGCGCCACCGCCGCAAGGCTTTCGATCTCCTCGAGCGAAAGCTCGCGCGCAAGCGTGACGCGCGAGACCCCCAGCTCAGCAAGGGCCATCACCCCCTCAGCGCTATGGATGCTCATTTGCGTGGAAGCATGAATGGGCACCGAGGGCAGCGCACGACGCAGAGCGCCTAGCAAGCCGATATCCTGCACGATGAAGCCATCGGCGCCGAGGCGCGCGCACTGTCGCGCCAAGGCGCCAGCGCTTTCCAGCTCGTCGGGAAGGATGATAGTGTTCATCGCGACATAGACGCGCACGCCGCGAAGATGAGCATAGTCACATGCTTCCGCGAATGTCTCTCGATCGAAGTTGCCCGCATTGCGGCGAGCGTTGAACTCGCCCATGCCCAGATATACCGCATCAGCCCCTGCCGCAACGGCAGCATGCAGCATCACCGGGGCGCCCGCAGGCGCCAGAAGCTCAGGAAGAGGTGCCATCAGAAGCGACGTGACTGCTATTTGGCATCCTTGCCAGCAGACGCCTGCGCCGACGAAGACGAGTCGCCCGCATCGCCAGTCGCCTTGGCGTCGGCCTCCTCAAGCGCCGTGAGGCCATCGTCGTACTGCTTTTGTATCTGCTCGATCCTATCCGCGTAGGTGCTGTAGTCGAAGGATGCGCCGCGCTGCGCCTCGGCGAGCTCGCTATACAGGGCGACATAGTCAACAAGCGCGGCCTCAAGGTCGGCCGTCGCCTGCTCGTAGCCCTCTTTCGCCTCGGCAAGCTCCTCGGGCGCCTCGATCTCTTTCAGTCGTTCGATGACGAGATGGGCCTCGTATGACTTGGACTCCATCGTAAACGTGTCCCCGTTGACGACCGCTTCTGCAAACTCGGTCAGCTTGTCCTTGAGCTCCTCTGACGTGGCGTTGACAGCGGCCATGTACTCGGTGGGCGTCACGCGGTCCTCTGCCTCGGGCGCCATCGACATCGGCTGCGAACAGCCAACAGCAGTGCTCAGGGCCACGGCCAACACGCTCGCACAGAACATCTTTCTGGCAGTTCCTCTATTCAGCTGCATAATCTGTGCGGCCTCGCTTCCAGCGACATCGCTCTGCTTCGCATTTCACGAACAGGCGTTCTTTATCACGAATCATGGCTTAACAGTATAGACCAAACAAGCGATTCGTCGGCCAACCATCCGATGACGACAGAGAGCCGCTGCCCTATTCGGTTGGCGCTGGGTCGGGCGTAGGCTCGGGCTCGGGCTCAGGCGTGGGCTCGGGCTCCGGCTCAGGCGTGGGCTCCGGCTCGGGAACAGGATCGCCTCCCTCAGTGCCGGGATCCTCAGAGCCACCCGACGGCGTGCTCGTGTCGGGCTTGCTCTCTTCTGGCTTTTCGTCTTTGTCCTCGTCTTCGTCCGGATCATCGGTCGCCGACCACCCTGAGCCGCCGACGTGGTTCTCCTTGTCGGAATACTTCTTGTCGTATTCGGGCTCGCCCGCATCGATGAACGAGGCCTTTTCCACGCCTTCCAGGGCGCGATTCATGAAGTCAGCGAATGCGCTGGCCACCGTCACGGGAACGACGCGTGCTTTGTCGTAGCTGTCGGCACGCTCGCCCAGCCAGAACGCCGCGCACAGCTGCGGCGTAAAGCCGACGAACCAGCTGTCCTTGGAGTCGTCGGTGGTGCCCGTCTTGCCGCCTGCAACCTGACCGCTAGCCAGACGCGCCGCCGTACCGGTGCCGCCCGTGATGACGCCCTCCATCACCTTGCTGGTGGCGCGAGCGACCTCTGGGGACAGCACTTGCTCGCCCGCCGGAGCCGTGTTGTCGACGATGACGTTGCCGTTTCGGTCCTTGATGGTCAGGATGCACTCAGGGGCATACTTGGTGCCGCCGTTGGCGATCACCGAAAAGGCGCTGGCCATCTCAAGCGGCGTCAGCGAGTCGATGCCCAGCGTGATGCCGGCCACATCCTGAATGGGGGAGGTGATGCCGAGCCGCTGGGCCATCTCCTTCACCTTATCGATGCCCACCGACATGATGAGACGCGTGAACGCCGTGTTCGAGGAAACCGCAAATGCCTTGGAGATGGGGACCGACCCATAGTTCGCCTTGCCGTTGTTGTACACGGTGATATCGGTGCCTTTGATGTCGACCGAGTAGCCGGCATCGATTGACGTTGACGGCGATATGCCGTTCTCGATGGCAGCCGCCAGCGTGAACGCCTTGAACGTCGAGCCCACCTGACGGCCTGAGCCGCCCTCGCCGGTAGCCATGTTCACCTGCGTGGCGTTGTAGTCCTTGCCGCCTACCATGGCCTTGATGTGGCCATTGTTCGGGTCGATGGCTACCATGGCCACCTCGAAGACGTGACCTGCCTGGTTGAGCTTGTTCTCTGCCGCAATCTCGGCGGCAGCCTGATCATTCACATCGAGCGTCGTTACGATCTGCAGGCCGCCCTTGAAGAGATCTGCGGTCGAGAATGCGTATTTGCCGTCCACGTTCATGAGCTGGTTGCGCACGTAGCTGGTGAAGTATGGGTACGCGATGATGCCGTTGTCGGACGGCACCGTGGGAACGATGACGATTTCCTCTGCGCGTGCCGCATCGGCTTCGGCCTGCGTGATGTAGCCATTCGTCACCATGCGGTCGAGCACCGTCGAGCGGCGTGCCAGGCAATTGTCCATGTGGTCGATGGGGTTGTTGTAGTTGGGCGACTGAGGAATGCCCACCAACGCGGTCGCCTGACCCAACGTCAGCTCGTTCGCATGCTTGGAGAAATAGCGCTGAGAGGCCGCCTCGATGCCATAGGCACCCGAGCCGTAGTTGATGGTGTTGAGGTACATGAGGAGAATGTCGTCTTTGGAATACCTGTCCTCGACCTTGGTGGCCAAGAACATCTCGCGCAACTTGCGCTTGAAGGAGATCTCGTTCATCTCCTCGGAGAGAATCGTGTTTCTCACCAGCTGTTGCGTGATGGAGGAGCCACCCTCGCGGGAGCCGCCAAGCAGGTTGTTGACCAAGGCGCGTGCGGTGCCCCACAAGTCAACGCCGCCATGGTTGTAGAAGCGCTCGTCCTCGGTGGCGACCGTGCCCTGCAAGACATAGGGCGAGATGGCGTCTATCTCCACGGGGTCGCGATTCTCCAGCTGAAACTCCGCAAGCACCGTTTGTCCGTCAGACGCATACACGACCGAAGTGGCCGATGTGTTAAAGGCGTCGCCCTCGGTATAGTCAGGCAAATCTTCGAGCCAGGTGCTCGCCAACGCGACGCCGCCATAGATGCAGCATGCGATCAATGCGATCAGGACTGCCAGCACGGCAGCAACGAACGTCTTGCCATTCTTCTTATGGATGTTGTGACGTCCCTTTATAGCGCGTGATGCCAAAATTCCTCCGAAGGTCTTGATGGTCTCGCGACGTTTTGTCGTGAAATTCTAACATCCAACAAGGTAGAAGGCACATTCTCCACTAAATGGATGTTTTATCTTGTGCGATTTGTGAACGCAGCGCCTCGATTTGGTGCGCCACCTGATGCGAGGAGGTGCCCCCGATGGTGTCGCGCGCCTCGACGATCGAAGCAAGGTCAAGACAGTCAACGATGTCTTCCTCGAACAGGTCGGACTGCTCGCGGAAGTCCTCGAACGCGAGGTCGTCCAAGCGGCAGCCGCGCTTGTCACACAAGAGCACCAGATGGCCCACGACCTCGTGAGCGCGCCTGAACGGCATGCCCTTCTTCGCAAGATAATCAGCGATGTCGGTTGCCGCAAGGTAGCCCTCGCCGGCAGCAGCCAGCATCGCATCGGGATGGATGGTCATCGTAGAAAGCATGCCCGCAGCGCAGACATAGCAATCCTCAAGCGTGTCCGCCGCGTCGATGGCGCCCTCTTTGTCTTCCTGCAAGTCCTTGTTGTAGGCCAGCGGAAGTGACTTGAGCGTCACCATGAGCGCCACCAAATCACCAATGACGCGCCCCGACTTTCCGCGAATCAGCTCGGCGAAGTCGGGGTTTTTCTTCTGCGGCATGATGGAGGAGCCCGTCGAATAGCTGTCAGACAGCGTCACGAACCCGAACTCCGAAGTGGACCACAAGATGATCTCCTCGCACAGGCGCGTCAGGTGCAGGCATGACACCGAGCACGCATAGAGGAGGTCGAGGAAGAAATCGCGATCGGACACGGCGTCGAGCGAGTTTTGCGACGGGAAGCTGAAGCCGAGCATCGCGGTGGTCGCCTCGCGGTCGAGCGGGTATGTGGTGCCGGCCAAGGCGGCCGAGCCGAGCGGATTGACGTCAGCCGAGATGCGCGCGCCCAACAGGCGCTGGAAATCACGCGTGAACATCCACACATAAGCCAGCATGTGATGGGAGAAGAGCACCGGCTGGGCGTGCTGCATATGCGTGTAGCCGGGCATGATGACGTTGGGGTGGCGCAGCGCCAGCTCAAGCAGCGCCTCGCGCAGCGCCACGTTGGCCGCCATGAGCTCGCTCGCTCGCTTCTTCACGTACAGGCGCGAGTCGGTTGCCACCTGGTCGTTGCGGCTGCGACCCGTATGCAGTCGGGCGCCCGCATCGCCGATTCGGCGCGTGAGCTCGGACTCAATCGCCATGTGGATGTCCTCGTCGTTGATGTCGAAGACGAACGAGCCGGCCTCTATGTCGTCGCGGATGCTCAAAAGACCCGCACGAATCGCCTCGAAGTCCTCGGTAGAAATGACGCCTTGGGCCGCCAGCATCTCCGCATGGGCGACCGAGCCCAGAATGTCTTGCAGGTACAGCTGCTTGTCAACGGGCAGCGACGCCCCGAATCGCTGGGTGAACGCGTCAACGCCCTCTTCGAATCTGCCTGACCACAATGCCATGTGTCTTCTCCCGCGCTCTGCGAACGCGGGAGCCGACTGGTCGCTGCGCGGCACCCCAGCGGCTCATCCTCGCGCTTTCTTTCTCACCCTCACGGCACACAGGCTGCTCAGCCGAAAGACGCACGAACCCGAACCGCTGGAATGTCGCTCGCTCAGACGTCCAACGTCCGTATCGTTTTCACATCTTGCTCTTCGTTACATATTATTTCGAAAACTCGTCCTTGGTGCCGGTGACGCTATGCAGCTGCTCGTGCACGGCATTCATCTTGTGGCGATTGGCAGACCACACGCGGCTGCGCAGGCTGTGCAGGTCGATGAAGCCGCGCGCCGAGTCGTGATTGAACGTGTCGGCGTCGTCGTAGGTAGCCAGGCCGTAGTCGTACAGCGAGTAGTCGCTCTTGACGCCTGTCACCGCGCACGTGCCCTTGTAGAAGCGCAGGCGCACCGAGCCGGTGACGTAGCGCTGCGTCTCGGCAAAGAACGCATCCAGCGCGATCTTGAGCGGCGAGAAGTACAGCCCGTTGTACACCTGCTCGGCCCAGACCAGCTCGGCGTGTATCTTATAGTGCAGAAGGTCGCGCTCGAGCACCATGTCTTCGAGAGCCTTGTGCGCGGTGATGAGCGACATCGAGCCGGGCACCTCGTAGCACTCGCGGCTCTTGACGCCAATGAGGCGGTTCTCCATGAGGTCGAGGCGGCCAAAGCCGTTGGCGCCCGCAACCTCGTTCAGGCGGTAGATGACCTCGAGGAAGCTCATCTTCTCCCCATCAACGGCGCACGGGACGCCGGCCTCGAACTCGATCTCGACGACCGTCGGCTCGTTGGGCGCATCCTCTGGATCAACCGTCGTCTCCCAGATGTCCTTGGGCGGCTCGTTCCAGGGATTCTCGAGCACGCCGCACTCGATGGCGCGGCCCCACAGGTTGTCATCGATCGAATAGGGCTTGGCGTTGGTGGTGGGTACTGGTACGCCACGCTCGCGCGCCCAAGCCATCTCGTTGTCGCGCGAGCCCAAATCCCACTCGCGGACAGGAGCGATGATCTCGAGGCTGGGGTCAAGCGCCAGCACCGAGGACTCGAAGCGCACCTGGTCGTTGCCCTTGCCCGTGCAGCCATGAGCGATGTATTTCGCGCCGTTCGTATGCGCCACATCGACAAGGTGCTTGGAGATGATCGGACGAGAGAGCGCCGAGAGCAGCGGATACTTGTTCTCGTAGAGCGCGTTGGCCGCCAGCGCCTTCGTCAGGTACTGGTTGGCGTAGTCCTCGCGCATGTCGACGACGATGCAGTCGATGGCTCCTGAGTCGAGGGCGCGCTTCTTCACGTCCTCCAAATCGTCGTGGTCCTGTCCCACGTCCCCCACCACAGCGATGATGTCCAGGTCCTTGTTCTCCTGCAGCCACTTGATGCACACGCTCGTGTCGAGACCTCCGCTGTATGCGAGTATGGCGAGGTCTTTCTCGGGATTCCTCTCAGTCATGTCCCCTCTTCCCTTCTCCTTTTCCTGTGCCGACAATTCTAAACAGAAACGCTCGATTTCGCATGGTTGAGATATGGCGCTACCGCTCGCCCGAGCCGGACGATGCATTCGTCCACGTCGGACCGCGTACAGATGAGCGGCGGCAAGAAGCGCAACGTCGACGGCCCCGTCGCGTTGACGATCAGGCCCTCCGCAAGGGCGCTTTGCACGACATCGTGGGCATCTATGCCCTCGTCGAGCTCAGCGGCGATCATGAGGCCGAGGCCCCGCGCAGCGCGCACGCCCGACACCCCAAGCAGCTGGCCGCTGAAATACTCGCCCACATCCTTGACGCGCTCGGCGACAGCTGGCTGGTCTAGCTCGGTCAGCGTCGCAAGGGCAGCGGCCACCGCGAGGTTGCTGCCCCCGAACGTCGAACCATGCTTGCCAGCGCTCAGCACATCGGCGATGGAGCCGCGCGCCGAACACGCGCCGACGGGCATGCCAGACGCGATGCCCTTGGCCATCGTCACGATATCCGGGACGACGCCGTAGTGCTGATAGGCAAACGGCATACCGGTGCGGAAGATGCCGCACTGCACCTCGTCGCAGATCATGAGCGCACCGTGCTCGTCGCACAGCTGGCGCACGCCGCGCACGAACTCAGGCGAGCAGACGTGAACGCCGGACTCGCCCTGCACGACCTCTATCATGACAGCGCAGATGGACGATCCCATACGCTCGAACAGGCTCGCCAGCGCATCCATGTCGTTGATGGGCGTGGATACGAACCCCTCGGGGATGGGCTCGAAACCCACATGGAAGCGCGACTGGCCCGTCGCGGCCAGCGTCGCCAGCGTGCGCCCGTGGAAGCTCTTGACGAGCGTGACCACAAGCGATGGGGCCGCACTCGCATCAGCGCCACGTGCGAGCGCTTGGCTTTGGGCCCAGATGCGCGCGAGCTTGATGGCGCACTCGTTCGCTTCGGCACCTGAGTTGGCGAAGAACGTCTTCCAGGGCTCGGCGGACGACGCGGCAGCTGCCTTGGGAGCCGACGCAGATGCCGCCGCAGCCGCATTGGCCGGCAAGCCCGTCTCGGCAGCCGACACCTCCGCCTCGCGGCCCAGCAGCTGCGAGAGCTTTTCTGCCACCTCCCCGCGATGCTCGATATAGAAGTAGTTGCTCACGTGGATGAGCTTGCGCGCCTGGCTCGACAGGGCCTCGACGAGGGCCGGATGGCAATGCCCCAGCGAACACACGCCGATGCCCGAGAGAAAGTCGAGATACGCCTTTCCGTCGGAATCGGTCAGGTACATGCCTGCGCCGCTGACGAACTCCACATCGCTGCGGCCGAACGTCGGCATCACATAGGTCGATTCCAGATGCTGTTCTGTCTGTAGCGTCATGGTCACCGGCTTTCTATCAGCTTGGAAGCGAAATTGCTTAACGGAGCCGCGTCAAAGTCCTCGGGCGCCGTGGACGCCGTTATCATCGTGCCGATGCCCTTGTCGGTCAGCGTCTCGAGGATGAGCGCATGCGGGATGGTGCCGTTAACGATATGCGCCCGGTGCACGCCCGCATCGAGCGCCAGCACAGCGGACTCGAGCTTGGGAATCATGCCGCCGGAGTTGGCCCCCGACTCAACGATGCTCTTGGCCTCGCCCGACGACAGGCACGACACGAGCGACGACCGGTCGGGGTAGTCGAGATACAGCCCGTCGACGTCCGTCAGGAAGATCACCTTGTGAGCGCCGATGGCCGCAGCGATGTGCCCAGCCGCATAATCGGCGTTGATGTTGAAGACGCCGCCGTCCTCGCCAATGGCGATCGACGCGATGACGGGAATGTAGTCGCCGCCCACGAGGTCTTCGATGAGCGCCGGGTTGATTTCGGTGATGCGCCCCACGCGTCCCAGCGCAGGCGACATCTGCTCAGCGACGATGGTACCAGCGTCTGTGCCCGAAAGGCCCACGCCCATGTTGCCATGTTGGTTCATGGCCTGCACAAGCTCCTGGTTGACCTCGCCCGACAGGATGCGTCGCACGATCGCCATCGCGTCATCGGTCGTGACGCGCAGCCCATCCACGAACTCAACCGGTATCTGGAAGTGGTCCATCGCCCGGTTGATCGCCTTGCCGCCACCATGCACGATGACCGGGTTGACCCCGATGATCTTGAGCAGCACGATGTCGGCCATGACATCAGCGCGCAGCTGTTCGTGCACCATGGCAGCGCCGCCATATTTAACGACGATGGTCTTGCCGGTAACGTTCTTGATCCACGGCATGGCCTCGGTGAGCACTTCTCCCGTAATGGGAGATACCCCGCTCGGCCGCGCCTCCTTGTCGAAAATCATTGTCCGCCTTCCACGATCATCCACAGAGCCTGGTGCATCAGAGCATATCGCGCCGAGGCGCGCTAGCGGCGCCTCACGTGCGATAGTCTCCGTTGATGGATATATAGTCATGGGTGAAGTCGCACGTCCACACCGTCGTCGACGCCTCTCCCGCGCCCAGGTCGACCGCGATTACAATCTCGTCCAGCTCGTCAAACAGCCGCAGCGCCTCGTCTTCGTCAAACGTCTGCGCCAAGCCGCCGCGACAGACCGGCAGTCCCATGATGTCGATGTCGACGTCCTCTTGGCAAAACTGCGCCCCCGACCGACCGACTGCACCTGCGATGCGGCCCCAGTTCGCGTCATGGCCGGCGATGGCCGTCTTCACGAGGGGCGAATTGGCGATGGTGCGGGCAGCCGCATCGGCGTCAGCGTCGCTAGCAGCCCCGGTCACGACGACATCAACCAGCTTGGTTGCGCCCTCTCCGTCGCGAGCCATCTGCCGGGCAAGCGACGTGCACACGGCACACACAGCCTCCTGTAGCACGGCGAATGCCTGCGTTCCGGGCTCGACGGGCTGGGCGTCAGGGCACGCAGCGCCCGACGCCAGCATGAAGCATGTGTCATTCGTCGAGGTATCCGAGTCGACAGTGACCTTGTTGAAGCTCAAGCCGACCGCATGCTTGAGCAGCGCATAGAGGTCAGGCGCCTTCACCGGGGCGTCGGTCGTGATGACCGCAATCATCGTCGCCATGTTCGGCATGATCATGCCAGACCCTTTGGCCATGCCTCCCACCGCAAACGTCGCGCCCGCGCACCCGAGGCGCGCCCCATCAATCGTCACGGCGCATTCCTTCGGGCGCGTGTCGGTCGTCATGATGGCCTGCGCAGCCGCATGGCCGCCGTCTTTTGAGAGGGCCGCCACGGCTTGAGGCACGCCTTGCTTGAACGGCGCCATCGTCAGAGGCACGCCGATGACGCCCGTCGAGGCGACGAGCACCTCGTCAGGCGCGCACCCCACCACATCAGACACCAAGGCAGCCTCTTCCCGGCACAAGTCAACGCCCGCCTCTCCTGTTGCTGCGTTGGCATTCCCCGAGTTGATGACGACGGCGCGCATCGAGCCGCAGTGCTCGTTGCCCGATGACGCCGCCAGCTGAGCGCGCGAGAAGCGCACCGGCGCGGCGCAGAACACGTTCTGGGTGAACGTGGCTGCCGTCGCACAGGGCGCATCGGCCACGACGAGCGCCAAGTCGTTTTTGGACGTGTTCCGGCGAAAGCCGGCATGCACGCCGCTCGCCCGAAACCCCTGAGCGGCCGTTACGCCGCCATCCGTGTATGCGAATACGTTCTCAGACATATGTCTTCCTCGTCCCCCTGCCGCAAAATCCTCGGTCTCCACCAGCCGCATCGCTCGTCGCCTTGAACGAATGGCCGCTATATAGGCAACGCCAACGACGCGAGGCCTGCCCCCTCGGCCAGGCCGAACACGATGTTGGCGCATTGCACGGCTTGTCCTGCCGCCCCCTTGCACAGATTGTCGATGGCGCACGTCGCCACGACGGCGTGGACGCGCGGATTGTACGCAACGCCCACCTGCGCTCGGTTCGTTCCCGCAACCGACGCCGTCCGCGGCTGCTGTCCTTCGGCGAGCACTTCGACGAACGTGCACCCGTCGTAGAACGTGCGATAGAGCTCTTCGGCGTCCGCCGAAGAAACCCCTGCCTTCTCGCCGGCCAGCGGAATGGTCACCGTGGAGAGCAGCCCACGATTGAGCGGAGCCAGATGCGGCGTGAAAACAAGGCGGCCTTCGATGCCCAAGATCTGCTCGATCTCGGGCGTATGCCGGTGGCTCACCAGCCCGTAGGCCTCGACGTTGTCGTTCGCGAAGCAAAAATGCGTGCGTTCGGATGCCTTTTTGCCGGCTCCGGTGATTCCCGATATCGCATCGACGACCACAAGGCCGCTGGGCGCACCCCAGCCGCTCCGCAGCACGGGCGCTGCCGCCAGCGAAGTAGCCGTGGGATAGCACCCGGCGCACGCAACCAAGACGCCACGTCCCGCAGCATGCCGCTGCCGCACGCGCGCGAGGTCCTCTGGGAACAGCTCGGGCTGGCCAAATGCAGCTTCCGCCAACAGGTCAGGTGCCGTATGCGCAACGCCGTAATACGCCGCATACGCCTCGGGGTCTTTGAGACGAAAGTCAGCCGACAGGTCGATGACGGCGACGCCAGCCGCAACGAGGTCAGGCGCATGCTTGAGAGCCACCGTGTGCGGCACGGCCAAAAAGACGACATCCGCATCGGCAAGCGGCGCATCGGCCGTTGCCGAGAACGCAAGGTCCACGCTGCCCGCAAATGCCGGGTACACCGAAGCCACCGGCTCGCCTGCATATGCGTCTGACGTCATAGCGATAAGCTCGAAGCTGGGGTGTTGGACAAGCAGCCGCACGAGCTCTATCCCCGCGAACCCAGCCGCGCCAACGATTGCCGCTTTGATGGTCATGTCGTCACTCCTCGTATATCCTCATACATATAGAGACACAAACAACAGGCGCCTCTGACTCAAACGAGCCACAACGCAGAATGGAAGCTACGCGCGAGCAGTCCGGATACGTCGCGTGGACAAGGCGCGCAAGCGCCCGACCAGCCGAAAAGACCGCCGCGCTAGAAACGTCGTCGAGGGCTGGCAGACGGAACGCACGCCGAAGCTGCTGCGCGCCACGCATATGTCGTGATGCCAAATATCACGAAACGCCCTCGTTTCCGACAAATGAAATGGTGCACGCGGCAACGGTGCTACCATGTGCAAAGTTGTTTCTATTTTACACAAGTTTCGCAATGCGGAGCGACAAATCCGCAGGAATGGGAGCCTCGCGATGACGGACAGCACACAGCCGATGCGCAGCGCAAACGTGCAGGCATTGGTCGACTATTTCACGAGCGGCATCAAAGAGCAGGCGTCATCGGTCGGCATCGAGCTGGAACACACGCTCGTCAAGAGCACGGGCGAGCCGGTGTCATACTCCGAGGAGTACGGGCAACAGTGGCTCTTGGAAAGGCTCGCCAGCGACTACACCGACGAGACGCGCACCTCGCGCGGAGACCTCATCGGACTAGGACGGCCGGGCGCCTCCGTTACGCTGGAGCCAGCCGCGCAGTTGGAGCTTTCCGCCGGGCCGTTTGCTGATCTCAACAGCGCCAAGCGCGCGTTCGAGGAATTCGAAAGCGCCATCACGACGCTGCTCGATGGTTGCGACATGGAGCTGCTGACGCCCGGATACCACCCCACGCGCCGAGCAGTTGACCTCGAGCTGATTCCCAAGACGCGCTATCGCATCATGAACGAATACCTCGGCGCGATATCGATGTACGGCATCTGCATGATGCGGGGGTCAGCCTCCACGCAAGTGTCGATTGACTACACCTCCGCCGACGACTGTTTGCGCAAGCTGCGCCTCGCACACGCTTGCGTGCCGATCTTTTCGCTCATGTGCGACAACTCCCCCATCTTCGAAGGCAACGTGCGCCCACACCAGCTGATGCGCACCGAGATATGGGAAAGGTGCGACCCCGATCGCTGCAGGCTCGTGCCAGGCGTCCTGGAGCCAGGCTTCTCGCTCGAGCGCTATGCGGAATACATCCTCGACACACCTTCGATGGTGGAGGTGCGCAATGGGCGTGAGGTGCTTTCCGAGCGACGCATCGGCGACGTGTTTGCCGACCGCGTGATGACGCGCACCGACATCGAGCACGTGCTGAGCGTGTTCTTCACAGACGTCCGGCTCAAGACCTACATCGAGATACGACCGGCCGACGCCATGCCGGTTGCGTGCGCCATTGCCTATGCAGCGCTCGTCAAGGGGCTGTTCTATGACGAGGCGTCACTCAACGCCCTCGATCGCTTGTTTGCGAACGTTCAGGCGCGCGACATCGAGGACGCAAAAGCCGCCCTCATGCAGCGGGGCTATCAGGCGCACGTCTACGGCAGCCCCGCATCCGAGCTGGCAGACGAGCTGCTAAGCATCGCGCATCTGGGGCTGCCTGAGAGCGAACGCGCATTGCTCACGCCGCTGGCCCAGCTTGTCAGCGCCCGCACGACCCTCGCCGAAGTCGCCCTCAACGAGCGCTAGCGCAAAAAGCGCAACTATCGCGTCGCCGCCTCCCTGGCAGCCGACTCTAGGCCCGGCGCACCCCACAGATGCGCCTACAGCACGACCATCTCGTGGGTTGACTGGGTGAACACGTCGAAGCCGTCATCGGTGACGACACCGAAGTCCTCGAGGCGCATGCCGAACCGCCCCGGCAGATAGATGCCCGGCTCGACCGTGACGACGTTTCCCGCGACCAGCGCGCTCTCGTTGCGCGGCGAGAGCACCGGCAGCTCGTGAATCTCGATGCCGACGCCGTGACCCAGCCCGTGGCCCATGCATCCGCCAAAGCCACGCTCATCCAGGATGCCGATCGCCCGTTCGTGCGCCTCTTTGCCGGTGATGCCTGGGCGCAGCATGCGCTCGACGGTCTCGTTGGCGGCACGCAGCGCCTCCCACGCATCGCGCATGTTACCCTCTGGCTCGCCCAGAAACACCGTGCGGGTCATGTCCGAGCAATAGCCCTGCGTCCGCGCCCCGAAGTCCATGACGATGCACTCGCCCGCCTCAAGCGGCCTGTCGCTGACGACGGCATGGGGCGAGGCCCCGTTCGGCCCCGACGCCACGATGGAGGGGAACGCCAGGCCCTCGGGCCCGTGGCGCAGCATGTAGCCATCCAGCTCGAGCTGCACCTCGCGCTCGGTCATGCCCGGGCGGATGAACCCGATGATGTGCGAGAACGCCGCATCGGTGATGGCCTGAGCTGCCCTCAGGCGCTCGATCTCGTCTGCATCCTTGACCGCGCGCAAGCCGACGACCATATCGCGGGTCTCGACGAACGACATCGCACGCTCGGCGTCTTCTGCTTGCGCGAACGCCTTTTGCAGTGCTCGATATTCATAAAGGGAAACCGAATCCTCGATGGCGAGAACGAGGGCCGCGCTCGGCATGTCCGCGCGACCCAGATAGTCCCTCGCGCGGGCAGCGGCCCATTCAGCCATGCCGACGACCGTCGCGTCGACCTCGATAGGCGACCCTTCAGCCTCGCGCTGCATAGCCGTCACATAGCGGCTGTCGGTATGCACGACCGCGCCGTCGCCTGAGGTCGGCACGAACAGCGCGTGCGCGCGCTCGTCGTCGAAGACGTCCTGGAACGCCGTAGCCCACTCGATGTTGGCCGTGTCGCGCACGTACGCCGCCTCGGCGCCTGCGGCCCGGGCCGCGTCGCGAATGAGGGCGAGACGGCGGCTAGAGCCCGAGCACGACATCGACAGCCTCCGTATACCCCGCGCGGCCCTTGCCCTTCACCAGGCCAGCGCGCACGCCCTCGAACACCGAAATCTTGCGAAAGTCCTCGCGCGCATCCACGTCCGAGATGTGCACCTCCACCATCGGCACGTCAACCGACCCGATGGCGTCCGCCAGCGCCCACGAGTAGTGCGTATGCGCCCCCGGGTTGTAAACGATGCCGTCATAGCGCCCGTGCGCCTCGTGAATGCGATCGATGAGCGCGCCTTCGTGATTCGACTGAAAGCAGTCGACCGCCGCGCCACGCCCCTCGGCATACGCGACCACCTCAGCCTCGATGGACGCCAACGTGTCCGTCCCGTATATCTCCGGCTCGCGCACCCCCAACATATTGAGGTTCGGCCCGTTCAAAAGCAGTATGCGCTTCATAATCCTCCATTGCTCGGCTCGTGTCGATCCGTCGACGGCGCAAAAGCCGCATTGCAGCCGCCGCGCGAAGTTTGCTATACTACGGTCAGCGAATGCCCGTGGTGGATGCGGGCAGCGCCTTTAGGTTTTGTCTGACCGTAAGTATTCGCTACTTACGGTCAGATTTTTTTTCCTGGGCAGCCGCCCCGTGCTTCGGACGCGGCTTTGACTATCGCCGTCGCCAGCCCCACCACCGCAGTGGCAAGCATCACGATCTGAACAGCCAAATCCATGGGCCATCACCTCCTTCCTGGAACAGGAGGCGCTGCCAGCACACGGGACTTGCTCCGCTGACCTTCTATTATTATAGTCCCTCAATGAGAACATTTGTACTATAATGTCATGAGAATTTTCAGGCGCGGGAAAGGCTACTGGGGTGACGGAGCATCAGGCAGATCAGCTTGAGACCGCTGACGCGGACCTGCAGGGGCTCGTGGCCTTTCTCGCCGAGCTGTACGAAGATCAAGACGCCAAGCCCTACACGTTCGCCGAGCTCGTCGAGGAGCTGCCGGCACTCGGGCCAGAACTCGAGCTGCTTGAGTCCCGCGGCATGAAGCTCTTCGGAGAGCCCATCCAACGATACCTGAGAAGCCAAGGCGTGCTGGCCTCCGAAAAGCCCCAGGCCGTCGTCAAGGCTGCCGCAAACGACTTCGTCGAAGCTGCCGCTAGCGAGATCGAATACCTCCTTCTCGAGCAGCATGCGTCAGAGAACGCGTTTTTGGAGGAGGCGCGCCGACACGCCGTCAGCGCGTCTCTGCTCGTGACAGCCATCGACACCCTCACGGAGGCCTTCGACGAGGCCAAGGAGGTCATGAGCGCAGCATGGCGCGACGCGTACCTGCAAGACACCGAGCAGCCCACCGCTGAAGGGGCGTATCTCGAGCAGATGCGCGGCGTGGCCATGGTCGAACGCCATGCGCTGCCCTACCTGCAGCGCATGCTCGATGCCTTCGGCACGCAGCAACAGACAGGCAGCTCGCCTGAGGTCCTTGCCGCCATCGCCCGAGCCATCAAGGACTTCGACGCGCACGCCCTCGCCGGGCTGGCACAGGTCGACTACGCCGACTCCCCCGCCGTTGAGCATGCCGCCATCTTCACCGAAACGGACGTGCTGAGAAACACCAAGACCGCCCTCAGATACGTCGTGTCGAACTACCTCGACTGCACGTCTCCCCGCAAAGGATCGAGCATCGTGCCGGGCGTCATGACCCACTTCGCCATGGATGGCCTCGCCAATGCGCTCACCTCCGTGCAGGTCGCCAACCTGCAGCGCCGGGAGGCCAACCTCCTCGGGCTCGACCTCGACATCTATCGTCTCATCAGAAAGCTCGGCGGCTCGGTGGATCTCTCCACCATCAAAGAGGAGCTGTCGATTCCCAAAGACACGACCTCGATTTACCTCTATCACGTCATGCCGCTCGTGAAAGAGGGGCTGTTAGTCGAAAGCACCGAGCGCATGCCCTTCACCTATGAGGGCGAACGCAGCCAGCGCTTTTACACCTGGTGGCAGCGAGACACCAATGGCGAGCCGCGGGTCGACCGCGAGGCCTATCACCAATGGCTGCGCAAGCGGCTGGAAGCACTCTCTCATCGCGAGAAGATAGACAGCCTGTCCCGCAGCCGCTCGGCGTTCATCGCCAAGGTGCGCGAGTGCGACCCCGACGACACGGCTCGGCAAAACGAGCTCCGGGCAGAAATCGCCGACATCGACGAGTGCATCAACCGCCTCAACGTCCAGGCAGAAGCCCACAAAGAAGCCATCGCAAAGCTCGACGAAGCCATGGACGCCCTCAAGCAAAGCGAAGGATTCAGCGACCTCGCGCGACGCTAGGCCCCCTCGCAAACGATGCCACGCAGGCGCGCTCGCAGCGTAGCGCCGCCCTCTTCGCGGAAAGGCACCGCTGCGCTGCGTCGCGGGGATGGCGCATCATGCCCTCAAGCCATCGCCCGCTACCCGTAAAACGCCTCCAGCGCATCTGCGACGACCGCGTCGTCCACGCTGGCAAGCTGCCAATGACCCGGGTCGGTGGCCAACACGAACCTGAGCTCGCCGCCGCGGACCTTCTTGTCGCGCTTCATGACGTCGATGATCTCGTCGGCTGGCGCCCGCCAGTCGAGGCGCGGCAGCCCCAACTGGTCGAGCAGGTCGGCCTGGGCCACGGCGAATTCAGCCGACGTGCCTATAACGCGCTCGCCGAGCACGGCCGCAAAGCGCATCCCTTCTGCGACGGCCGCGCCATGGGAATAGTGGCCATATCCCGCTAGCGACTCGATGGCATGCGCGAGCGTATGCCCATAGTTGAGGCATTCGCGCACGCCACGACTCTCGGTCTTGTCCTCGGCCACCACGTCGGCCTTGAAGACGACACAGCGCTGCACCGCCTCGGCCACAGCCGCCTCGTCGCGCTCGGCCATGGCCCGCGCATGGTCACACAGCCAAAAGAAGAAGTCATCGCCGTCGATGACAGCCGACTTCGCCACCTCGCCAAGGCCGCACGCCCATTCGCGCTCGGGCAATGTCGAGAGCACGTCGAGCGATGCGCATACATACGCAGGCTGCAGAAACGCACCCACGAGGTTCTTGCCGGCAGACAGATTGATGCCCGTCTTGCCCCCGACCGAGCTATCAACCATCGAAAGCAGCGTGGTCGGCACCTGCACGATCGGCACGCCACGCATGTACGTAGCAGCAACGAACCCCGCCAAGTCACCGATGACGCCGCCGCCCAGGGCCACGACACAGCAGTCGCGCCCAAGCCCCAACTGGGCCATGGCCTCCCAGACCTCGCCTGCCACCGCGATGGACTTGGACGGCTCGCCCGCTGGCACCGAGATGTCCGCCACGGTATATCCCGCCGCCACAAACGAGTTCTTGACGCTCGAAAGATAGAGCGGCGCGACGTTCGAGTCACTGATGATGAGCACGCACGGGCTTTTGGCGACCTTGTCATGCCGCCGGCAGTACTCGCCGACACCGCCCAGCAGCGCCGAGCCAATGCGCACGTCATAGGGCGTCTCGCCCGGTATGTTCACGACTATCTTGGTTGCTGGCATTGTTCCCCCTTGTTTGTCGAGGTTATAAAAACGCACTCGCCCCCGTGTCGGCAGAAAGCCCCAAACTGTGCCCCCTACACGTAGCTCGACGGCAAACCGCACGCGCTCATCGCACGGCGCTCATCGCAAAATGCCCTCGCTCGTGAGGCGGTCAATCAACTCGCGCGCAATGAGCGAGACACTCTTCCCAGCAGTCTTCACGGTAAAGTCTGCCACGTCTTCGTACAGCGGCATGCGCGCGGCGCACAGCTCCCGCGCAGACTCGATATCGTTAAAGAGCGGGCGCGTCGCCTTGTTGGAGATGCGGCTCGCGGCCTCGTCGGCATCGACCGCAAGGTGCACGACCGTGCCATGATCATTCATGATGCGGCAGTTTTCCGGAATGGTGACGATGCCGCCGCCACAGGATACGATCAACGGCTCGGGCCGCGATGCCAAATCGAGCAGCGTCTCGGTCTCGATGGCGCGAAAGGCGCCCTCTCCGCCCGCTGCGAATATGTCGCGGATGGCCTTGCCCTGCGCGCGCTCGATATAGGTGTCCATATCGAGCGACGTCACGCCACACAGGCGCGCGATGCGCCGCGCCACCGACGACTTGCCAGCTCCCATGAAGCCAACCAAGAACACGTGCTCTTTCAGCTTAGGCTCGCTCATCGAACAGCCGCCAACACTAGCGCCCCATGGTTTCCAGACGCGCGCGATACTGCGCGATGTTCGCCTTGATGTCCGCCATCGAGGTGGCTCCGAACGCCTCCACGTACGCATTCGCAAGGGCCATAGCCACCTCGCCTTCGGCCACGACGGCGGCAGCCGGCACGGCGCACACGTCACTACGCTCGCGCGAGGCCTCTTCCACCTCCAACGTGTCGAGGTTCACGGTATCGAGCGGGTTCATGAGCGTCGGAATGGGCTTCATGGCAGCCGTGACGATGAGGGGCAACCCTGTCGTCATGCCGCCCTCGAGGCCGCCGGCGTTGTTGGATGTCCGCGTGAACGCGGCACCATCGAGCACGATGGGGTCATGCACGGACGAACCCACGCGTCGCGCGGCCTCGAACCCAAGGCCGAACTCGACGCCTTTGATTGCCGGTATCGAAAAGACCGCGCTGCCGATACGCGACGTCAGCCGCTCAGGGCCGCTCGCGTACGAACCGAGCCCCGGCACCAGTCCACGCGCCACCACGCGAAAGACGCCACCCAGACTCTCGCCAGCTTCCTTGGCTGCGTCGATTTCGCGCTTCATGGCCTCGGTGGCCTCCGCGTCAGGGCAACGCGTTTCGGAAAATTCCACCTCGACGGGCGCATAGGACGCCGCCCGAGCCAGGTCGGCGGCGTCAGCCATGCAGGCACTGCCGATGGAGACGACGTAGCTCATGACCTCGACGCCAAGCGCTGCCAAGAATTCCTTTGCCACGCCGCAAGCCGCGACTCGCGCCGCCGTCTCGCGGGCGCTTGAGCGCTCAAGGATGTTGCGACAGTCGTCCGTGTTGGTACGCAGCACGCCCACCAAATCGGCATGCCCGGGGCGAGGCGTCACCTCGCGCTGCATGTCCACGGGCGCGCGGCCAAATGCCGCCATGCGCACCTCCCAGTTGGCCCAGTCTCGATTGACGACGTCAATCGAGATGGGGGCGCCTGTCGTGCGGCCAAAGCGCACGCCGCTCGTCACCGTCGCCGCGTCGCGCTCGATCTTTTGCCGGTCGCCGCGGCCATAACCCGCCTGGCGCCGGGCAAGATCGGAATTGATGTTGTCGATGTTGACGGCAAGCCCAGACGGCACCCCGCTCACGATGGCCGTGAGCTTGGGGCCGTGAGACTCGCCTGCTGTGATGTATTGCATCGTGCAGTCATCCCCCCTGGCGACCGAGGCGCGCGCTCATCGAACGCAGAGCGCAGCCCACGCAGCAAGCAGCGCACGTGTCCTACAGCCAGCCGTATCCTTGACCTACAGGCTAAAGCCTGCAGCAGTGGCCATTATATCGAACAGCTCGTCATAGCTCGGCACGTTGCCCACGTTCTCGATTTCGCACAGGATGGTGGCCGTGAGCGCACCTTGGGAGACCAGCATGCCCGCGCCGTCGAACGCGCGGCACCCCGTCTCGCGCGCCGCGCGCACGAGCGCCGTCTCGCCATGCCCATACACCGTATCCATCACCGTCTGCCCTGCGCTCAAGAGAGCTGCATCAAACGGGGCCGGGTCGCCCTCGCGCATGCCGAGCACCGTCGCGTCAATGATGACGTCGGCTTGCGCAATGGCGTTCTTGGACGTCTCATACGTGCCGAACTTGTAATCGGCGTGCTCGTATGCCTCGGCGAACCCGAGATGGTTGTCTTCAGGGGCTGGCAGCGAGATCGCCGTCGAGGCAAGGTGGCGGTACGTCTCGACATAGCGCTCGAGCACGCGCCGCGTCCGCTCCTTGTCGCGTCCGAGCAAGAGCACCTGACGCGCCCCAGCCACCACCGCAGCGTGCAGGATGGACACCGCCGTCGGCCCCGTGCCGCACACGGCCACAGCACGCTCGCGGAAGTCCACACCTTCGCGCTCAAGGAAGCGCACACATCCCTGGCCGTCGACGTTGTACCCAATCAGCTGGTCTTCCTTGGCAACGAGCAGATTGACGCCCTCAGCCAGTTGCGCCGTTGCGGCCTTGACGGTGGCCGCCGCATACGCCTCGGGCTTGTACGGCGTGGTGACGTTGATGGATAGGTAAGCGCGCTTGGCAATGAACGCGCGCGCCTCCTCGCTCGTCGCAAGGTCCGCTCGGTCGTAGCGCCACGGCAGGTCCATGCGCTCATAGACCGCGTTGTACATGGCAGGCGATTTCGAATGGGCCACCGGATGACCCAAGATGTAGAGCTGTTTGGTCGCATTCGTCATGCATGCTCCTTTCGAGAAGAGGGCGGCCCCATCGGGACGGCAGGCGCCGCCGGCACGGGCATCACATCGACCGCATCTGACGCGGGCGCCGAAGCCATGGCCGAGCCAACAGTCGCCCCGGCCATGGCCAGCGGCACCGAAGCAGGGACCCCAGCCCCTACCGGCTCGGGCTCGCGCGCGCCAATGAGCCCGCGCTCGAACAGCCGCAGCACGCGCGTATGCGTGAGGTCGACTTCGGCCAGCGGCAGCACGAGCCATGCCTCGACGCCGACGAGATGGGCCCCCACCACGTCGGTCAGAACCTGATCACCTATCGCCACCGTGCTCGTCCGCGCAGCGCCCAGCTTGCGCATTGCCAAAAGATAGCCGTGCGGCAGCGGCTTCATCGACTTGGCGACGATGGGCAGATCGCACCGCTCAGCGAACGCATAGACGCTGTCGTGCCAGTTGTTGGACAACAGGCAAAACCGCACGCCCGCATCGCGCGCTCGGCCCATCCAAACGCCCACGTCATGAGGAATGTCGCCGGTCGCCCGCGAGCGCACCGTGTTGTCGATATCCAGCAACACGTTCACCAAGCCCCGGTCAACGAGGTCGCGCTGAATGTCGATGGCGGTTATCCGCGAAAAGAATCTGTCCGGTTCGAAAAACGGCATCGTGGCGCCTTATGCCCTGCGCATGGCCCTGCTGCCAAACAGCGCACCTGCGCCTGGGTCCGCTACCGCAAACGGCGACATCCTCTGAGGCATCCTACGAATAGGCGCGCTGATGCTGCTCGTACGTCTTGCTGAACTCGTACGTCCCGTCATCGAACGAATAGAAGTACATATAGTCCGTCGTCTCCGGAGCGCACACGGCCTTGATGGCCTCGATGGAAGGATTGCAGATCGGCGTCGGAGGCAGCCCGGGGTGCGTGTACGTGCTGTACGGCGTGTCCGCATGCACCTCCTCACCCGTAGGGTCATGCCCCACCTCGTATGCTGTCGTCGCGTCCGACTCAAGATACGGCCGCTCGGAGGCGAGGCGGTTGTAGAACACTGACGCCACCCGCGCATAGTTCTCCGGCTTGCCCTCCTTCTGCACGATGGAGGCGAGCTCTACCGCACCGTAGAGCGAAAGCTCCTGGCTCTCCGGATAGGCGAAGTCCAGCCCAGAGATTTCCTCGCCAAACTGCTTGAGCATCATCTTCGTCACGCTGGCGGCATCGTCAGCCGCCGTGACGGAATAGGTCTTGGGAAACAAGAAGCCCTCGAGCGAGGCATCTCCCGCGCTGACCAGGAACGGGTAATCAGTCGCATACGCTGTCGCGTGGGCAGTGGCGCTCAGGAACTCCTGCTCGCTGATGCGCCCGTGCGTCGCCTCGGCGACTGCCTTGGCAACGTTGGCGCGCGTGTAGCCCTCAGGGATGGTCAGCGTATCGGCCGTGGCCGCAGGACCTGTCGTGAGCGCGTCGAGAATCGCGTTCATCGACGTGCCGCCCTCGAACTGATAGACGCCCGGGATGAGCGACGAGGCGGCATTCTCGCTGCTCACCAAATCGACGAACTTGCGAGCGTTGCCGACGAGCTTCGCCTCCAGAAGCGAATCCGCCACGTCTCTGGCACCTTCGCCCTGCTCGATGGTAACGATGGCCTCTTGGCCCGGGGACAGCGTCTCCGCGTCAGAATTCCACACCAAGAAGTAGAACGCAGCCCCGGCAGCCGCCAGCACCACCAGCACAATCAGCACGATGATGAGGGGCGCTTTCGACCGCTTGGGCCGGATGAAGCTCGTGTCATACGACGGCACCGCCTCTTTGGCGCGGGCATGCGCATTGCGAGCAGCATGGCTATTCTTCGACGAGATGGGAACCTGCTTGGAATGAAACGCCATGTTGTCTCCTAGGAATCGGCGCGTGCGTCCAACCATGACTGCAGGAACAGGCTCGCCGCAATCATGTCCACTTTGCCGCGCATATGCTTTTCATCATACCCCATATCGCGCAGCGACTGCTTGGCTTCGCGCGAGCTGAGACGCTCGTCTGCGAACTCATGAGGAATGCCGGCAACGCGAGCGATACCATCCGCTGCCTCGCGTATTCGTGCCGCCTGCTTGCCCTCTTCCCCTGACAGCGACCGAGGCAGCCCGCACACCAAAAGCTCTGGCTCCCAGTCATCCAGCAACAGCCGAAACGACCGCGCGCCAGTCACCACCTCCGCGCTTGGCAGGACGGCCACGGGAGAGGCCACGCGCCCTTGCGGGTCGCTGATGGCGACCCCGGTCCGCTTCTCCCCTATGTCCAAGGCCATCACGCGCATCGTCAGAGCCCTGCTCTACAGAAGCATGTTCCTTGCGATCTCGAGGGCGTCATCAATGCCGTCCACGTTCTTGCCGCCGGCTTGCGCCATGGTCGGCTTGCCGCCGCCACCGCCACCCACGGCCGGCCCCATCGCCTGGATGAGCGCCTTGGCATCGAAGCCCTTCGCCACGGCCTCGTCGGCAGCCGCCGCCATCAGCGTGACCTTGCCCTCGTCGACGCCGGCCAAGACGATGGCACCTGGCGCCTTCATGCGCGAGCGCACGACGTCCCACAGATGCCGCTGGCCGCCAGACTTGATAGCCGGCGCCTTGGCGATGATGACCGGGTATCCGCCCGGCGCCTCCACAGCCAGTCCCAGCAAGCGGTTGATGTCGTCGTCGGCCACGGCCTCCTTGCCGCGCTTGGCTGCAGCCGCTGCCTCCTTCATCGCCTTCAGGTTGGAAGCGGTACGCTCGCTCACGTCGAACAGCGGCACCTTGAGCTCGGCTGCCGTCTCGCGCAGCTCGCTTTCGATCTTGTTGACGTATGCCAGAGCGCCGTAGCTAGTAACGGCCTCGATGCGGCGGATGTTGGCACCGACGCTCGATTCGCTCGTAATCTTCATGAAGCCGATCTCGGCCGTGTTGTCCACATGGCAGCCGCCGCACAACTCGCGCGAGAAGTCGCCCGCTGCCACGACGCGCACCTCGTCTCCGTACTTCTCTCCAAACAGAGCCGTCACGCCATCGGCGCGAGCAGCATCCAACGACGTTTCGTACACCGTCGTCGGGATGGCCTCCATGATCTTGTTGTTGGCCACGCGCTCGACCTCGGCAATCTGCTCGGGCGTCATGGCCTCGAAATGGGTGAAGTCGAAGCGCAGGCGGTCAGCTCCCACGTACGAGCCCTTCTGGCGCACGTGGTCGCCCAACACCTCGCGCAAGGCTGCATGCAGAATGTGGGTGCCGGTGTGGTTGCGCTCGATGGCGGCACGGCGATGCGCATCCACCGCTGCCGCAACCTCGTCCCCCACGGATACGCTGCCGCCCTCCACCGTGACGTGGTGGACATACAGACCGCTCTCGGGCGTCGTCGTGTCGGTGACATATGCCGTGGCGATGCCGTCGTGCAGCACGCCCGTGTCTCCCACCTCGCCACCCATCTCAGCGTAGAACGGAGTCACGTCAAGCACGAGCTCGCCCGTGTCGCCTGCTTCCAGGCGCTCCACCTCGCTGCCGTCCTTCATGAGCGCGACGACATGAGCCATTGCCTCGGTCTGGTCATAGCCGACAAACGTCGTTGGACCCACCTTGGCGAGAATATCGCTATGGATGCCGCCATACGTCGACCATGCCGCCTCAGCGTCCTTGGCGCCTGCCGAGCGAGCGCGCTCGCGCTGAGCCGCCATCTCGGCCTCGAAGGCATCCATGTCAACAGAGATGCCTGCCTCCTCGGCAATCTCTTTCGTAATATCGATGGGGAACCCGTAGGTGTCGTGCAGGACGAACGCCGAGGCACCCGGCAGCATCGTGCCGTCCAAAGACGCGATCTCGTCCTCGAGATAGGCTTTGCCCTGGCGCAGCGTGGCGCCAAAGCGGTCCTCCTCAGCCAGCATCAGCTTGCGCTCAAGCTCGCGATTCTCCACGATCTCGGGATACACATCCCCCATCAGGCGCACGATCTCGTCCACGTAATCGTTGAGGAAGTGACCCTCCACCCCAATGAGGTGCGCCTTCATGATGGCGCGGCGCAAGAGGCGGCGCAGCACGTAGCCGCGGCCCTCGTTCGACGGGATGATGCCATCAGCGATCATGAACGTGATGGCACGCGAGTGGTCGGCCATGATGCGCAGCGAGAGGTCGACCTTGGGGTCGTCGCCGTACGTCTTGCCCGACAGCTTCTCCCCTACGGCCACGAGAGAGCGCAGCACGTCCGTCTCGTAGTTCGACTGGACGCCCTGCATGATGGCCGCGATGCGCTCGAGCCCCATGCCGGTATCGATGTTCTTTTTGGGCAGTTCGACGAAGCTGCCGTCCTCCTGGCCGTCGAACTGGGTGAACACGCAGTTCCAGTACTCCAAGAAACGGTCGCAATCACAGCCTGGCGCACAATCGGGGCTGCCGCAGCCGAACTCGGGCCCCTGATCGTAATACAGCTCGGAGCACGGTCCGCACGGCCCGGTTGGGCCAGCGCGCCAGAAGTTGTCGTCCTCGCCCAGGCGCGATATGTGGTCGTCGGCCACGCCCAGCGCCTTCCAAATCTCGATCGTCTCGTCGTCGTCCTCGAACACCGTAAAGTACAGCTTCTCCTTGGGCAGGCCCAGCACGTTCACGGAGAAGTCGAGCGCCATGTCGCACATCTCCTTTTTGAAGTACTTGCCGAACGAGAAGTTGCCCATCATCTCGAAGAACGACAGGTGACGGCCGGTCGTACCGATAATGTCGATGTCGTTGGTGCGCACGCACTTCTGCGCGGTCGTCGCGCCCACGTACGGCTCTTCCAGCTGCTTTTGCTGTAGATAGTAGGGCTTGAACTGCACCATGCCGGCGCTCGTCAGCAGCAGCGACGGGTCATCCGGCACCAAAGAGGACGACGGCATGCGCTTGTTGCCGCGCTCCTCGAAATATTTCAGGTACGCCTCGCGAATCTCCGCAGTGGTCATATATTGCATCTCGACATCGCTTTCCTACACGGTTCTCACCTGTTTTCGCATATCTGAGCAATTATATAACGAACCCGCCCGCGCACGATCCAAACGAAAGGAGAAGGGCCAGAATACGGCACCCCTTCATAATGCCGAACGCCCCTCAGTGCGCCCCGACGGCAAGGCAAAGGCTGGTTTGCCTAGTTGGCGGCGGCGAGAGGCTTGAGCTGCATGATGTCGTCTCGGTGAAGGTCGAGCGATTGCCAGAGGTCGACGTTGCGCTGCATGTTGAGCCAGTACTGCGGCGTTGTGCCAAACACTCGAGCCAGGCGCAAGGCCATCTCGGGGCTCACGGCGCGCCGCTCGCGAATGAGCTCGTTTGCCGATTGGCGAGATACGCCCAGAAGCTCCGCAAGGCGCGCCACCGACAGGCCGAAGTCGGGCAGAAACTCCTCCCGCAGCATCTCGCCCGGGTGCGTTGGCTTTCTCGCTATGAAAATCATGGTATCGCTCACGAAACGTCGCCTCGCTCTCAGCGCATCGCATCAGTGGTAGTCGCACAACTCGACGTCGTAGGCATCGGCATCCTTGAAGTTGAAGCAGATGCGCCACCGATCGTTGACGGAAATCGAATACTGGCCAAACCGGCTCCCCTGAAGCCGGTGGAGCCGATTGCCGGGCGGCACCCTCAAGTCCTCAGCGGCGAAGGCGCTGTCGATCATGTCCAGCTTGCGAAGCGCTCGCCCCTGAATTTCCTGCGGAAAAGCCTTGGATGAGCCGTCGCGATAGAGCGCTTCTGTCTTTTCGTCCGCAAACGACCGTATCATCCGCCTCACCTCGCAGCAATTGTATCATGTCACGTGACGCGTGACAATAGAGATAGACCGCGCTGGTAAGTGAGGGCAACCAGACGCCTCTAGGGTGTTGGGGTGTCCTTTTTGGAGGGTGGCTTTGTGGTGGCGGTGGGCTTTGCGTTGTGGGGCTGCGTGCGCTCT